>NZ_JBIAYX010000002.1:0-501437 GCF_042898365.1 Streptosporangium sp. NPDC000509 | reverse complement strand
GGACGCGGCGAGCCGGTGGTGTTGCGCGGGCATCAGGGTCTGGTGTGGAGCGTGTCCTTCAGTCCCGACGGGCTGCACGTGGCGAGCAGTGGCAACGACGGCACGGTCCGGGTGTGGGACGTCTCGGGACGCGGCGAGCCGGTGGTGTTGCGCGGGCATCAGGGTCTGGTGTGGAGCGTGTCCTTCAGTCCCGACGGGCTGCACGTGGCGAGCAGTGGCAACGACAACACCGTCAGGATCTGGACGGCCGCGGGCCGAGGCGAGCCCGTGGTCTTCCAGGGGTACGGCGCCTCTGTCGAGAGCGTGGGGTTCGGGCGCGACGGCCGCCACCTGGTCACCACGCACGGCGACGCCACCGTCCGGGTCTGGCGGTGCGACGTGTGCGGCCCGATGGAGGAGGTTCTGGAGCTCGCCCGCGACCGCACCGTCCGCGAGCTCACCGCGGACGAGCGCAAGGTCCTCCTCCAGACCCCCGGCTGACCGTCGGGCCTCCCGCCCGCGTCCCCGCGCCCCCGGTCCGCGAGCCGCCCCCGGTCCGCGAGCCGCCCCCGGTCCGCGAGCCGCGGCCGGTCCGCGAGGCGCGTCCGGAGCGCGGGCCGCCGGACGCGGCTCGCGGTCAGCGCGTCGGGTACGTCTGGCGTCTCGAACAGCTCAGGTGGACTCCCGGACGACCAGCTCCGTGGGCAGGATCGTCGACGACATGGGCCCGCCGTCGATCTGGCGGAGAAGCAGGCGCACCGCCACCCGTGTCTGGTCCTTCGTGGGCACGCGCACCGTGGTGAGCGCGGGCACGGTGTAGGAGGCGGCCTCGATGTCGTCGAACCCCACGATCGCGACGTCGTGCGGCACCCGCCGTCCCGACTCGCTCAGCACCCGCAGGGCGCCGATCGCCATCAGGTCGCCCACCGCGAAGACCGCGTCGAGCGCCGGATCGTCGCGCAGGAGCTGGCGCATGGCCTCCGCGCCCGAGGCGAGGGTGAGGTCGCCGACGGCGATGATCGACCGGTGCCCGGTGTCGCGCAGCGCCTTGCGGTATCCCTCAAGCCGCTCCCCCGCGCCGATCGCGTCCGGGGGCCCGGAGATCGCGGCGATCCGCCGCCGTCCCCGGTCGAGGAGGTGCCTCACCGCCGAGGCGGCACCGCCCACGTTGTCGATGTCGGCGTACGAGATCCGCGTCTCCATCGCGGACCTGCCCAGTGACACGACGGGGACGCCCGTGCGAGCCAGCGCGGCGGGCAGCGGGTCGCTGCCCCGGGTGGACACGAGCACCACCCCGTCGACGTGCCCCGAGGCGGCGTACCGCTCCACCCGGAGCCGACCGGCCGCCGAGTCGGCGAGCATGAGGGTGACGCGCTTGCCCGACTCCTCCAGCTCCCCGGTGACCGAGCGGACGGTCGCGGAGAACAGCGGGTCGTCGGCCCTGACCGAGGCGGGGGAGCCGACGACGACGAGCGCGATCGAGTCGGTGCGCCGGGTCACCAGGCTGCGGGCCGCCGAGTTGGGGACGTAGCCCAGCTCGTTCACGGCGTTCATCACGATGGCGCGGAACTCGTCGCTGACCGTGCCCTCACCGTTGATCACCCGGGAGACGGTCGACCTCGACACGCCCGCGCGGGCCGCGACCGCCTCCAGGGTGGGACGCTTGGCGCGCTCGCGGTGCAGCCCGTTGTGCCGGATCACCTCGCGGTACCACAGCGCGCTGTCCTTGGGCAGCCGACGCTGCGTCTCGAAGTCGACGTGCACGATCCCGAAGCGCTTGTGGTAGCCCTCGGCCCACTCGAAGTTGTCCATCAGCGACCAGACCAGGAAACCGCGCAGGTCGGCGCCGGCCTCGATCGCGGCGTGCGCCGCCCTCAGGTGGCCCTCGAAGAAGCCGGTCCTGTCGGCGTCGTGCACGCGGTCGTCCTCCACCACGTCGTCGAAGGCGGCACCGTTCTCGGTGACGAGCAGGCCGACCTCGGGGTAGTCGCGCGAGAGCCGGGTGAGCAGCTGGGAGAGCCCGGTCGGCACGATCGCCCAGCCCATCGCCGTCGTCGGGGCGTGGGTGCCGCTGAACAGGATGTCCTCGCTGCCGGGGTAGGCGGCGTTGGCGGGCTCGCCCGGCCGGGACCGTACGACGCAGGGGGTGTAGTAGTTGATCCCGAGCAGGTCGACGGGCTGGTTGATCGTTTCGAGGTCGCCGTCGCGGATGTGGTCGATCCCGCCCATGCGTTCCATGATGGCGAGCGCCGGGTCGGGATACTTCCCGCGCAGGGCGGGGTCGAGGAACTGCCGGTTGATGAGGCAGTCGATCCGCTCCACCGCCTCGGCGTCCTCGGCGGAGGGGACGAGGTCGGGGTCGTTCACCTGGCCGGGCGTCATCACCGGCGTGAGGTTCAGGGTGAGGGCGATCTCGCGGGCGCCCGCCTCGCGCAGCACCTGGGCGCCCAGCCCGTGGGCGAGCAGGAGGTGGTGGGAGGCGCGGAACGCCTCCGCCGCCGACGCGCGGCCCGGCGCGTGGATGCCGATGCCGTACCCCAGCACCGCCGACACCCACGGCTCGTTCACCGTCATCCACGTCCCGACGCGGTCGCCGAGCCGGTCGTGCATGATGCGCGCGAAGTCGGCGAAGCGGTAGGCGGTGTCGCGGTTGGTCCACCCGCCCCGATCCTCCAGCGCCTGGGGGAGGTCCCAGTGGTAGAGCGTCACGTACGGCGCGATGTCGGCCGCGAGCAGCTCGTCCACCAGCCGGTCGTAGAAGTCGAGCCCGTCGGCGACGGCGGGCCCGGAGCCCGACGGCTGGATCCTGGGCCACGCGACCGAGAACCGGTAGGCGCCGAGGCCCAGCTCCGCCATCATCCGGACGTCGTCGGCGTAACGGTGGTAGTGGTCGCAGGCCACGTCGCCGGTGTGGCCGTCGGCGATCCTTCCGGGCGTGCGGGAGAACGTGTCCCAGATCGACGGGCCGCGCCCGCCCTCTCGCACGGCGCCCTCGATCTGGTAGGCGGCGGTCGCCGCCCCCCAGACGAAGCCCTGGGGAAAGGCCAGGGTCTCGCCCCGGGCCGAGATGGTCGTTACGGTCATGCTTCGAAAACCCCCCGTCGGTTCTCGCGACTGCCGGAACGCGCGGGGTGGCGGGTCGCCGTCGTCCCGGTCGGTGGAAGCGTTCCACCGCCATCATGAGCACGGTCGCGGCCCGGCGTCGAGAGGGTTCCCCCAATGCGTGGGAACGCTCCCACTCTAAGGGGAGAGGGGAAACCAGGACGGGAAGGGTGTACGGTTCGTCCTTTTCCGGCCAGGGGGATAGGTCAGAACGGGAAGATGTGCAGCGCGCCGCTCCCGGTCAGAGCGGTGATCCGACGAGGTGCGGCCGGGTCGCGCCGCACCTCGACGACCGCGTGCCCCGGGCCGGTCCGCACGTCGTAGCCCTCCCGGTACTCCTCTCCGTCCGGCACCCTCACCCTCACGTCGCCGGTCGTCCTCGCCACGGCGCCGACGTCGCCGGGCGGGACCGTGAACCCCAGGTCGACGTCTCCCGTAACGGTCTCGACGTCGGCCTTCGTGGACCCGAGGTCGATGCCGATCACGTCCCCCGTCCGCGTCCGTGCCCACAGATCGCCCTTCGTGCCCTCCACGATCACGTCGCCCACGGTGGTGGAGAGGCGCAGGTCACCGTCGATGTCGCTCGCCATGAGGGTCCCGAAGCGGCGGGACTTCACCTCGACGTCGGTGGCGGCGGGTACGCGCAGGGTGTAGTCGGCCTGGCAGACGGGGTCACCGGGACGGTCGCCGCCGGGGCAGCGGACGTCGAGCCTGAGCGTCCGCCCGTCCCACTCCTCGGTGACCACGGGCCGATCCCGGGTCCAGAAGAGCATCCGCTCCAGGTCCAGCCGCTTCACCGCCCCCGGTACGACCGAGATGTTGACGTGACTCGCGCTCTCCACGACGATCCCCGGCGCGGTGAGCGCCCAGGAGCGCATCGTGGTCTCGGTGGTCCGGCGGGGCGCCGTGATCTCGGCCCACGCCCCTATGGCGGTGAAGGCGACGGCGAGCGCGGTGAGCGCGCCGCCCGCGACCAGCCAGGCGATCCGCACGTTGTTTCTTGTCGGCATGCTTTCAAACCCTCAGGAATCGCAGGACGGCGAGTACCCGGCGGTGGTCCTTGTCGGCGCCGGAGAGATCGAGCTTGGTGAAGATGTTGTTGATGTGCTTGCCGACCGCGCTCTCCGACACCACCAGGGCCTCGGCGATCCCGGTGTTGGAGCGGCCCTCCGCGATCAGCGAGAGCACCTCGTGCTCCCTGCGGGTGAGCCGGTCCAGCGGGTCGCTGTGCCTGCGCAGCAGCAGCTGGGCGACCACCTCGGGATCGAGGGCGGTGCCTCCGGCGGCGACCCGGCGCAGCGCGTCGAGGAACTCCTCGACGTCGGCCACCCGGTCCTTGAGCAGATAGCCGACCCCGCTGGTCGCGGTGGACAGCAGCTGGGTGGCGTAGCGCTCCTCGACGTACTGGGAGAGCACGAGGATCGCGAGCGTCGGCCGCTGGCGGCGCAGCACGAGCGCCGCGCGCAGGCCCTCGTCGGTGTGCGAGGGCGGCATCCGCACGTCGGTGACGACGAGGTCGGGGACGTGCTCGTCCACGGCGCGCAGCAGCCCTTCGGCGTCGGACACCGCGGCCACGACCTCGATGCCCGCCGAGCCGAGCAGGCGGACGAGCCCCTCCCTCAGCAGCACCGAGTCCTCGGCGAGCACTACGCGCACGGCAGCTCCACTCTGATCGTCGTCGGCCCGCCGAGCGGGCTGTCGACGTACAGGATGCCGTCCACCGAGCCGACCCGGCGGGCCAGGCCGCGCAGGCCGGTCCCGGCGTCGGGGTCCGCGCCGCCGTGGCCGTCGTCGCCGACGGAGACGTGGAGGCGGTCACCGACGCGTTCGACGACGACCTCGGCGCAGGACGCCCCCGCGTGCTTCGCGATGTTGGTGAGCGACTCGGACACGACGAAGAACGCCACCGCCTCGACCGTGGGAGAGACCCGTTCGGCGATGTCGACACTCAGCCGTACGGGGAACGGCGCCCGCACCGCGAGGCCGGACAGCGCCGCGTCCAGGCCCTGGTCGTTGAGCACGGCCGGGTGCAGCCCCCGGACGAAGTCGCGCAGCTCCTTGAGGGCCTGCTTCGCCTCCTCGTGCGCCTGCACGATCACCTCGCGTGCGGGTTCCGGCAGGTCGGTGAGGGTGGCGCGGGCCATGCCCAGGTTCATCGCGAGCGAGACCAGCCGCTGCTGGGTGCCGTCGTGCAGATCCCGCTCGATGCGGCGGCGCTCGGCGTCCGCGGCGTCGACCACCTCGGCCCGGCTCTCCTGCAACGTCTCGACCCGCTGGACGAGCTGGTCGCTCAGGCTGGGGCCGAGCAGGGCCTCGGCGGCGATCACGTCCAGCAGCGCGAACCCGCGGGCCACCCACGGCGCCGCGACGAACAGGGTCCCCGAGACGAGGACGAACGCCACGCTCCGCCAGCTCTCCTCCAGTGCCCAGTACCGCACGGCGAGCGCGGCGGTGACCAGGCCGCCCGCCCACGCCCCGACGACGGAGAAGGCGCCGATGCCGCTGATCAGCGGGGCGAGCAGGTGGTATCCGAGCCGGCGCCAGGTGCTCAGCGTCCTCGCCTCCTGAACCAGCCGCCTGAACGGGTTCATGCTCAGGGGGCGGCGCGCGACCGGGAGGATGTCGACGTCGAGGAAGGCGGCGAACCGGGATCGCTGCACCAGGGTGAGCAGCCGGACGACCACGAAGGACAGCAGCAGCGCGACCACGGGGACCACCACGGTCCACACCAGCAGCACCGCCGCCGCCACCAGCGCCAGGATCGTCCACGCGCCCAGCAGGGCGACCGGTGCCCCCACCACCAGGTGCGCGGTGCGGAGCCAGGTCCGTGTGGACCAGTGGGCGCTGATCCTCTCCCAGGGGGTGGTCATCTCGATGGCGGTCATACGACCACGGTAGAGATCGGGACGGCCGGGACACAGGGGCGAGGTATCCCAGAAAAAGGTAGGGCAAACCCCACCTTCGGCGCGGCTCCTTCCGGTGCGGCTCCCTCAGCGGTTCTCTTGGCGGTCCCTTCCGGTGCGGTCCCCTCGGCGGTCCCTTCCGGTGCCGCTTCTTCAGCGGTTCCTTCCGGTGCGGCCCCCTTGACGGTTTCCCGCACCGGTCTTTCGGGCTGCCCTCGTACGCCTCCGCGTCCAGCCGCCCCGAAGGCATCCGCCCCCGACGACCTCTCCCGACATTGCATGATCCGAAGATAACCCCAATGGGGGTAGTCCTGGGTTATAAATGGAGGCGACCCGAACACGGCCCATCGAAGGGACCGCGCCTTGAAGCGTGTGCTGCTGCTGGCGACCGGCGATCTCATCGCCTACTCCTACGCGCCCGGCCGCCCGGGGTTCTCGTCCGGGGCCGAGCTCCTGCGGGCACTCCCGCCCGGCGCGATCACCGCGGACGTCGTGGTCGAGGACGTGATGGCGGAGCCCAGCTGGGACATGTCGACCTCGACCATGCTGGACCTGGCCCGCAGGGCACGCTCGGCCATCCTGGAGCGCGGGTTCGACGGCGTCGTGATCACGCACGGCACCGACACGCTGGAGGAGACCGCCTATCTCGTGGACCTGCTCGCGGGCCGGGCGGCGGAGCGCGGAACCATCGTGCTGACCGGGGCCACGCGCTCCCTGGACGAGCTGTCCCCGGACGGGCCGCGCAACCTCGCCTCCTCCATCACGGCCGCCGCCGATGGCGCCCTGCGCGGTGCCGGGGCCGTCGTGTGCGTGAACGACGAGATCCACGCGGCCCGCTGGGTCACCAAGGTCGACGCCACGAGCGTCGCGGCGTTCTCGTCGGGCCCCTTTCCCGTGCTGGGCCGGGTGGTCGGCGGCCGGGTCGAGCCGCTGTCGGCCCCGCCGCCCCGGCCGCCCGCGTTCGTGGGGGACCCCGCGTCGGATGTGGCCCTGATCAAGACCTATCCGGGGATCGGTCCCGCGTCGCTCACCGCCGTCGTGGACGCGGGGGCACAGGGCGTCGTGCTGGAGGGGACCGGGCTGGGCAACGTGCCGGTCGAGCTCTTCACGACGATCGCCGAGCTGACGGAGTGGGGGATCCCGGTGGTCGTCGCGTCGAGGTGCCGTACCCACGCGACCCCGTTCGACGAACTGCGCCTGGGTGCGGGGCTCGCCGCTCGCGTCGGGGCGATCGGTGCCCGCGGTCTGGCGCCCTCGAAGGCGCGGTACGCGCTGATGGTCGCGCTCGGGACCGGCGGGGTCGACGCCGTACGCGACTGGTTCGGCAGGCTGTGACCCCCGGTGAGGGGATATACGGATAGGTAAAAAATACGAAAAAGGGGAGTATCGCCCGACTTTGCGGGCACGTCGGTGGATGCGAAGTCCGTGATCCGGTGAAGGGCTGGGGAGGCCTTCACCGGATCACCCTTCTCTTCCCCGCGCCACCAGGAGTGCTCAGGCGGGGATCGAGATCCCGAGGCCGCCACGCGTCTCGGCGCCGTACCGCTCCTTCTCCCTCGCGATGTCGAGGGGCTTGATGCGGGAGCGCCCGTTCAGCGTCTCCTCGGTGAGAAGATCGGCGGGAACGAGCCAGGAGACCTCGAACTCCAGCCCGTCGGGGTCCTTGGCGTACAGGGCCTTGGTGGTGGAGTGGTCGGAGGCGCCGACGAGGGCGTTGAGCTCGCCGAGTTTGAGGGCGATCCGCTCCAGTTCGGCGAGGGTGTCGACCTCCCAGGCGAGGTGATAGAGGCCGACCGTCGATCGCCCGGCCCCCGTGGGGCCCGCCTGCGCGCCGACCTCGAAGAGGCCGAGGTCGTGGTCGTTGCTGGATCCCGAGGCCTGAAGGAACGCGGCGCCCGGCATGCCCATGACCGTCCTGAAGCCGAGCGCCTCCTGGTAGAAGGCGACGCTGCGCTCCACGTCGCGGACGAAGAGAACGGCGTGGTTGAGTCGCTGGACCGGCATTGTTCCTCCCAAAAACTTGAACTCTCAAGTACATTACCTCCGTTTCATTGAGAGCTCAAGTAAGATGGCCCCGTGACGCGATGGCTGGACGACGACGAGCAGCGCACCTGGCGCGCCTACATGGCCGCCTCGCAGCTCGTCCTGGAGGAGCTGGACCGGCAGCTGCAGCGAGACTCGGGCATGCCACACGCCTACTACGCCGTGCTGGTGAAGCTCTCCGAGGCGCCCGAGCGCATGATGCGGATGAGCGAGCTGGCGGCGGAGGTCAACTCCTCCCAGAGCCGCCTGTCCCACGCGGTGAAACGGCTGGAGGAACGCGGCTGGGTGCGACGCGAGCCGTGCGCCGCCGACAAGCGCGTGAGCTGGGCGATCCTCACCGACGAGGGCCTCGCCGCCCTCACCGCCGCCGCCCCGGGGCACGTCGAGGTCGTACGGCAGACCCTCTTCGACCGCCTGACCCCCGACCAGCTCCGCCAACTACGAGAGATCTGCACCGCGATCCTCCCCGCCCAGGACCCCTCGTAGCCGAATACGTCGGCAGGGGCGGGGCTTTGCTTGGGCATTGCGGTTAGCAGGTATGCCAGGGGGGTCGTTGGCATGGGGCGGGAACGGGTGCTGCCAGCGCAGACAGCGGGCGGCGGGCGCGGCATCGTAGGGGGTGAAAGCAGCTCACCGGACCGGAAAAGCCGACGATGAACGTCAATCCGGAAGCGGTGGCTCCCGAAGACTCTCCCGCGAGAGTCAAGGATCGAGGTAACGGCCATGTGTCAGCACCAGCCTCAGTGCCCATCCGCGAACGCTCCTGACCACGACGCGGCCCGCCTGGTGGCCTTCCACCCTGAGCAGGGGTGGGGACTCCTCTGCAACGGTGTGGTGCTGTTCGAGGACAACGGCGAGCTTCTGCCCGACGGACGCAGCATCCCGGCTCACCGGGGTTCCTATGCCCAGGCGGCCTGAGCTCATGCGCCAGGGCTCCGCGACCAAGCAGACGGCACCCGGCCGGCCGGTCTCTCCGGCCCGACCGGGAAACGTCCGTCCGCCGGGATGGCGACGCCTCCTGCGCGGACTCGGCGAGCCGGTGATCCGGGCCGCCCGCGCGGCGCGCGTCCGGCGGGTCTCCTGGACGCTGTCGCCCGCCATCTCCTCGACGCCCCTGGCGCGGCGTCTCGTGCGAACCCAGCTCGACGACTGGGGATGCACGGGGGAGAGCGACATCGCGGAACTGCTCGTCAGCGAGCTGGTCACCAACGCCGTGCTCCACGGGCGGGGAGCACCGGTCGTCACCCTCTCCTGCCGGGAGGGCACGCTGCGCTGCGAGGTCGAGGACGAAGATCCATCCCTCCCCCAGGTGCGCGAGGAATCCGACGAGGGTGAGAACGGTCGCGGGCTGTTCCTCGTCGACACCCTGTCCCGGTCCTGGGGCACCGGTCGCACGCGCACGAGAAAGTACGGAAAGGCCGTCTGGTTCGAGCTGCCCGCCCACCAGGCGCGCCAGGCTTCCTGACCGTCCATCCGCGACGAGACGATCGTGTGAAGCTCCTTCTCCGGTTCACCGACTTCAGAATGTGTTCTGACTTACGATGGCAGGGTGAGCAGTAACGCCGACGCCGTCACCTTCTCAGACCTGTCGAGAAACCCCCGAGCCGTCGCCGAACGCGCCGCGCGCCTCGGACGAGTACGCGTCACTCACCGCGACGCCCCAGACTTCTACCTGACCGCTGTTGATCGTGAGGATCGACGCGAGCAGACCCTGGCTACGGCATCCCGCCTGTTTCTCGCCCTCATCAAGCACGATCCGACCGCCCGCACGCTGGTCATCGCCATGCCCGAGGTCTTCCCCTGGGTGCGCCACCTCACCTCCACCGAATTGCGCGCCTTCACCCTCGAACTGGTGGAGGCGCTCTCCGACGCCGCGGAACTCGATGTCGATGTCACCACGCAGGAAGTCATCGCGGGCTGGCGGGCGACCGCTCGGATCAAGGCCGACCCCGCCCATTACGCCCAGGCTCGCAAGGCCACAAGCGGCGACTATGGGGCGGTAGAGGTCTCAGCGTGAGCCCAAAGCGGGGTGACCGGGTCACGGTCCCCCCTCCGGATGACGAATGGGACATCCGGTTCGGTACCGGTGACGCGGTCAGGGGGTGGGAGGAGCTGTGCCGCCACGCCCTGGGCAACACACGCCGATGTTTCGAGGCACTGCGTGCCGACCCGCGCTCACGGGCGGATCACGAGCGGCAACATCGCCTACGCGGCGACCTCGCGACTCATCGTCACAACGGTAGGGACCTGGAGCAGTGGGAGTTCGAGGTCACCAGTGGCGGGCGCGTCCGCTATGTCATCGATGACGCCACTCGCACCGTCTGGATCGTCTACGCCTCCCCCCGGCACCCGAAGGACACCGACGCCTGAAGCCCGAGGGTGGGGAGCCGATCAGGTGATCTCTTGTCCGGACCGCGGCAGCCTCCCGAACCCTGGTGGCCGCTGCGGCATCGGCGGCACCAATGTCAAGCTGGGTGACCCGTCCGAGCGGGCCGCCTGCCAGACGGGCCTGGCCCCGACCGAGGGGTAGCGCCGACTTCACCGGCACGGCTCGCGCCCGGTTTTCGAGCGCGGGCTCGCTGTTGTCCCTTCGTCGATCCGGAGAGTCGACGAAGCCGATCGCTTCAGGCGACAGGACCTGAACGCATTGCTTCGAGGCAAGTGCGCTGGTAGATCGGTGCTTTCCAGTCGGATTGGCGTAGACTCCGGCTATGACCGCTGCTCCTGAAGAGTACGAGGACATGCATCGGCTGGTCGATCGACTGACGCCGGACCAGCTCCATGAGGTGCGCGCGCATACCCTGCGTCTCGTCCACTCCGGTGAGGGTGAGTCGGGTCAGGAGTGGCCTCCTTCCTGGTTCGGATCGGTGACCACCGAGCGGGACGACATCGCCGAACGCACTGAGGATCTCCTGCGCCAGGGGTATGGTCACGAAGTGTGATCGTTGTTGACACCGGCCCCATCGTCGCCGCTGCCATCCGAAATGACCGCAGGCACGATGTCTGTGTAGAGGTGTTCAACCAGTTTCGCAGAGAACGACGCGAACTCCTCGTTCCGGCTTTCGTGGCAGGTGAGGTCTCCTACATGCTCGGCAAGATCGGCGGAGCCAAGGTGGAGGCCGGATTCCTGCGCTCGCTGAGATCCGGAATCTTCGCCCTGGTCGATCTCACAGACGATGACCTCAACCGTATCGCCGACCTGGTGGAGCGCTATTCAGACCTTCCTCTCGGATCGGCGGACGCCTCGGTGGTCGCCATCGCCGAGCGTCTTCGCATCGCCGAGGTGTTCACCCTGGACACCAGGGACTTCTCCGTGGTGCGGCCCGCGCATGTCACCGCCTTCACCCTGCTGCCTGGCTGACCGCTCCATGTCACCGGCTACATCGCGTTGGTAGGCACCAACGTCAAGCCAGGTGACCCGTCTTGCCGAAAGATCAAAGCCTGACTCCCGGTTTTGGGCCTGAAACAGGGAGTACCCTGAAGAGGGAAGGAGAACCATCCTCATGACCGATGTCAGGCCTCGGAAGGCTTCAGCCGGAACGGCCAAGAAGCGAAAGCATCGGACGCTCCCGCCGCAGAGTGATTGTGAGACGGGTGCCACAGTGCAGGCTCCTCGCAGAAAAGAGATCGAGGAGCGGGCTGCGCTGCTCTTGTTCGAGCAGGCACAACGGCTGGACGAGGTGGCCGCCAGTACTCGTGAGACCGGCACCCGTAACACGGTCCGGGAGGTCGTCCAGGATCTGCTCGCTCACGCCGAGCCGGTGCGGGCGACGATCGCGTCGAAGATTCTCGGTGTTGACGAGAAGACGGTTCGCGCGTGGGCCAAGGAAGGGCTACTCGTCCCGGTCAGGGGAAGGCCCCGCCTGATGCTTGAAGCCGAGCGTTTGTACACCGTGGCAACGCTCGTCCAGGATCTACGCCAGGCCGGCCGTGCCCGGAATCTGGTCGAGGCGGTCTGGCAGCGCCTGCAGGACCGGGAGCTTCTGGAAAACGATCAGCTGACCGACGGTCTTCGGCAGATGGAACAGGGCGAGGGCCGTCCGTGGCGGGAGATCAGGGCAGAGTGGAGTTCCAAGAATTCGGAGCTGACCGCCGGTGAAGACTGAGGTCTATCTCTCGGTTCTCGCGGAGAAGCACGCTGAGACCTTGCGCGGAGCAGATCTCAGGTCATTTGTCGCTTTTGTCAGTGATTTGGAAGTGCGCGGTTGCGCGGCCCTTGGATATCGGCTCACGGGGGAACTCCCGGTGAGTCGGCTGTGCGTCAAGCATCTGAGAGGCGCCATGCGCGTCGTGGTCGCCTTCAAAGAGCCGGGTCACGCATGGGTTCTAATGCTGGGACCTCATGATGAGCGCAACCGGACGCACGATGTCTATACCTCGCTGTGGGAGGTATGCGGGCTGGACGCGCCGCCGGTGGGTGAGCGTACCAAGCCCGCCTGTTGTGACGACGGCGGCACGGACCCGAACCTGCCGGAAATAGATGATCTGGTAACTCGTTGCCGTGATCTCGCCAAGCCGCCTCGTCGGCGTAAGCGCCCAAGCTGACAAACTCCGGACTTAACGGCCATTGCACGCCGAGCGGCACCGGCGTGAGCTGCCCCGTCGGACTGACCTCCGGCGAGGTCTGGCCCGGATTTCACCGGCCGCCGGACACTGATGACACACCGCCGATGTCCGGACTACTGGGGGAAGCTCAGACCGGATGCAACAGATAGACCTCGACCTGTGGCGTACCCGGCCCCGAGGTGACCGGACCGAGCCGACCACGGCTCCATGAACGGCGCGGCGGCACGGCGACCAGCCTCCCGTGCCGTCGCGCTCCCCACCTCCTGCGGGCGGTGGCGCACAACCAGGGGTCGCCCGCAGGGTCGGACACGACCAGGCGGCTCATCAGGGCGCGGATGGTCTTTCTCAACGAGGGGAGACGAGGGAAACGCGGGGAAGGGGGGCAGGGGGAAAAGTGCTCAACCGCGAGGTGCGCGGGAGTCGAGGTCGGGGGCGGGGGTGGCGAGGTGGATCCAGGGGTCGGCGATGACCCGGTGGATGACCTGGCCCGCGGCGCCCAGGGTGGCGGCGTCGCCGCCGAGGCGGGAGACGGTCAGCTCGGGGACGGCGCGGCGCATCACGCCCAGTCGCGAGGTCATCGTCTCGTGCGTGGTGCCTCGGATCCACGGGAACAGCGGGGCGAACACCCCGCCCAGCACGATGGTTCCCGGGTCCATCAGGTGCACGGCGGAGGTGAGGGCGACGCCGAGCGCCTGGCCGGCGCGTTCGCAGGCCTCCAGCGAGGCGGGCTCGCCCGCTTGGAGGCGCCCCAGCAGGGTGGTCACCCCGTCGGGGACCCCGGCGAGTCCGGCGGCCCTCAGCAGCGCGTCCTGTCCGGCGTACTGCTCCAGGCAGCCCCGGCCGCCGCAGCGGCAGGCGGGGCCTTCGGGGGAGACGACCACGTGGCCGAGTTCTCCGGCGAGGCCGCTGGCGCCGCGGAACAGGGTCCCACCGACCACCAGGCCCGCGCCGATGCCGATCTCCCCCGACACGTGCAGGAAGTCGCCGGGGACGGAGCCGAACCAGCGCTCGCCAAGGGCGGCGAGGTTGGCCTCGTTGTCCAGCGTGACGGGGAAGTTCAGCAGCTCGGAGACGCGGACGTCGTGCCAGCCGAGGTTGGGGGCCGTGTGGACGAGCCCGTCCTCCACAGGGCCGGGGACCGCGAGGGTCGATCCGGCGATGGTGAGGCCCTCCGCGCGAGCTTCGTCCACAGCCCTGTGGGCAAGTTGTTCCAGGTGGGACAGGGTTTCCACAGGCGAGACACTGCGGTTGTCCACAGCCTGTGTATACCTGAGCCGCACCGCGAGGGTGAGATCGACCACACAGGCGGACAGATAGTCGACGTTGATCTCCAGGCCGAGCGCGGCGACCCGCTGCCCGCTGAGCGCGACGGCCGTGCCGGGCCGTCCCCGCTCGCCGTCCCTGAGCGCGCCGGACTCGGCGACCATGCCCGCCTCGATCAGGTCGCCGACCATCTTCGACACCGTGGTCTTGGTCAGCCCGGTGATCTCGGCCAGTGCGGCCCGGCTGATCGGACCGCTCCTGCGTACCTCGCTGAGGACCACACCCAGGTTGCGGGCGCGCATCGAATTGTGGCGTACAGCCTGTGTCATGGAGCATCCACCTCTTGACGATCCCACCACCTCGATCCATATTAAGTCCATAAAGTGGATTAAATCGGAGGAACGCAGATGAGCGCCTACACCCCCAAGCCCGAAGACCGCTTCACTTTCGGGCTCTGGACCGTCGGCTGGCAGGCCCGCGACCCCTTCGGGGACGCGTCCAGGGCCCCGTTGGACCCGGTGGAGAGCGTCCACCGGCTCGCCGAGCTCGGCGCGTACGGCGTCACCTTCCACGACGACGACCTGCTCGCCGTCGAGCCCGACCGTGACAGGGCCATCGCGAACTTCAAGAAGGCGCTGGCCGAGACCGGGCTCAAGGTTCCGATGGCCACCACGAACCTGTTCACCCACCCCGTCTTCAAGGACGGTGGATTCACCAGCAACGACCGCGACGTCCGCCGCTACGCGCTGCGCAAGGTCATCCGCAACGTCGACCTCGCCGCCGAGCTCGGCGCGACCACCTACGTCTGCTGGGGCGGGCGCGAGGGCGCCGAGTCCGGGGCCGCCAAGGACATCAAGGCCGCGCTCAGCCGCTACAAGGAGGGCATGGACCTGCTCACCTCGTACGTGATCGAGCAGGGCTACGACATCAGGTTCGCCATCGAGCCCAAGCCGAACGAGCCCCGGGGCGACATCCTGCTCCCGACCATCGGCCACGCCCTCGCGTTCATCAACGAGCTGGAGCACTCCGAGCGCGTCGGCCTCAACCCCGAGGTGGGCCACGAGGAGATGGCCGGGCTCAACTTCGCGCACGGCATCGCGCAGGCGCTCTGGCACGGCAAGCTCTTCCACATCGACCTGAACGGCCAGCACGGTCCCCGCTACGACCAGGACCTGATCTTCGGCCACGGCGACGTGAAGAACGCCTTCTTCCTGGTCGACCTGCTGGAGAACGGCGGCTACGACGGCCCCAGGCACTTCGACTACAAGCCGCTGCGCACCGAGGACTCCGAGGACGTCTGGGTCTCCGCCGCGGCCAACATGCGCACGTACCTGATCCTGAAGGAGAAGGTGGCGGCGTTCCGCGCCGACCCCGAGGTCGCCGAGGCGCTCGCCGCGAGCAGGGTCGCCGAGCTCTCCGAGCCGACGCTCGCCCCCGGCGAGACGATCGCCGACCTGAACCGCGACGAGTTCGACCTCGACGCGGTGGCGGCGCGCGGCTTCCACTTCACGCGCCTCAACCAGCTCGCGATGGACTACCTCCTCGGAGTCCGGGGATGACACTGGTGGCCGGGGTCGACTCGTCGACCCAGAGCTGCAAGGTGGTGATCAGGGACGCCCGTACGGGCGCCCTGGTCCGCCAGGGACGCGCGACCCACCCCGAGGGCACCGAGGTCGACCCCGAGGCGTGGTGGCAGGCGCTCCAGGAGGCGCTGGCACAGGCGGGCGGGCTGGACGGCGTCGAGGCGATGAGCATCGGCGCGCAGCAGCACGGCATGGTCTGCCTGGACGAGTCCGGCGAGGTCGTCAGGAAGGCGCTGCTGTGGAACGACACCCGTTCCGCCGGAGCCGCCGCCGACCTGGTGAAGGAGCTGGGCGGCCCCGAGGTCTGGGCCGAGGCGGTCGGCAGTGTGCCGGTCGCGTCGTTCACGGTGACCAAGCTCCGCTGGCTGGCCGAGCACGAGCCGGAGTCCGCCCGCCGTACGGCGAGGGTGTGCCTGCCGCACGACTGGCTCACCTGGCGGCTGGGCGGGGAGTTCGTCACCGACAGAGGTGACGCGTCGGGCACCGGCTACTGGTCGCCCGCGACCGGCGCCTACCGGACCGACCTCCTCCAGGGGGCCTTCGGCACCCTACCGGGCCTGCCCGAGGTGCTGGGTCCCCGCGACTCCGCGGGCGAGGTACGGCCCGCGGCCGGTGTCCCCGGTGCGAACGCGGTGCGGCTCGCGCCGGGTACGGGCGACAACATGGCGGCGGCCCTCGGGGTCGGCGCCCTGCCCGGGGACGTGGTGGTGTCGATCGGGACGTCCGGGACGGCCTTCGCGGTCGCCGAGAGCCCGATCGCCGACCCGACCGGTTCCGTGGCCGGGTTCGCCGACGCCACGGGGCGGTTCCTCCCGCTGGTGGCCACACTCAACGCCGCCAGGGTGCTCGACGCCGCCGCGCGGGTGCTCGGGGTCGGTCTGGACGAGCTCGGCAGGCTGGCGCTCGAGGCGCCCTCGGGGGCCGGAGGACTTGTCCACGTCCCCTACCTGGAGGGCGAGCGCACCCCGAACCTGCCCACCGCCACGGGCTCGCTGCACGGGCTGACGCTGGCCACCTCCACCCCGGCGCACCTCGCCAGGGCGGCGGTGGAGGGCATGCTCTGCCATCTCGCCGACGCCTTCGACGCCCTCGGGCTCGACCCGGCCAGGGTGCTGCTCATCGGCGGAGGCGCGAAGTCCGAGGCCGTACGGCGGATCGCCCCCGCGGTCTTCGGGCGGCCGGTGGTCGTCCCCGAGCCGGGGGAGTACGTCGCCGACGGTGCGGCGAGGCAGGCCGCCTGGCTGCTCGGCGGCGACGAGCCGCCGGCCTGGGAGGCGGGCAAGGTCGAGCACTACGAGGCCGATCCCGCGCCCGAGGTCAGGGCACGCTACGCCGAGGTCCGCGGCCTCGGCTGAGACACGGACACGGCGACCACACGGTCGTGGCCCCCACCACACGACCGTGACTGCTCCCACCGCGCGGATCCGCGGTGGAGCAGCCGATACGGGTACGCGGTTCGCGCCGCGTACCGCGAGGATCCACGGCCGCGTAGCCGGACACGGGGCACGCGGCCGTGGTTCACACCGCGAGGATCCGCGACAGTGCGGCCGGATGCGGGCGCACCACCGCGGTTCGCCCGGGACGGTTCGCCGCCTTCGAACAGGAGGCGGCGAACCGCGTACCGGGACCGCGTACCGGGACCGCGTACCGGGACCGCGTACCGGGACCGCGTACCGGGACCGCGTACCGGGACCGTTTCGGGGCGAGGGCTCTCAGGGGCGCCTCAGGGTCGGATCAGGGATGCCGCCGGATGTCTGAAACGTCCACCGGTGGACAGTCTTAGCGCATGCTCGCGTCGAAGAGGCTCTCCCCCCTGATCGCATGTGCCGCGATCGTCGTCGCCGTCGTGGCCGCCGTCACGGGACTGACCGAACCGGTCCTCTCCCCGAACCCGCTCGATCTGACGATCGGTGAGTACGCCGCCCTGGACCGCACCGGAGCCGCCGGACTCGCGATGGCGGCGCTGGGGATCGCGGCCTTCGCGGTGGTCGCCGGGCTGCGGGCCGTGGGGGCGCCGGTGGACGCCTTGGCCGAGCGGCTGATGCTGGCCTGGGGTGCGGGGCTCGTCGTCCTCGCGGTGCTGCCCGCCGCGCTTCCCGCCACGGGGACGGACCTGATCGCCCAGACGTACCGCTACCTGTCGGTCGCCGTGCTGGCGGCGGTGCCCGCGGCGGGTGGCCTGACGGTGGCGCGGTTCGCCGAGGACGAGCGGTGGCGGCCGACGGCCAGGCCGGTGGAGTGGCTCACGCTGGCCGGGGGTTTCGGGCTGCTGGCGCTCGTCTACGTGATGCTTCCCGGGCAGGGGATGTTCGTCGGTCTCGTCGAGTGGTCGCTGCTCGGCGCCGAGGTCGCGCTGGTCGGAGTGCTCGCCGTCCGGCTCGCGCGGCTGACGTGGGCGCGGGGCGCCGCTCACGCCTCACGCGCCGCCCTCGGCTGACTCATTCACTTCTGGAAACTCTTTCATCACATGTCACGAATAGGCTACAAATAGGGGGAGCCGCCAGTGCTATTGTCGTCGGCGATCTAGAGATTGCCCGGTCTCCCCGGGCGCTCCGAGAGCAAGCCGTTGAGGTGACATGGCAGCGAGCAGGTCCATCCGGTTCAAGGTCTCGGTGCTGTTGGTCATCCCCCTCGTCTCACTGGTCGGGGTGTGGGGCTTCGCGGCGGCCGTGACGGTCGGCGACTCGATGAGCCTGCTCTCCCTCAGCACGCTGTACGACTCCGTGGGCAAGCCCGCCGGAGAGCTCGGCGCGGCGGTCCAGCGTGAGCACCTCCTGTCGGCCGACTACCTGGCCACCCGCTCCGCCGCGGACCGCGACACCCTCGCGAGCCAGCGCCTCGTCACCGACCAGGCCCGTGACCGCCTGCGTCGGCAGACGACCGTCGGGGTGGCGCAGACGGCGATGTCCGACGAGATGAAGGCACGCCACGCCGAGCTGATGCGCCAGGTGGACGGGCTCGACGCGATCCGCGCCAGGATCGACACCGGGCGGATCGGCCCGGTGGGCCTCACCGAGGAGTTCGGCCGGGTGCCCGACGCCCTGCGCCGGCTCTTCAACACCCTGAGCCTCAGCAACGACCTCCCGCTCTACCGCCAGTCGCGCGGCATCACGATGATCAACCAGGCCGTGGACGTGCTCAACCGCGAGCGGGCGCTCGTCGCGGGCCCGCTCGCGCTCGGAACCCCGATGACGGCGAGCGAGACGAGGCTGTTCGCCAAGCTCGCCGGAAACCGGGCCTTCCTCATGGAGCAGGCGCTCCCCGACCTCTCCCCCGAGCTGCGCGCCCCCTTCTCCGAGCTGATCGCCTCCTCCGCGTACGCCCGCTTCACCGACCTGGAGAACCGCCTGCTCTCCGGCGTCTCCGAGGTGTCGTCCGCCGCCTGGCGCTCCGTCGGGGACGAGGTGGACGCCTCCTACCGGCGCTCCCTCGCGGCGGCCGTCCCCCTGCTGGTCGAGCAGGCCACGCCCGTGGCCGTCGGCGTCTTCGTCCGCGCCGGCGTCGTCGGGGTGCTCGGCCTCATCGCGGTCATCGCGTCGGTGCTGGTCTCGTACCGGATCGGCAGCGGGATCACCAGGGAGCTCGCCGACGTGCGGCGGGCCGCCGCCGACCTGGCGCAGGTGCGGCTCCCGAGGGTGATGGAGAAGCTGCGCCGCGGCGACAGGGTGGACGTGGAGGCGGAGGCACCCGCGCTGAAGCCGTCGGGCAGCACGACGGAGGTCCACGACGTCGCCGCCGCCTTCAACAGCGTCCAGCGCAGCGCCCTGGACGCCGCGGTGGAGCAGGCCAGGCTGCGCGAGGGCGTCTCGCAGGCGTTCCGCAACCTCGCCCGCCGGAGCCAGTCCCTGCTGCAGCGCCAGCTCAAGCTGCTCGACGGCATGCAGAGGCAGGCCGAGGATCCCATCGCGCTGGACAACCTCTTCAGGCTCGACCACCTCACCACCCGCATGCGCCGCCACGCCGAGGGTCTGGTGATCCTGTCCGGCGGGGCGGCGGGCCGCAAGTGGCGCTCGGCGGTGCCGATGGAGGACGTGCTGCGCGGGGCGGCCGCCCAGGTCGAGGACTACACCCGGGTGCTGATCTACCCGACGGGCGGCACCACCCTGATCGGCAACGCCGCCGCGGACATGATGCACCTGTTCGCCGAGATCCTGGAGAACGCCACCGTCTTCTCCCCGCCGGCCAGCCCGGTCTCGGTACGGGGCGAGCTCGTCGCGCGAGGCTTCGCGGTCGAGATCGAGGACAGGGGACTCGGGCTGACCGACGAGAAGCTCGCCGCGATCAACGAGCGCCTGGCCAGCCCGCCGGAGTTCGACCCCGCCGACACCGACCGGCTGGGCTTCGCGGTGGTCGGCCTGCTGGCCGCCAGGTACGGGGTCGAGGTGACGCTGCGCGCCTCGCCGTACGGCGGCACAGGGGTGGTCGTCCTCATTCCCGAGAATCTGCTCGGCGACCCCGAGCCCGTCGAGGAGCCGCCGGTTCTCACCGTCATCGGCGCCCGGCCCGAGTCGGCGGAGCGGCGCTCGGAGATCGTCGTGGAGCGGGTGGACCGGACCGGTGACTCCGGGGAGGTCCCGATCCCCGCGGACCTGTGGCAGCCGGGGCGGCGCGGTGCCGACGGCCTGCCCCGCCGGGTGCGGCAGGCGAACATGCCGCCGCGCCAGGTGCGGGAGTCCCGCCCGTCGGAGAGCGCGCCCGGCTCGGAGGTCGAGGAACGGTCGCCCGAGGAGGCGAGGGCGCTGATGAGCGCCCTGCAGTCCGGCTGGCAGCGCGGACGCGCCGACGACGAGGACGGCGGTGCCGATCGATGAGGCGGGAGCGCGGGAGCGGAGCCGCGGGATCGGGTTCGCGGAGCCCCGCCCGGAGGTCTCGGGCGCGTCAGGGCGACGCCGGTGTGAGCGAAGTCGCGCCGGTTCGAATGCTTGGGAGTCACGCCGGTGTGAGCGAAGTCGCGCCGGTTCGGGTGCTTCGGAGTCACGCCGGTGGGAACGGATCGGCGGGAACGGATTTACCGAGCCGGTGGGGGCCGGCGGCAGGCGAGACCATCGCAGGGGAAGGGGTTTGACCACGTGCCGGGTGAGCTTCATTGGCTTCTGGATGACTTCGTCACGAGTGTGGCGGACGTCTCGCACGCACTGATCCTGTCCAACGACGGGTTGATGATGGCCTCGTCCCGAGCGTTGAGCAAGGAGGACGCCGAGCACCTGTCCGCGGTCGCCTCCGGCTTCCAGAGCCTCGCCAAGGGCACCAGCCTGCAGTTCGGCGGGGGCAGCGTGCGCCAGACGATGGTGGAGATGGACTCCGCGTTCCTGTTCGTCACCTCCGCGGGCCAGGGGAGCTGCCTCTCGGTCCTGACCACCGGTGCCGCGGACGTGGGTCTGGTCGCCTACGAGATGGCCCGCCTGGTCACCCGCGTCGGCCAACATCTGGCCACAAGCCCCCGGGTGGGGGGCCTGTGAAGGACGACGTCGAGTGGGTCGACGAGGAGGCGGGTCCCGTCGTCCGCCCCTACGCGATGACCGGCGGACGCACCCGGGCGTCGTCCTCCTCGCTCGACATGCTCGCGGTGGCGGTGGCGACGGGAGCGCCGGTCGCCTCGGGGGCGAACCTGGGCTCCGAGCACCGGCGGCTGCTCAACCTGGTCAAACGGGCACGCCCGATCGTGGAGATCGCCTCGGACGCGGGCCTGCCCATCGGCGTGATCAGGGTTCTCCTGGGCGACCTGCTGGACCAGGGCCTGATCCTGGTACGGTCGCCGCTTCCCGCCGCCTCCATGCCCCCGGAGAACCTCCTGAGGGAGCTGATCAGCGGCCTGCGCGCCCTGTGACGCCCTCCGCCCTCCGGCCCTGAGCGCCCGAGCCGGCGCCCGGCCCCGCCACGGGGGCCGGTTGCACCTCGTCCGGCTTTCTCAGCTCTGGCTGGCCGTCAGCACCCTCAGCGAGTGCTCCACGAGCGTCACGAGCACCGTCTTCGCCGAGACGCGGCGCCGCACGTCGCAGAGCAGCACCGGCACGTCCACGTCGAGGTCCAGGGCGACGCGCACCTCCTCCGCGTCGTGCCGCTCGGCGCCGTCGAAGCAGTTGACGGCCACGATGAACGGCGTGCCGCGCTGTTCGAAGTAGTCGATCGAGGGGAAGCAGTCGGTCAGCCGCCGGGTGTCGGCGAGCACCACGGCACCCAGCGCGCCGTAGGACAGCTCGTCCCACATGAACCAGAAACGCTCCTGGCCGGGAGTGCCGAACAGGTAGACGACCAGCCCCTCCCTGATCGTGATGCGGCCGAAGTCCATCGCGACCGTGGTGGTGGTCTTGCCCTCGACGCCGTCGACGTCGTCGATGCCGATACCGCGGTCGGAGAGGACCTCCTCGGTGCGGAGCGGCCGGATCTCGCTGATGGCGCCCACGAGCGTGGTCTTGCCAACTCCGAAGCCACCCGCGATGAGTATCTTGAGGGCGACGGGTTCGTCAGAGGGCCCGAAGTCCATTGATCACTTCCTTGAGAATGCGCTCGCTCGCGGAGGCGCGCCCGATCGAGATGAGCTTGTGGTCCTGCAGGTCGCCGAGCAGGACCCGCACCACGCCGAGCGGCAGGTTGAGGTCCGAGGCGACGTCGGCGACCGAGGTCGGAGTGGTGACCATGGCGAGGATGCGTTCCTGTTCGGGGCTTGGGACGAACCCCCCGGTGGGAGCGCCACGGGTCGAGGTGACCATCGCGACCAGGTCCAGCTTGTCACCGGAGGAACGGGTGCGACCCCCGATGAGGGCGTACGGCCGGACGATGGGCCCGGCGTCCTCGTCCATCCAGTGGGTCATCCAGGCCTCCGGTACCGGGTTCGGGGATCCAGCGGTCCGCTGAAGACGCGGCCGACGCGGCCGACGCGGCCGTCCGCTCCCCCCCTCATGAGAGACCTTGGCGTGGGTTGGTGGAGATGTGCTGGCCGACCCGCTTGACCAGCATCGCCATCTCGTACGCGATGTGACCGACGTCGGCGTCGGAACTGCTCAGCACGGCCAGGCAGGTGCCCTGCCCGGCGGCGGTGACGAACAGGAACGCCGACTCCATCTCCACGATGGTCTGGCGCACATCGCCTCCGCCGAAGTGACGTCCCGCCCCGCGCGCCAGGCTCTGGAACCCGGCGGCGACCGCGGACAGATGCTCGGCGTCCTCGCGCAGGAGCCCCTTCGAGAATCCGACGGCGAGCCCGTCGGTGGAGAGGATCACCGCCTGGCGCACCGCACCCACCCTGGTGGTCAAGTCGTCGAGGAGCCAGTTCAGCTCGCCGGTGTTGGTCAATTTTCCGGTCACTTGTCCCCCTTATCGCCTGTCGTATGGTGCGCGAAGTCATTGTCCTGCTCCTCGCGACCGCGTCGAGACCCCGCCTGGAAGGCGGAGAACAACGCGCGGGCCTCCTCCGGCGAACGCTCCTCGTTCGGTTCCGCGCTCGGCTCGGGCTCGGCGGGCCCGGTGGACTCCGCCTCCTGGCGGAGCTGAGGCGCCAGGTTCGCCTGCCGGATCCTGCGGGGCAGGCCGCCCGGCCCCTTGGGGGCCTGTGCGGCCGTCTGGCGCGTCGGACCGCCGTTGCCGCCCTTTTCCCCGGCGGGGGCCTCCCGGGGCGTCTCGTGGGACTCACGGGGCTCCTGAGGTGCCCCTCGGGGCGACGCCGTGGGAGGCGTCTCGCGTGAGGCCGTGTCCCAGCCGGTGTCCCAGCCCGTCTCCCATCCGGGCTCCGGGCCCGCGGGCGGGGACGGTGTGCGGTCGGGCAGGTCCGACACCACGCTGAGAGAGGGGGCCGCGGGCTGCTCGGGCTGGGGCGGCCTCGGGGAGGTCTGCCTGTTCCTGCGCGGGAGTCCGTTGCCGCCGGCCGGAGGTGCGAGCGCTCCCGGCTGGGCGGGGACGTACGGCTCCGCCTGGCGTCCGGTGCCGCGCTCGGCGGGGGACGTCCGCTCCGCGGTGAGGGCGAGCGGCGGGTCCTGCTGGGCGATCACCGAGCGGGGGATGAGGACGATGGCCGTGGTACCGCCGAACGGCGAGCCGCGCAGGATGACCTGGATGCCGTGCCGCGAGGCGAGCTGGCCCACCACGAACAGGCCGAGCCTGTCGCTGTCCGCCAGGTCGAACTCCGGCGGGTTGGCGAGCCGCTCGTTGATCGCCTCGTACTCCGCGATGCTCAGGCCCAGGCCACGGTCCTCGACCTCGACGGCGAATCCGTTGGCCACGACGTCGCCGCGCACGGTCACCGCGGTCTGCGGCGGCGAGAAGATCGTGGCGTTCTCGATCAGTTCGGCCACCAGGTGGGTGATGTCGGCGACCGCGGCCCCGTCGAGCGAGATGTCGGGCACCGGCGTCACGCTGACCCGGGTGTAGTCCTCGACCTCGGCGATCGCGGCCCGCAGTACGTCGATCACCGGCACCGGCTTGCGCCACGACCGGCCGGGGGCGGCGCCGGACAGGATGATCAGGCCCTCCGCGTGCCGCCGCATGCGGGTGGTGAGGTGGTCCAGCCGGAACAGGTCCTGAAGGCTGTCGGGGTCGGTCGCCCGGCGCTGCATGCTGTCGAGCAGGGTGAGCTGGCGGTGCAGCAGGCTCTGCTTGCGCCTGGCCAGGTTCACGAAGACCTGGCTGACACCGCGCCGCAGGTTGGCCTGGCCGACGGCGGCCTCCACGGCGGTGCGCTGCACCGAGCCGAACGCGTGGGCCACGTCGTGCACCTCGGTCGAGCCGCCCGCCTGGATCGGCGGCGCCTCGGCCCGTACGTCGACCTCCTCGCCGCGCCGCAGGCGGTCCACGACGTGGGGGAGCCGCACCTCCGCCAGATCCAGGGCGGCCGAACGGAGCCCGGCCAGCTCGGCGGCGAGACGGCGGCCGAAGCGGACCGAGATGATGATCGACGCGACCACCGCGATCAGGCCGACGCCACCGGCGATCACGATCCGGGCCAGGACACCGGTGGCGACCCCCTGCGCCCGGTCCGCCAGGGCTTCTGCGGCGGCGAGGTTGACCTTGTCGAGCCACGTCGTGAGCGCGTTCGTGGTCGCCTTCCACGCGCTCGCCTCGGGGGGAAGCCGGTCGCCGGCCGAGGAGATGATGACCTTCTCCAGGTCGGTGAACTTCTCGAAGGTGGCGGAGGCGAAGGTGTCGCGGTACTGCGTGCCCAGCTCGGGATCCAGCGCGGCCGCGCCCCGGTTGTGCAGGAAGCGCCGGGTGGAGACGTACTCGCCGAAGGCCCTGCGCTCCTCCTCCGACAGCCGCTTGTCGATCAGCGCCCCGCTGATCAGCGCGTTCTCCCTCTCGATCATCTCGTAGGCGTTGCCCATCCCCTGCATGGCCGAGGCCTGCTGGAAGATCGAGAGATCGGGCAGCGCGACCATCTGGTCGTACACCAGGAAGACCGAGTCGAGGATCTGGTTGTAGTTCGACAGCGCGCCCAGCCGCGTGTGCTGTCCGCTGTCGACGCCCGAGCGGATGCTGGGGAGCCTTTCGAGCCTGCGGACCAGCTCGCTCAGTGAGTTGTTCAGTTCCGGGCTGCCGGAATCCTCGGCCGCGGCCGCCTTGAACGCGCCGACCGCCCGGTCGGTGCGGGCGCGCTGCTCACCCATCCCGCTCGTGAGGACCCGGGAGCTGATCGCCACCGACGCCAGCGTCCGCTCGGCCTGGAGCTGTAGGCCCAGGTCCGTGGAGGTGACGCCCACCGTCTGGTACACGGTGTTCGACCTCAGCAGCGCGAGGCCGTCACCGACGGTGAGATTGAGCACGAAGCCCCACAGCGCGCTCAACGACAACAGAGGCAGGAGCAGCAGCGAGAAAATCTTGAACCGAATCGAGCGGTTTCTAGAGCCCATGTCCACTCGTCCCAACCTCTGAGCGTGTGGAGGCCCGTGCCGCATTAGGGGTGATTACGCCTCCGGAAGATCGCACAGGAGACTAGCACCGAATAGGGTTTTTGCGCAGTGGAGGATCCGATGATTAGTGTGATTACCGGGGCTAGTGCCGGAATTGGTGCTGCTGCCGCGGTGGAGCTCGCGAGGCGCGGGCAGACCGTAGTTCTGGTCGGCCGTAATCCCGACAAGACGGCTCGGGTGGCAGAAAGGGTGCGGGAGGTCTCCGGGGTGCTCCCGGATACGTTTACCTGCGATTACACCCTTTTGGATGATGTGCGTAGTTTGGCAGCCGAACTGCTCTCCCGCTACGACCGGATTGACATCCTCGTCAACAACGCGGGGGTCATGACGACCGAGCGCACGTTCACGCGCGACGGCCACGAGACGATGATCCAGGTCAACCACCTCGCCCCCTTCCTGCTGACGAACCTGCTGCTCGAACGGGTCACCGGGCGGGTGATCACGACCAGTTCCCGCGCGGGCAAGACCGGGGGACTCGATCCCTCCGACCTCAACCGCGAACGGCGGCGCTGGAGCGGCTGGCTCCAGTACGGGGACACCAAACAGGCGGGAGCCCTGTTCACCGTGGAACTCGCCCGCCGCCTCCAGGGCACCGAGGTGACCGCGACCTGCTTCCACCCCGGCGTGATCAAGACCGAGTTCGCCCCGTCGACGTTCATGATGTGGATGGTGAAGAACATCCCCGGCATGGGGCAGACCGTCGAGGAGGGGGCGAGCACCATGGTCCACCTCGCCACCCATCCGGACGGCGCCGCCCACCCCGGCCGCTACTTCGCCAAGAGTGCCCCCGCCGCCGTTCCGAAGAGGATGAGCGACCCCGCACTGGCCCGCGCCCTCTGGGACGCCAGCGCCGCCGCCGTCGCGTAACCGCCCACCCCTACGCGGCCCTCCCGACGGGCGGCCGCGCCACGCCCCACGGCGTCGCGACCTGACTTCGCGACGGGTGGACCCACGATGCGCTCTCGCGACCTGACCTCGCGACGGGCGTGCCCACGATGTACGTCCTCGCGTGCACGGCGGGGATGTGGCCGAGGGAAGAACGGCAAGACGGTGGGCCGCACGTCCTCGCGTACGCGGCGGGGATTTCCCCGCGCGTCACCGGGCGTTCGCCGGGTGTTGGGCGGGTCCGGTTACGGTCCCGGGCTGTGAGCGTCGCAACCCCGCTGCGGGCCGCCCTCCCGCCCGCCACGGCGAGGGACCCGTTCTTCGACAACGCCAAGTTCCTCGCGATCACCCTGGTCGTGTCCGGCCACCTGATCGAGGACCTGCGGGACGTTCCGGTCGCGCATGCCGCCTACTTCTTCGTGTACACGTTCCACATGCCGCTGTTCATCGTGCTCAGCGGCTACCTGTCACGAAATTTCACCTTCTCGTCCGGCAAGGCGCGCAAGCTGATCAGCACCCTCGCCGTCCCGTACGTGATCTTCGAGCTGATCTACTCACTGCCGCGTCTCTTCCTGTACGGCAAGCTCGACATCAGCCTCCTCGACCCGTACTACCTGACCTGGTTCCTGATGTCGCTGTTCCTGTGGCGGCTGTCCACGCCGGTCTGGCAGCAACTGCGATGGCCGCTCGTGGTCGCGGTCGGGCTGTCGCTGCTGTCGGGGATGAGCAGGCTCCCCGACGAGCTGTCGATGAACCGCACCCTCGGCCTGCTCCCGTTCTACGTACTCGGGCTCATACTGCGGCCCGAGCACTTCGAGTGGCTCAGGAGGCGGTGGGTCCGGGTCGCGGGCGCGGTCACCCTCGCCGCAGGCGCGGCGCTCGCGCTCGCCACGCACACTATGGTGAAGACCGAGTGGATCCGCTGGCGGCACGCCAACGACGCGATCGGGGTGGACGACCTCACCGGCAGCCTGATCCGCCTGGGCATGCTGGCGGCGGGGGCGGTGCTCGTGGCGGCGTTCCTCGCGGTCACCCCCTTCGTGCGCACCTGGTATTCGGGGCTCGGCATGGCGACCATGTACGCCTACCTTCTCCACGGCCTGGTGGTGAAGGTCGCCGAGCGGTTCTACGGCGACTGGGCGCAGACCGTACCCGGGGTGACGGCCGTGGCGCTCTTCGGGGTCGGGCTCGCCGCCCTGCTGTGTACGGCGCCGGTGCGGCGCGTCACCCACTGGGCGGTCGAGCCCAGCATGAGCTGGGCCTTCACCAAACTGAGAAAGCCGGGCTGAGCGGCCCTTCCGATCGAAACCGACCGAGCACGAACCGCGACCGACCACGACCACGACCATGACCGCGACTGACCGACCGTGACCGCGACCGATTGAGACCGACCACGACCGACCGACCCCCGAGGTCGGAGCGGGGACGCCGGAGTCAGGCCAGGAGCGGTCCGGAGGAAGGGCCGGAAGGGCGGGAAGGGCGCGAGGGTCCGTCCTGCAGCTCCGCGACCGCGCGGTAGGCGGCGGTGACGGCCGCGTCGGCGCGGGCGGCCGGAACGGAGTCGGAGTTGGCGATCGCGATCCGGCCGTGTGTCCTGCGGGCGACGGCCGCAGGAGGGGTTCCGTCGGGGTAGAAGTCGAGGTCCCACGGGGTGGCGTACTCCGGCGCGTAGCCGTGTCCCCACCGGTTGACCGTGATCGCCTCGATGTCACGGGCCGGGTCGAAGCCACCGGGCCCCAGCAACCGGGTGAGCTGGTCGCGGATGCTGTACTCCAGGTGCTCGTACGGCGTCTCGATCAGGGCGTACCGCCCGGCCACCGAGCCCTGCGCGGGGGACACACCGGGCGTGACGGGGGTGCCGACCAGGTGCGCGGTGATCGGCTCCTCGGGCCTCCTCGGGCACCTATAGGCGCCGACGTCCGCCGGGTCGTCGAGCTCGGCCACGCACCAGCGGGCGCCGGTGAACCGGGCGCGCCTGATCCCCATCCTCCGCCAGGCCCGCCAGTCGCGGAGCTGGACCGTCGCGTACAGCAGGGGCACCTTGACCGCCCGCCCCAGGGCCGTCCGCTGCTCGGGCGGGAGGTCGTCGACCAGGTAGGGGATCATCGAGTTCCAGCAGGCCATGATCACACCGCCCGCCCGTACGGTTCTCACCCGCTCGCCGTCGAAGTAGCCGACCGTGGCGCCGCCGGCCGTGCCGGCGGGGCCGTCGTTGGCGGCGGAGACGACCGGGCTGGACAACCGTACGCGGACCCGGTTGCCCGGCCGGTCGAGCACGCCGTAGTCGAAGCTCGCGGTGGTGATGTCCTTCACGCCGAAGGCCGTCGCGAAGCCGGGAATCATGCGGGCGGCCATCATCCTGACGATCGCCTGGTTGCCCTCGGGGAAGCGCCAGGCGCGCGGTGCGCCCGCGTCCCACTCCTTGATCACGGTCGGGGAGTTGTACCTGGACGGCTTGGACCTGTCGAGCCCGAGCCCCTGGAACCCCGGGTACCGGTGCTCGTCGGCGCTGCCCCAGGCGTCGATCGCGCCGAAGGCGTCGGAGCCGTAGGCCCACTCGTCGCTCGGCATGGTCCTGACGAACGCCAGCACGTCCGGGTGGACGCCGCAGACGTCCCTGAGGAAGCCCGAGTAGGTCAGCCGGGCCAGCCGCGCCTGTTTCTCCTCGGCGGACAGGCCGGGAAACCAGTCGGGCGGATCGCCGTACAGCATGAGCAGGTCCCGTCTGGCCCGCTCGGCGACGGGCAGCTCGGCGATCCACTCGGGAGCGCTCCTGCCGGGCCCGAGCACGACGAGCCTCTCCGCGCCTCCGGCGGGGAACGCCTCCCGGTCGCAGAAGACGCCGTCGTGCATCCCCAGGATCGCGTACGGCTCCCGGCCCGAGGGTTCCCCGAGCCCTTCCGGGTGGACGCCCAGTTTGGCGAGCAGGTCCTTGCCCTCGGGAGTCCACGCCGACGGGTGCTGCATCGACCGCGAGCCGCCGTACGCGACCAGCGGCCCCTTCCTGGCCGCCGGGCGGAACTCGTTGCGCAGGGCGTGCCCGCCGATGTCGTCGTGGTTGTCGAGGATGAGGATCCGCGCGCCGGGCTCGCGCTCCAGCCATCGGTGGGCCGCGCTGAGGCCGCTGATCCCCGCGCCGACCACGACCAGGTCGTAGTGCTCGCCGGTGGGTTCCGGGGTGCCGACGTACGGCCAGAAGCGCCGGTCGCGGAGGGCGTGGGGCACGCTCAGCGCCTCCGCGGTGTCGCCGCGCAACCCCGTGAGGGACGGCGGACAGGAGAGCTCCAGATCCTCCGGAAGCGCGGAGTGGGTCTCTTCCCGATCGGTCCCGGGCAGCGAGCACGCCGCCGCGATCCCGGTGGCCGTGATCACCCCATCGAAGAAGTCCCGGCGGGAGATGATCCGGTCCATGCCGAGTTCCAGGGCCTTACGTGGATTGATCTCGTGAGGATCTGTCATGGGGCGATCATCACGATGTGAATGGATCGGTGGGGCCGCCTCGCTGCGTTTTCGGGAAGTTTTTACCCGGGCCATTAACGCGCTGTCGCGACATGTCCCACATGAGAGTCATGTCGTGGCGACCGGGAATTAAGCGGGGAGA
The DNA here is from genome assembly GCF_042898365.1 of Streptosporangium sp. NPDC000509. Classification (NCBI taxonomy): domain Bacteria; kingdom Bacillati; phylum Actinomycetota; class Actinomycetes; order Streptosporangiales; family Streptosporangiaceae; genus Streptosporangium; species Streptosporangium sp. NPDC000509. The sequence continues at coordinate 471,613 of NZ_JBIAYX010000002.1, read as the reverse complement.
TGGGGCCTTGGCCGATCCGATCCGGGAAAAGCCGCGAGTGGCCCGATACGCACCCCACGCCGTCACCGGCCGATCCCGCTCATTCTCGCTGCTCCGCGCTCTCCGAGGGCGCTCCGGACGCCCTCCCGACGACTCCGCGAGGCAGGGAAGGCATGCCATCCGGATTGTCGGATAATCCATAACCATATGGCCATTCGACTTGTTACTCGGATAAAGTGAAGCGAGGGATCCGGCGCCTCCATGTCGCCGGGTGGCGAGGCGCGGCACGCGGGGGCGGCCTCCGTGCCTTCATATTCGCTTTTCCCTTTGACCGATGTCGCGGGGGAGTATCACGTGGTCGGTAAGCACGGAAGAGTCACGGGACGGATCGGCCCCGGCCTGGTCGGGGAGGTGATGGTGGAGGTCCGCGGGGGCGTCGAGGCGTTCTACGCCCACCCGACGGTCCCGGACGAGGAGATCGCCCCGTCGTCGATCGTGGTGGTCGTCGAGTTCTTCCCGCCGCGCACGATCTACGTCGCCCGCGCGCTCCCCTGATCCGCCCCGCTCCCCGAATCTGATCTCCCCCACACCGCGGAGGCCGAGATGCCCACGGAGTACCTCGTCATAGGGGGCCTCGCCCTCGTCGCCCTTCTCGTCATCACCCTGCTCTTCAAATCCGTCTGGCGGGTGGCGGAGCCCAACGAGGCGCTGATCATCTCCGGTCTCGGCGCCCGGGGAAACTCCACGGTCGCCGACAGTCTCGGATTCAAGATCGTCACCGGCAAGGGCACCGCCGTGCTCCCCGGCTTCCAGACCGCGCGCCGCCTGCGCCTGGACAGCCGCGCCACCAACCTCCAGGTCTCCTGCGTCACCCAGCAGGGCATCCCGGTGGTCGTACGAGGCGTCGTCATCTACAAGGTGGGCGACGACCTGCACTCGATCGCCAACTCGGCCCGGCGCTTCCTGGACCAGCAGGATTCGATGAACGGTGCCATCCACGAGCTGTTCACCGGCCACCTGCGCTCGATCATCGGCAACCTCACGGTGGAGGACCTCATCCTCAACCGCGAACGGCTGACCGGCGAGACCCGCGCCTCGGCCGCCGACGAGATGATCAGGCTCGGTCTGATCGTCGACTCCCTGCAGATCCAGGAGATCGAGGACGGGACGGGCTACATCACCAACCTCGGCAAGCCGCACGCCGCCAGCATCGCCGCCGCGGCCCGCATCGCCGAGGCGCAGCGCGACCAGGAGGCCACCCAGGCCGAGCAGATCGCCGCGGCCAACAAGGCCGCGGCCTGGCGAGACGCGAAGATCAAGCAGGCGGTCTACCAGGCCGAGATCGACGAGGCCCAGGCCAGGTCCCGCCAGGCGGGGCCGCTCTCCGAGGCGTCCGCCCGGCAGGAGGTCGTCGTCCAGGAGACCCGGGCGGCCGAGCTTGAGGCCGCACTGGCCGAGCAACGGCTCCAGGCCCAGATCCGCAAACCCGCGGACGCCAGGGCGTACGAGACCGTGACGGTCTCCCGGGCCGAGCGCGACGCCCGCATCGCCCAGGCCGAGGCCGAGGCGCGCGAGACCGAGCTCCGCGCCGCCGCGCAGGCGTCGCAGGTCAAGCAGGCCGCCGCGGCCGAGGCCGAGTCCGTGCGGCTGCGCGGTATCGCCACCGCGGAGGCGACGAAGGTCACCGGCTTCGGCGAGGCGGAGTCCGCGAGGGCCCGCGGCCTGGCCGCCGCCGACGCCTCCAAGGCGCAGGGGCTCGCGGAGGCCGAAGCCGCCAGGGCGAAAGGGCTGGCCGTCGCCGACGCGATCCGGGCCCGCGCCGAGGCGCTCGCCGAGAACCAGGAGGCGGTCATCGCCCAGCAACTCGCCGAGAAGTGGCCCCAGATCGTCGAGGCGGGGGCGAAGGCCTTCGGCAACGTCGACCACATGGTCGTACTCAACGGCGCCCAGGGCGTCGAGGAGATGCTCGCCAAGGCCCTCACCCTCGGCGGCGCCGGCCTCGGCCTCGCCCGCTCCCTCCTGAGCACCGTCACCCCCACCGCCCCCCTCGAAGCCGCCCCTCCCTCCGCCACGGCCAGAACCACCGGAACCACCGGAACCACCGAGGCGAGCGAAGCCACAGAAACCGACGAAACCGATAGGGCCACCGCAACCGATAGGGCCACCGCAACCGATGGGGCCACCGCAACCGGTAGGGCCACCGCAACCGATGGGGCCACGACGACCGATGGGGCCGCCCCCTCAGAAAGATCGGAAAGAGGAGCCACGCCCCCGGAAAAACCTGCCGCCCTCGCCCCCTGACTCTCGGCGTCACGGCTCTTCGATGCCGAAGATGAGCGTCCCCCTCACCATCGAAGAGCCGACTTCACCCCCTCCGAACCCCCTCTCCGAACCCCTCGCTTCGCCCCCTCTCCACGATTTCTTCGACGGATTTCCCCGGCCGATCCCCACGGATGACAGATTTTTTCCGGGGACCCCCGTAGAAGACGGATGGGGACCGTGTGGCTTTCGTGGCAGGTGAAGCCGGGTCTCCTCCACGGCGAATCGGGGGGCACGACCTGCCTGAGACCTCCGCGCAACGGATTCGTGACCCGCGGCCATTAATTCGGGGCACCCCGTTATGTGTTGTTCCTTTTTCCTAGGGCATACGCCTGGCAGCTGAGCAGACAGGGAGAGTGGAACATGACAGTCACCGGCATCATCACCGCCATTGTTATCGGCGCCATCATCGGTGCCCTGGGTCGGCTCGTCGTGCCCGGCAAGCAGTCCATCCCGATCTGGCTGACCATCGTCATCGGTATCGTCGCGGCCCTCATCGGTACCGCGATCGCCGGCGCGCTCGGGGTCGCTGCCACCTCAGGTATCGACTGGATCGAGCTGATGATCCAGGTCGCCCTTGCCGCGGTCGGCGTCATCCTGACGGTAAGCCTCTACGGCAGGCGAGGCGTCCGGTAGTCCGTGATCCGGGGCGGCCGGATCTCCACGGGAAGACCCCGAGGAGATCCGGAGACCACCACCTCGGACACCCCCAACGGCCCCGCCCCAGATCTTTCTGGGGCGGGGCCGTTGCTGTCCGCCCGAGCCCACCGGTTCCTGAAATTCGGGACATCATGCTCATACGCTTCCAGCGCCGCCCGTACGGAGATCAAACCGCGGCCCGCGACCCCGGTTTCTCTCGCGACCGTACGCAGGAGGGCGACCGCACGCGCGCGGCCAGAGGGGCAGCCGAAGGAGACCCGCCCCCGTACACGGGAGGGCGACCGGGCGAGGGGCTCCGGTGAACGAGTACGAGGAGCCCGCGCTCGCACGCGGGAGGGCAACCGGTGAATAGGGAAAGGGGCCCGCCGGCAAGAAGCGAGGCCCGAGGAACCGAGGCGGATCCGAGCCCCGAAGAACCGAGCCCCGAAGAAGCGAGGCGGACCCGAGCCCTCCGACACCCCGATATCCCGGAAAAATGGGGCTTCCTTGACAATATAATTTGTCGGGGATAGTCTGCGGACATGCAGGACATCGCCGTGATCGAGGACTCCGCCGCCGCCGAGGTCTCGCTGGACCCCATCCGGGCCCGGTTGCTGGCCGAGCTGAGCGAGCCAGGCTCCGCGACCATGCTGGCGGCCAAGGTCGGCCTGCCCCGGCAGAAGGTCAACTACCACCTGAAGACGCTTGAGGCGCACGGGCTCGTCGAGATGATCGAGGAGCGGCGCAAGGGCAACGTCAACGAGCGCATCATGCGGGCGACCGCGGCCTCGTACGTGATCTCCCCGACCGCGCTCTCCTCCGTCGAGCCCGACCCGGCGCGCTCACCCGACCAGCTCTCGGCGAGCTGGCTGCTGGCCGTCGCGGCCAGGCTGGTCCGCGACGTCGGGGCGCTCATCACCGGCGCCGCCAAAGCACGCAAGCGCGTCGCGACCTTCGCGATCGACGGCGAGGTGCGTTTCGCCTCGGCCGCCGACCGGGCCGAGTTCGCCAGGGAGCTCGCCGGGGCCGTCACGGCCCTGGTGTCCAAATATCACGACGAGTCCGCAGGGAAAGGCCGCGACCATCGGATCGTCGTCGCCCTTCACCCGAGCGTGAAGGAAACCCGTTGAGCCACCCCCTTCAAGGAGCGAATCCATGCGTGTCGTGATCGTCGAGTTCATGAGCCTGGACGGCGTCGTGCAGGCGCCGGGTGGCCCCGAGGAGGACACCGACGGCGGCTTCGCCCACGGTGGCTGGTCCCACCCGTTCTTCGACCCCGAGGTGGTCGGCGGTGCCTTCGACGGCGCGCTGAGCGGAGCCGAGGCGCTGCTGTTCGGGCGCCGGACGTGGCAGACCATGGCCGCCGCGTGGCCGGGGCGAGCCGGCGACCCGTTCGCCGACCGGATGAACGCCATCCCGAAGTACGTCGTGTCCCTGACACTGGGCGACGGCGAGCTGACGTGGAACAACACCACCCGAATCCCCGGTGACGAGGCCGTCGCCCACATCAGGAAACTGCGCGAGACCGAGGGCGGCGACCTGGTGCTCATGGGAAGCCCCACCCTCGCCCGCACCCTCCTGAGCGAGGACCTGGTCGACGAGCTCCGGCTCATCGTCATGCCGGTGATCCTCGGCGGAGGTAAGACGATCTTCCCCGACGACGGCGGCCTGCACACGTTCGAGCTGGTCTCCACGGTCACCAGCAAGGCGGGCACGAACGTGTGCGTCTACCGCCCGGCCGGCTGAATCCCCGGGACATCCCGGCGACCGGAAGGTGACCGGTGTTCGTCAGTGAGGATCGGCGAGCGGGGGCCCGGGCATCCGTGCCCTTCCCCGTGGGCGACACGAACCCGTGGCCGACACGAGTTTCCGAGAGGGGAGAACCCCGGGAGGCGGAAGCGCCGGTCAGGTGGCCTCGTCCAACTGTTCGGCCAGTCGCTGCAGACCACCCTTGATGAGCTGCCCGTACTCGTCGTCACCAAGCGCGCCGATCGTGTCCCGCGCCTGCTGGAGGTGCTTGCGGGCGAGGTCGAGGTCGCCCAGCTTGCGATAACAGTCGCTCAGGTTGAGGTGCAACGACGGATACAGACCGGCCACGGAAATCGCCACCCCGGCCTGGGCCGCCTGCTCGTCGGTGACCAGGTCGGCGGCGGCGAGCGCTCGCAGATCCCACATCAGCTCCTCGCGTACGTCGTCCTGCACGTCGGCCATCGAGTGGGCGAGGACGCAGACATGCAGAGGTTCGCCTTTCTCACCGCCGATGTCGTCCCAGATCTGCGCGAACAGCTCGCGAGCGGCGTCACGTTGACCTTTGTGGTGGTGTAACTCCACCCCCTGGCCGATCCGGGTGAGCGTTGGGTCGGTGATCACGAGTGACTCCTTCACAGGCGAGCACAGGCGAGGCAGTGGAGTGCAAGCCTAACCGCCCGACGCCGCCTGACGATCTTCGATTTTCCAACCCGTTCGGTATGTCAGCCGACGCAGGAGAACCTCGGCGGGCCCTCGCATGCCGCGACGCTCCAGGCCATAGGCCACGACCACGGTGATCAGCCAGACGCCGAGCGCGTAGCCGGCCACGGAGGCGCTGTGCAGGTGAGCCCCGACCCCGAGGCCCCATGCGGCCAGCACCGGGGCGCAGAGCAGCGATTGGGCGAGATAGGCCGAGAGCGACCGCCTGCCCAGCGCGACCACCGCCGTGGACGCGAGGCCGGGGCGTCGCCGACGTCCGAGCCGGTGCCCGACGAGCCCGAACGCCGCCGCGTAACCCAGCCCGGCGGGCAGGCCGGTAACCGTCTGGGACATCTCGAAAACGAACATCGACTCTTCCGGGACCCTCAGCACCCCCATGACCGCCGCCGCGTGCGGGAGCCCACCCAGCCAGCCGATGGCGATGCCGACGGCGGCGACGCGGCGCAACAGTGGCAGGTGCTCGCCCGGCTGTTCCAGGATCCGCCGCCGGGCCGCCCAGAAACCGAGGACGATCGCGACGGGCACGACGAGTCCCAGCAGGCCCTGGCCGACCACGACCATCGGCCAGAAGGCGAGGCGTCCCGACGCCGCGGCGAGCGGATCGCCCTCGGCACTGCCCGCAGCTCCCGAAGACAGATAACCGAAGATCTCAGGGGACGACTCCAAGCAGGCCCCCACCACACTGAGCAGGGTCTCCAGTATGAGGATGCCCGTGCCGATCGCGGCCCAGACGAGCAGCGTGCGATCCCTCCTGCGCAGGAACAGCCAGGACAGGAGAAACCCGGTCAGGCCGTACGCGCCAAGGATGTCCCCCTGCCACAGCAACGCCGCGTGCACGAACCCGAACAGGAACAACCACAGGCTGCGACGGCGCAGCAGTGCCGACACGGCCGACTCCGAGTGTCCGGCGGCCCGCTGGCGTGACAGGAGCTGCACCATGCCGTAGCCGAACAGGAACGCGAACATCGGATAGACCCGGAAGTCCACCCCGACGATGGCGACCACCTGGACGATCCGGTCCAGCGCCGAGCCTCCAGGCGGATGGATCGTGGTGGCCCGGATCTCTCGGTCCCACAGATACCAGGGAGTGTTCGCCACGGCGATGAGCAACAGCATGAAGCCACGGGCGAGATCGGGGGCGAGTGCGCGCTCGCCGCTCCGCACCGGGCCGCGGATCGGGGCGCTCCTAGTCGCCATGAGGGGGCGGACCTCCCGCCGTGCCGCCGTGACCGAGCGGGAGCCGTTGCTCCCGCCGAGCCGGAAACCGTGCCGAACGGGCTGCTCCACCGGCAGCACGCACACATTCGACGAGCGAGCACCAGGATGTCTGCGATTCTGTGATCACATAAAGTTACGATACAAAGACAGACAGTAGGAAGGGTGTGATTCGCGAGAGTGGACGCCTTCTGAGTGGCCCTACCTCTGAACGACGGCCGACAAGCGTTCCGCCCGTCGACGACGACCGGTGATGCTGCCGGGGCCACCATGGCCGGTCCCCGGTCCGCTCCCAGAGAGCCGCATCTTCGTGCCGGCCGGCTGGGTGGCCGGTCTCCGACCCGCCTTCACGAAACCCTGCCCCTGGCCCGAAAGGCCGTGGTCTTGACGCGGTTCTGGCAGGCGGTGCCACAGAACCGGCGGGTGCCGTTGCGGGAGACGTCCACATAGACCCGGTCGCAGTGTGGGGCCGTACACACGCCGAGACGGTCGTGGTGCTCGCTCCCCAGCACGATCGCGAGCCCGGTGGCACAACTCGCCGCCCAGTCGCCGGTCATGGTGCCGCCGGGGCCGTGGAAGTGCAGGTGCCACGGCTCTCCGTCGTGTCGTTCGAGCATCGGCCGGGCCCTGGTCTTCTCAAGAAGATCGTTGACCCGCAGGGCAGCGGCGTCGACGTCTCCTTTCGCGACGGCGTCGAAGACCACGCGCAGCCGGGCCGCGATCTCGGCGAGCTCGCCGGCCTCCACCTCGGTGACCTCCCGATGGCCCGGGTAGCCGGTGCGCAGGCCCTCCGTGGCGGCGGGAGCGAGATCGTGCGGCGGCGAGAAGTCGCGGCCCCGCCTCTCTCCCGGCGTCAGTTCGTTGACCAACCCCACCGCCACGCGGACGATCGAATCGGTGTGACTGTTGAAATCCACTTGACCAGTCACATCCTCACGTTCTAGCTTGTAACTGTCATAAGCTTAGACGGCAGTCACAAGGAGACTATGGTGCTCACCCACGATGCCGCACTCGAGTGGATCGCACGCTGGGATCGTCAGCAGGAGGGCTACCTGCCCGACCGTGAAGAGCGCTTCACCGCGCTGATCGACGCCGTCGAGGCGATGGGCCGTCCCGATCCGCTCGTCATCGACCTCGGATGTGGACCGGGCTCGCTCTCCGCCCGTCTCCTGGAGCGGCTGCCCCAGGCGACGGTGATCGCGGTCGACGCCGACCCCCTGCTGCTCGGCCTCGGCCGGGCCGCATACCCGCACCTCACCTTCCTCTCCCTCGACCTGCGCACCCCCGGATGGACCGGATCCCTCGGCCTGGACAGGCCGGCCGACGTCGCGGTGAGCACCACCGCACTGCACTGGATCTCCGGGCCCGACCTCCAGAAGATGTACGCCGAACTGGCGACCGTGCTGCGCCCGGGCGGGCTCCTGCTCAACGGCGACCACATGGAGACCGACGACGCCACCCCGGCCATCGCCCGTCTCGAACGCGCCGTACAGGACCGGGAGACCCGGCGCGTGTTCGCCGACGGCCACCCCGAGGACTGGCGCCAGTGGTGGGATGCGATCGCCGCCGACCCCGCCTTCGCCGAACTCCACACCGCACGCACCACTGCGGGAGCCGACCACCACGGCTCGGAGTCCTCCCTGCTCTCCGAGCACGTCGACGCCCTGCGCGATGCCGGATTCGCCGAGATCGGCACCCTCTGGCAGCGCGGCAACAACCGCCTCCTCTGCGCCGTCCGCCACTGACCCGACCCCGACGCCCTCACGGCCGAGGGGGAAGAACGAGTGGTGAGCCAAGAGGACGAACCACGCCGAGCCCGATGGAGTCACGGCGAGCCCTCTGCGCTCCTTTCCGCACCGGCGCTTCAGCTACGGCGACGGACCCTGTACGCCCCCGTACGGATTGCTTCAGCGTCCCAGCGCACACTGGGCGGCCCGTAAGGAAGCGACTACGGCCCGCACCGCCTACGGCGGGACGGGCCGTGTGCGGAGGTGGGCGGGTGTTCCGGGCGGCTTATAAAAATCCGCAACCAGCGCGCCCGCCAGGCCGGAGGCCTGACCCACCAGACGACTACCAACGACGGCCGCCCGGAGCACCCGCCCACCGGAGCGCGTACCCACCTTGAACACTGGTCCACACCGGCCGGACACCCAGCCCCGTCACCAACGACGGCCGCCCACCGGAGCGCGCACCCACCGGAGCGCGCACCCACCTGACACGCCGGCCCCCGGCCGTCGTGCCCATGCCGCAGGAAAACCTTCGGGAACCGCCCCACCAACGCCGAAACCGAAGTCAGATCATGACGTGCGCTTCCGGATGCCCGGCGAAGGAGAACTGTGCGTTGCGGGTGAGCTTGATGTCGTCGGCCTGCCAGGTGTGCAGGGACTTGTCGCCACTGCGCCAGTAGACGAAGTTGAACCGGTCGGCGGAGTAGATCTTGACGCGGTCCTCCTTGAGCCGGCGGACCAGGCGGGTGTCCTCACCCCGGGTCACGTCCTCGAACCCGTAGTGCCGGAACATGTCGGCCTTGCCGAGGAACGTCCCGCCCTGCACCAGGAAGGCGTACCGGTGCTCCAACCCCGGCAGCCGGAGCATCGTGGTGTTGCCGCCCTCGAAGTACGCGTAGTGCGCGCCCTTGCCGACCAGTTCGGCGTCGGAGTAGTCGAAGGCGCGGGCCAGGTCCGACAGGTAGTGCTCGCCGTAGAGGTTGTCGTCGTCCATTTTGGCGATCAACTCGCCCTCGGCGGCGGCGATGCCCATGTTGAGGCAGGCGCCCAGCGACAATGACGAGTCGGCGGGCAGCACCACGACATCGGTGATCCCGGCCATCCGCGCCTTGTCCGCCACCACCACGGGGTCGATGGCGAGCCCGTGCAGGACCATGACGAGCTGAACCGGACGGTGGATCTGCTTGGCCACCGAGGAGATCGCGTGCTCGATCTGGGAGGCGCGGTTGGTGGGCAGGACCACCGAGATCGAGCGGGTCCGCGGCTGCACCGGCCGGCCGAGGATCCCCAGGATCTGGTCCACGCGGTGCGAGAAGAGGTGCTTGTCGAAGACCTCGCGCATGGCGAGGTGCCCCTGGCGGGCGCGCAGCTCGGGGCTGTTGATCAGGTGCAGGACCTGGTTGTACGACTCCAGCTCGTCGCGGGCGATCGGGATCAGCGACCCGAAGGTCTCCTCGATGGCCCGGGACCAGCCGGAGACCACCGACGTCGAGCAGGCCGAGAGCTCGAAGACGCGGCGGGCGCACATGGTCGGTGAGTCGAGCACCGAGTTCACGTTGAGGAAGACCTTGTACATCTTGTACGCGGCCAGCATCCGGTCGTACGGCAGCTCGCCCACGATGTGCGGGACGTACTCCTTCGGCCAGGCGTACTTCTCGTCAACGGTGCCGTTGCGGGCGAAGATGTGCAGCCCGAGTTCGCGGATCGGGGCGAGGACGGTTTCCATCTGCTCGCGGCGCTCGGGGTGCTTGTCCCTGAAGTACATGCCCGCGAAGACGACGTCGTTGACGCGCCCCTGCTTCTCCTGGATGGGATTGTGCACCCGGGGCTGCGCGGCGAACTGCAGGACGTCGACCCGGTCGTGACCCAGCACCTCGCGGTAGCGGGGGACCATGTCGCCGTCGCAGGTGAAGACGTAGTCGAACAGCTTGGCCGTGTCGATGAAGAAGTCGAAGTTCGGCGGGTCCTCCTTGTTCCAGAAGACCGTGGGGATCCCCTCGGCGCGGCACCAGTCGATCAGGGCGATCAGCTCAGGCTTGGGGGCCTTCGTCCCGGTCATCTGGTAGCGCCAGCGGCCCTGGTTGCCGTGCCAGGCCGACTCCACGAACAACAGCTCGGGACGACGCTCGGCGAAGATCTCCGGCCAGTCGCGGAGCCCGAACTCGATCTGGTCCCACTCGTATTTGAACGCCATCCGGGAGAAGTCGTCCAGGATGACCGCGACCTTCATGTCGGGGCGGACGATCGGACCGGCGGGCCACTTGACCTGCGGTACGTCGACCACGGGCCCCTGCCGGTCGAGCTCCTCGACCACCTCGGCCACCGGACGGGGCGGCTTGGGACCCTTGCGTGCCTGCATCGCCGAGCGCAGTTTGCCCGGCAGCGCGGTGACCCCCGGCCCCTTGGCGGACGTCAGTGCCTCGGCCACCCGGTAGGGGCGCTGCACCTTGGTGGACTCCAGTTTCCACTGCGCGTAGTCGGCCCGCGCCTCGGCGATGGCGAGCCGCCGCTCCAGGTCGTGGACGCGCTCCTCAAGGCGTTCGACGACCTTGCGTTCCTCGGGCAGCCAGTTGATCGGTCCGAGACGCTGGAACTTCGGCTCTTCTGGGGTCTCATCGCTCATGGGGAATCGCCTTTGTCAGAGGTCGTGCCAGCGTACGACCAAAGTCGTAGCCAAATGGCCGTTTTAAAGGGATTTGGGCGATACGGATTGACCGGCCGGTGAGAGGTTGCCGCCGCGCAGCCAGCTCTCGATCACCCGGGCGATCCGGGGACCGGCCTTGCCGTCCCAGAGCGGGGGCAGCTCGCCCGACGGCGTTCCCGAGCCCTCGGCCAGCGCCCGGTCGGCGGCGGCGGGCAGCTGCGCGGGGGTGACGAGCCGGTTGGTGCCGTGTGTGATGGTGATCGGCCGCTCGGTGTTGGGCCGCACCGTGAGGCAGGGCACACCCAGCATGGTCGTCTCCTCCTGCACGCCGCCGGAGTCGGTGACGACCAGCGTCGCGCCTCGCACCAGTGAGAGGAAGTCCACGTAGCCCAGCGGGTCGACGATGAGGAGGTTGTCGCCGTTCACCAGTCCGGCCTCCGCCAGACGGGTCCGGCCGCGCGGGTGCAGCGGCACCACGACCGGCAGGCGTTCGCTCACCGAGAGCACGGCGTCGACGAGCTCCTTGGCCGAGGCCGGGTCGTCGACGTTGCCGGGACGGTGCAGGGTGGCGACCGCGTACCGCTCGGGGAGGCCGAGCCGGGAGCGGACCGGGGCGGGGTCGAGGTGGTCCAGCGCGGAGAACAGGCTGTCGATCATCGGGTTGCCGACGAGGTGCACCCTGGCCGGATCGACGCCCTCGGCGGCGAGGTGGGAGAGCGCGTCCGGCGAGGTGGCGAAGAGGATGTCGGACAGGCCGTCGGTGACGACCCGGTTCACCTCCTCGGGCATCTCCCGGTCGAAGGAACGCAGGCCCGCCTCCACGTGCGCGGTCGGCACGTGGAGCTTGGCGCAGACGAGGATCGCGGCGAGCGTCGAGTTCACGTCGCCGTAGACGACAACCAGGGTGGGACGGTGTTCGAGCACCACGTCCTCCAGGCCGACGAGCAGGGCCGCCGTCTGACGGGCGTGCGAGCCGGAACCGACGCCGAGGTTGGCGATCGGCTCGGGAAGACCGAGGTCGGCGAAGAAGACGTCCGACATGAGCGCGTCATAGTGCTGACCGGTGTGAACGATGCCCTGTCGCACCCCGAGCTCGGTGAGGGCGCGCACCACGGGAGCGGCCTTCACGAAGTTCGGACGCGCGCCGAGCACGTGCAGGACGAGGGGATTATCGGGGCTCTGAGCAGCGCCCGGACGGGCAAAGTCCCTCATTGACCTCGCCTTTCATGCGGCAGTGGGGCAAACGTTGCCTATGGTACGGTCACGGCGTGGTATCCGATGCCAACAGGCCAGACTCCCCCTCGGTTCCAGCGAAGGTTTCGGCGAAGGATCCGGTGAAGTCCCCGGATCCGGTGACGCCCTCGGTTTCGGCGACACCTTCTCCCTCGGTGACGCCCCCGGCCGTTGAGACCCCCGCAGTGGACACGCCCACGGAGCCGCCGCCCCCGCCGAGCGCGGAGACGCCCTCGCCCGTGGACGCGGCCCCGGTCTCCGACGTGGACGCGACGCGGAAACCCGACGCGGACGGCACCACGGAACCGGACAAGAAACCGGCGGAGACAGCGGACACACCTCCGCTCCCGGATACGCCCTCCGCCTCGGACACCCTCTCCGTCCCGGACAAGCCTTCCGCCCCGGACACGCCCCCCGTCCCGGACACGCCCTCCGTCTCCGACATGCCCACCGTCATGGCGAGGCCCTCGGACGAGGACGAGGAGAAGGTCCCCGCGTCGCTCCCCGCCTCCCCGGACTCCCCGACGCCCGCGGCCTCCCTGGACTCTCCCGTCTCCCCGGTCTCGGCGAAGTCGGCCAAGGCCGGGCTGCGCGGCCTCATCAAGGGCTTCGTCCAGCACCCGGTCATCGTCTCCCGCGTCGTCGCGACCAAGGTGAAGTCCGACCCGGTACGCGTGGCGCAGGCGGCGGCCGAGACGCTCCCGCCGAGTGTCCGTCCCGTGGTCGGCCGGTTCGCCTGGCCCGTCGCGCGCCGCGCCAAGATCGTCGTACGCAAGCTCGGCATGCGCCTGGTGAAGGGCCCGTGGAGCGAGGCGAAGGAGCACTTCGACTCCGGCCGGATGAGCGAGGCCGCCGCGGTGCTGCAGGGTCACACGCGCTACCCCTTCATCAAGCGCCGGCACGCCTACTACGTGGGAGAGCTGGCCGCGATCCAGCCGAACCCGATCCCGCCCAAGGCGAAGGTGATCGTGGGCGAGCGGTTCCCCGGCAGGGTGCTGCACTGCGTGACGAACGCGCTGCCGTACACGCAGGCCGGATACACCGTCCGCACGCACCGCATCGTCACCTCGCAGAAGGCCGCGGGGCTCGACCCGCACGTCGTGACCAGCTGGGGCTGGCCGATGATGCAGGGGCACGCCGACGCGACGCCGTACGAGGAGATCGACGGCATCCCCTACCACCGGCTGATCCCGAGCGGCGAGGTGCCGTTCGAGAGCCAGGGGCGGATGATCCGCGGCGCCGGAGAGGTGACCGAGCTGGTCAGGACCCTGCGACCGCAGGTGCTGCACGCCGCGACCGACCATCGCAACGGATCGGTGGCGCTCGCGGTGCGCGAGCGTACCGGCACGCCGATGGTCTACGAGGTGCGGGGCTTCCTCGAGGAGACCTGGGCCTCCCGCGACCCCAAGCGCATCGGCAGCCAGCGACACGTGCTCCAGCGCGACCGCGAGGCGTTCATCATGCGTTCCGCCGACGCCGTGGTCACCCTCGCGGAGACCATGGCCACCGAGATCGTCGAACGCGGGGTGCCGAGGGAGAGGATCTATCTCGCGCCGAACGCGGTGGACGACTCGCTGCTCAGCGCCGAGTACGACGGCGCGGGCTTCCGCGCCGCGTACGGCATCGAGCCCGGCGAGATCGTGATGGGCTCGGTGTCGAGCATCGTGGCCTACGAGGGTTTCGCCACCATGATCAACGCGGCCGCGCTGCTGCGGGACGAGGGCGCGCCGGTGAAGGTGCTGCTCGTCGGCGACGGCGTGGAGCGGGTGGCGCTGCTCGAACAGGTCGAGGAGCTGGGCCTGGGCGACATCGCGATCCTGCCGGGACGTGTCGGTCCCGACGAGGCCCTGCAGGCGCAGGCGGCGATCGACATCTTCGTCTGCCCTCGCGAGGACCTGCGCGTCTGCCGGCTCGTCACGCCGTTGAAGCCCGTCGAGGCGATGGCTCTCGGCAAGCCGGTCGTGCTGAGCGACCTGCCGGCGCTCTCCGAGCTCGTGGGTTCGGAGGGGGCGGGGCTTCTGGTGCCCCCGGGAGATCCCGAGGCGCTGGCCAAGGCGATCGCCGGGCTGCGTGACGATCCCGAGCGAAGGGCCGGGATGGGTGAGGCGGGACGGGCCGAGGTGGCGGCGAAGCGTACGTGGAGCCGTATCGCGGAGACTTACCGTGATATTTACCGATCGATTGCTGGATGATGGTCTCGTGTTGGTAACAAGGAGACCAGCCGTTTGCGATGCGTTCAATCGCATTAGGCGTAGCTCGTTCGGACTTGAGATAGCCTTTGCGACCATGAAGTGTTGTTTCCGGCGTTCCAAGGTCATCCAGTGACTGCCTACGACCTGGCCATCATCGGTCTGGGCTACGTCGGCATGCCCCTGGCCAAGGAGGCCACCGCGGCCGGTCTGCGGGTCGTCGGCTTCGAGGTCGACGCGGCGAAGGTCGAGGCCCTCAACGCGGGCACGTCCTACATCGACGACCTGACCGACGCCGACCTCGAGCACATGCTGGCGGGAGGCTTCACCGCCACGCTGGACGAATCCGTCCTTGCCGAGAGCCGGACCGTCGTCATCTGCGTGCCGACCCCGCTGGACGAGGACCACCGCCCCGACCTGTCGTCGGTCGAGGGCGCCACCGCCACCGTCGCACGCAACCTGCGCGCCGGCACGCTGGTGGTCCTGGAGTCCACCACCTGGCCCGGCACCACCGACGAGGTCGCCCGCCCCATCCTGGAGAAGGGTTCGGGCCTCGCCGCGGGCACCGACTTCCACCTCGCCTTCTCGCCCGAGCGCATCGACCCGGGCAACCCCAAGTACGGCCTGCGCAACACCCCGAAGGTCGTCGGCGGTTACACCCCGGCCTGCAAGGACCGCGCGGTCGGGTTCTACGCCCAGTTCATCGAGCAGGTCGTGCCGGTGAGCGGCACCCGCGAGGCCGAGATGGCCAAGCTCCTGGAGAACACCTACCGCCACGTCAACATCGCCCTCGTCAACGAGATGGCGATCTTCTGCGACGAGCTCGGTGTCGACCTGTGGGAGTCGATCGAGGCCGCGGCGACCAAGCCGTTCGGGTTCCAGAAGTTCCTTCCAGGACCCGGCGTCGGCGGGCACTGCATCCCGGTCGACCCGTCCTACCTCTCCTACACGGTGCGCAAGCTGGGCTACCCGTTCCGCTTCGTCGAGCTGGCGCAGGAGATCAACGAGCGGATGCCGTCCTACGTGGTGGCCCGCGTGCAACGACTGCTCAACCGGCAGCGGAAGCCCGTCAACGGCTCCAGGGTGCTGCTGCTCGGTGTCACGTACAAGCCCGACATCGCCGACGAGCGCGAGACCCCGGCCCTGCCGGTCGCGCGGGCGCTGCTCGAGCTGGGGGCGGAGCTCGTCTTCGCCGATCCGTACGTCAAGGAGTGGCGGGTCGACGACGTCGACGTGCCACGTGAGGAAGACCTCGCCAAGGCGGTGGCCGAAGCCGACGTGACGCTGTTGCTCCAGCAGCACGCCGCCTTCGACCTGTCGACGGTCGAGGACCATGGCAAGCTCGTGCTCGACACCCGAGGCGTGCTCGCCGAGGGTGAACGCGTCGAGCGGCTCTAGCGACGGAGGGCTGCGCGAAGTGCACGTGCTCGTCATGACGGTGGTGCATCACCCCGAGGACGCCCGGATCCTGCACCGGCAGATCCGCGCGCTCGTGGACGCCGGTCATGAGGTCACGTACGCGGCCCCGTACACGGCGCGGGGCGTGATGGCCCGCTCCTGGGTGAACGGCGTCGACCTCCCCCGAGCGGCCGAGCGCAAGCGGTTCGCCGCGGTGCGCGCCGCGCGCAAGGTGTTCAAGCGTATGCGCGGCGAGGTCGACCTTGTGGTCATCCACGACCCCGAGCTGCTGCTCGCGGTGGTGGGGGTGCGCAAGCGGCCGCCGGTGGTCTGGGACGTCCACGAGGACACCCCGGCGACGCTGTCGCTGAAGCCCTGGCTGCCCGCGTTCCTGCGCCCGCCGGTGCGGTTCCTGGCCCGCCTGCTCGAAGGCACCGCCGAGCGGCACCTGCACCTGCTGCTGGCCGAGACCGCGTACGCGGGAAGGTTCCGCCAGGCGCACCTGGTGGTGCCCAACGAGACGTGGGTGCCCGACGAGGTGACGCCGCCGGGCGACGACCGCGTCGTCTACCTCGGCTGGCTGTCGGGGGCGCGCGGGGTGCGCGAGGCGATCGAGGTGGCCCGGCTGCTGCAGCCGTACCGGGTGGCGGTCGAGCTGATCGGCTACGCCGACCCGCAGTCGCGGCCGACGCTGAACGAGGCGGTGGCGGAGGGCGTGCTGGAGTGGCGCGACTTCATGCCGAACGACGAGGCGCTCAAGCGGCTCGACGGCGCGCTCGCCGGGCTCTCCCTGCTGCACGACGAGCCCAACTATCGGCACTCCATGCCCACGAAGATCGTGGAGTACATGGCGCACGGCATCCCGGTGATCACCACTCCCTCGCCCCGCGCGGTGGAGCTGGTCGAGCGCTACGACAGCGGCATGGTCGTGCCCTGGCAGGATCCCAAGGCGGTGGCCCAGGCGGTGCTCTTCCTGCGAGACGACGCCAGGGAGCGGTATGCCAGGGGTGCCCGAGGGTATGCGGCGGCTCGTGCGAACCACCACTGGCCCAACTCGGCCCGCCGTTTCGTCGCTCAGCTGGAGGCGTGGGCGGGCGTCAAGAGCTGATCGTCGATACGGCGAGGCCCGCGGTGTCCGTCCGGCTCCTTATGTCTGCCTGATCACGAGAACGGTAGTGTCCTGAACGTGCGCTGGCTCATCGCTTTCCTGGGCGTGGCGATCCTCGCGGGTGTGGCGGCGTTCGTGGTGATCATGCCCACCGGGAACGGCTCCCCGACGGCGGGAGGCTCGTCGCTCACGGCTTCGCCCTCGCCCTCGCCCTCCGCCACCCCCTCGGTGCCGGTGCCGGAGGTGACCGAGTTCACCGACCCGTGCGGAACGTTCGACACGACGATGCGCTGGCCGTACGCGGTCACCGGCTACTGGCTGGTGCCGACCAGCGACCACTGCACCTGGCGCCGGCAGTTCGGCGCCATCCACGAGGTGGGCGGCGACACGGTGATCCGGATCGGCTGGGGCCTGCAGGCGCGCCGCCTCGACAACGACGGCCGGATCCTCGACGGCCAGGGGGACGTCGACGCCCGCTACGAGCCGTGCGAGGAGAACGGGGTCCCGTGCGCGCTGGCGGCGGAGAACGACCTCAAGGCCGCCAACCCCGGCAACCGGGTGAGCTGGACGTTCGTCTACCGCACCGACGAGGCGTTCGGCCCGGACCTGTTCCGCTGCCCCGAGTTCGAGCGGAAGATCGTCACCGACAAGACCGTCTTCTACCGGATCGTCGCCCCCGACGACGGCACCGACGACCCGAGCTGCGAGAACATCCGGTCCAAGGGACGCGGCTATCACGTGATCCTGGTCGCGGCCGCGCACGAGGACAGCCTCGCCGAGCTGCTCGACCTCGGTGACCGGTTCGGCGTGAAGGTCTACCCGGCGCTGCCGCTCGCTCCCCGTGATCCGGCGCAGAAGACCCAGGCCGCCAAGCAGGGCACGGACACGCTCACCACCCTCACCCGCCGGATCATGCAGGACTACGGGGCGCGCTTCCAGGACCGGGCCTCGCTGGGCGGTTTCTACCAGCCGTTCGAGCTGCAGATGCGCGAGATGAAGTACGTCGGCGACTCCGACTCCGACCACCCGACGCTCAGGGTCTACGCCTCGCAGCACGAGATCGTCGAGCAGGAGATGCCCGGCAGGCCCGTGCTCGTCAGCCCCTACCTCGACGCCCGCAAGGAACGGCCGTTCAGTGCCACTCCCAAGCAGGTCGCCAAGGGCTTCGAGGCCCTCGTCAGGACCGGTGTCGGGATCATCGCCCCGCAGGACAGCCGGGGTACGGGCAAGGTCGGATTGTTCTGGGCCGACCAGCGCGAGGAGAAGATCGACGAGCGGCTGAGCCCGGTCGTCAAGAAGAAGACCAACGGCGAGGCGTACCACGGCTCGACCCGCGACTACTACCGCGAGATGTCCCTCGCCAGGACCAGGATGATCGAGCAGGGCTTCAACGTGCAGCTCTGGGCCAACGTCGAGGCCTTCGAGCCGTCGGGCGAGGAGCCGTGCGCCGCGGGGTCCGACCGGGGACGCACCGACAAGGAGCGGCTCGACACGGCCGTGGCGCAGGTCGGACGCTACGTCTCCAAGGTCGTCTCCTACATGTGGAGCGACTTCTACACCTGCGGCTCCCCTTCCCTCGCCGAGGAGATCGCCCGCGACTACAACCGGCCCATCGCCGCCGACGCGGTCCGCATGCAGCGCGACATCCAGGACGGCATGGAGATCCGCGGCTACAACATCCCGATGGGCTCCAAGGTGACGATCACCTGGGAGGGCCAGGAGGAGCCCCGCGTCGTCGACGTGGCCGGGGTGAACCTGACCGAGCCGCCGCCGGACCTGCCGGTACGGATGGAAACGGCGTGGATCCCGTTCGACTGGACCCGGGTGCCCGAGGACACCTGGGTCAGGGTCTCGGTCGCGGCGGCCGACGGACGCGCCGCCACCGAGACGTTGCACGTCCGCGTACGGGTCTGACCGGTGTAACGTGCCTGCCATGGTGCCGCGCATTCCCGTCAGCGTGGACCTTGTCGTCCTCACGGTGCGCCGCCAGGTGCTGAGCGCGCTCGTCTGGCGGCGCGACAAGCCGCCGTACGAGGGACGCTGGGCCCTGTCAGGCGGTTTCATCCAGCTCGACGAGGACCTGCCCGCGGCCGCCGCCCGCGTCCTCGCGGAACGGGCGGGCCTGCCGGGCGCCCCCGTGCACCTGGAGCAGCTGCAGACCTACGGCTATCCCGACCGCGACCCGCGCCAGCGCGTGCTGAGCGTGGCCTATCTCGGCCTCGCTCCGCACCTGCCGACCTCCACCGAGGCGCACATGAGCTGGCAGCCGGTCTCCTCGCTGCTGCGCGAGATGGCCTTCGACCACCGGCGCATCATGATCGACGGGATCGAGCGGGCCCGTGCCAAGCTCGAATACACCCCGCTGGGCGCGGCCTTCTGCCCGCCGGAGTTCACCGTCGCCGAGCTGCGCCGGGTCTACGAGATCGTCTGGGGCCGAGCCCTCGACCCGCGCAACTTCCACCGCAAGGTCACCAAGGCCGAGGGTTTCCTGGTGCCCACCGGCGGCACCACCACCCGCGACGGCGGACGCCCCGCCAAGCTGTATCGCCGCGGCCCCGCCGTGGCACTGCATCCCCCGATGCTCCGCTCCCTCAAGGAATAGCCTGGGCACTCGATGGCGGGGGCGGTCGCGCCGTGCTCGCATCGTGTTCAGGAACACCGGCCCTGTCATCGGTCAGGGTCTTCACCGGCACATGGCCAACGCGGTCAACCGCGTCGGCTATCGACCGCGAGGGTTGCTGATATCCGTCAGATCGATGTCGATGTCATAGGGGAGGCTGAGCTTCAGCCGATTCTGATGGACACCGGTGAGCGCGTATGCCCTTGTCGCCGGGTTCAGTTCGTAGACGTAGACGCTGGGGCGGCCCTCGATGTTCTCGACACGCCAGAAGTGAGGGATGCCGGCCTCGGCGTACATCTGGGGCTTGCGGTTGCGATCGCGCTCCTCGGACTCCTCGGAGACGACCTCGACGGCGAGCAGCACGTCCGCCGCCTCGTAGAAGGTCCGCGTCAGCTCGGAGGGCGCGTGTGCGTGGAGGAGGACCAGGTCGGGCTCCGGTCGTTGACGTCGCCCCAGCTTCACCGTCATCTCCTGCTCCACCCGGAGATGGGCGGGTGCCGTCCGATCAAGCTCTTTGTGCAGCAGGAACAGCACAAGAGCATGAAAACGGGTCTGGGGGCTCACGAAGACGAGAGTGCCATCGATGAGTTCCGTGTGAGGAGGGATCCCCGGAAGCCGATCGAGGTCATCGGCGGTAAAGCCCTCTATAGGGGGAATTGCCCAGTCGGGAATGGGCTCAACGTCGGCTGGTGGTGCGATGCTCATGTCGTCCTCCCGGTCGGGCACGCCTCTCACCTCCAGTGTTACAGGATGCCCCATCCGCCCGCTGCTCATAAGGTAAGGCCATGCCTCGTTTCCGCGCGATCCTGGACACGATGCCCGCCTACCGGGCGGGCAAGGCCGTGGTGTCCGCCGACGGCCGGTCCTACAAGCTCTCCTCGAACGAATCCCCCTACGAGCCGCTGCCCTCGGTCGTCGAGGCGGTCGCCAGGGCGGCGACCCAGATGCACCGCTATCCCGATCCCGCGGCCACCGAGCTGACCGCGGCGATCGCCGAGAAGTACGGCGTCCCGGCCGAGCACATCGCGCTCGGCGCCGGCTCGGTGACGGTGGCCCAGCAGCTCTTCGAGACCGTGAGCGAGCCGGGCGCCGAAGTGATCTACGCGTGGCGGTCCTTCGAGGCGTACCCGCTGCTGGCCGACCTGGCGGGGGCGACCTCGGTGCGGGTCCCGCTGCTGGGCGAGACGCACCATCTGGAGGCGATGGCCGACGCGATCACCCCGCACACCCGCATGATCTTCGTCTGCAACCCGAACAACCCCACGGGCACGGTCGTCCACGCGGCCGAGCTCGATGCCTTCCTCGACCGGGTGCCGGAGAACGTGCTCGTCGTGCTCGACGAGGCCTACCGCGAGTACGTCAGGGACACCGGGGTCACCGACGGGCTCACCGTCTACGGCGACCGGCCGAACGTCGCCGTCCTGCGCACCTTCTCCAAGGCGTACGGCCTGGCCGGACTCCGGGTGGGCTACCTGATCGCGAACGAGCCGGTGGCGTCCACCGTCCGCAAGACGATCGTGCCGTTCGCGGTGAACCACCTCGCCCAGGCGGCGGCGATCGCCTCGCTCGCCGCCGAGGACGAGCTGATGGAGCGGGTCGACGTGGTGGTCAAGGAGCGCGACCGGGTCCGTGAGGCGCTGATCGGCCAGGGCTGGGAGGTGCCGGTGAGCGAGGCCAACTTCGTCTGGCTGCGACTGGGGGAGCGCACGCTCGAATTCGCCGGGGCGTGCGCGACCGAGGGGGTCGCGGTACGGCCCTTCGCCGGGGAGGGCGCCCGCGTCTCCATCGGCGACCCCGAGGCCAACGACACCTTCCTCGCCGCCGCGGCCGCCTTCAGAGGTGCCTGACCCGCCCGACCTCCCCGGTCCACTCGGCCCGACCCGCTTCGTCATGCTCCGCGTGCCCCATGACCTGTGGGTCCGCGTGACCACCCTGGCCTGTCGGATCCACGTGGCCCGCGTGACCGGCTCGGCGTACCGATTCCGGCCGATCCCGCGCCGGGCGCCCGCGGCCTACACGGCCGCGGGCTCCGGCTCCGGCCTCGGCTCCGCGGGCTCCGGCTTCTTCCGCCGTTCCGTGGAGACCACCAGGGCCACGCCGACGACGATCACCACGCCGGCCGCGATCATCGAGCCGGTGACCGGCTCGCTCAGCACGAGTGCGCCCAGCACGACCGCCACGACCGGGTTGACGTAGGCGTAGGTGGAGACCAGCGAGATCGGGGCGTTGCCCAGCAGCCACACGTACGCCGTGAAGCCGACCAGCGACCCGACCATGATCAGATAGATCAGCGCGGCCCACGACCGTGCGGAGACGGCGGCGACGTCGAGGCGCTCGCCCATCGCGGCGGCGGTGAGGGCGAGCCCGACACTGCCCGCCGCCATCTCGACGACGCTCGCGGCGAAGGGGTTCGCGGGCATCGGGATGCGGGAGGCGAGGAACGAGCCGACCGCCCACGACAGCGACGCGAGCAGGATGATCACGACTCCGACGCCGTCGGCCACGTTGCTCCCGCCGCTCAGCGACAGCACCGCCACGCCGCCGAACCCGATGAGCACCCCCACGAGCGTCAGCACCCGCGGCCGGTCCCTGAACATGATCCTGAAGATGACGAGCCAGAGCGGGGTCGAGGCCACCAGCAGCGCGGCCAGGCCGCTGGAGATGTGCTGCTCGGCCACGGCGACCATGCCGTTGCCGCCGTTCAGCAGCAGCAGGCCGACCAGCGTCGCCCCGCCCGCCTCCCTCCAGGTCATCCGGAAGGCATCGCGCCCCTTCACCAGGAGCACCACGAGGCCCAGCACGAGCGCGGCCGTGATGAACCGGGCGGCTCCGCTGAGCAGCGGCGGGATCGTCTCGATCGTGATCATGATCGCCAGGTACGTGGAACCCCACACCACGTACACGATCGCCAGCGCTCCCCAGACGAGGAGCGTCTTACGGCTGTAAGCACCGTCTTTGCTCATAGCTCATGACAATAGTGGCTGACACCGACAATCCGCTCGCGAGTTTCGGACCTTGAGACGCGCTTCCGCGGGGCGTGATCCAAAGGGCTTTCCTTGACGCCGCGCCGACGGATCCGCGCCGGGAGGATCGCGGCACCGGGGCCCTCGCCGTGTCCTCGGCGTGCCGGGGGGACCGTAATTCCCGGGCCGTAATGAACGCCGTAATGAACAGGATGCTGTGAACAGGCCAAAACAAACAGGCCGGAATGAACAAGCCTCAGTGAACACGTCCCGGTGAACGAGCCGCGGTGAACAAGATTTCGTGAACACACGGCGACGAGTCGATGACGCTACGTCACATCGCGCCACGTCGAACGGTCCGGGCCCGCCAGGTCACGCCACGCCGGGATCGACGTGCCGTGACCTGGGAGGTTCCGCCGCCCGGGCGCGGCGGAAACCCTCCGTGCCGATGGAGGCGCAGGGCTCAGCGGGCGCCGAGCTTCTCCACGATCAGCCGGTACAGCTGACGGGGACGCCCCGGCTGGGGTGTCCGGTTCGGCGGAAGCGGCCACGCGAGTCCCTCGTCTACCAGCGTGCGCAACAACCGCCGTGCCGTACGCGGGGTGACGCCGAGCATCTTGCCCGCGCCCTCCGCGTCCACCACCGTGTCCCCGCCCTCCAGTTTGGCCGCGAGCCGGGCCAGGACCTCCACGCCCTTCGGCTTCAGCGCTCCCGCGCCCTGAGGAGGCATCCTGGGGGCCGGGATGAGCGCCCTGCCCTCACGGTCCACCGCGAAGCCCTGGGCCTGCTTGCCCGCCTGTGTGCGCGCGAGCGCGGCCCTGGCGTGCGACTCGGCGTCGTGGGTGGTGCGGCCCATGCCGACCCCCACCTCGACCGCGAGGCCCAGCTCGTCGCGGACCCGCGCGGCGAACGGCAGCACCCGGAAGCCCTCGGTGGCCGCGGCCACCGAACCGCGGGTCGCGGTGACCATGTAGCTGTGGTCGTCGACCGCGGTGACCGACGCGTTGATCCGGTTGGCCTCCTGCACCAGCAACCGGTGCAGGGACAGCCGGAGCTCGTCGCGCCAGTAGCGTGGCGCGGCACGGCGAACCGGCTCGCGCAGCGTGGGCACCTCCACCAGGACCACGGTGAGCTGCGACTCCTCCAGCCTGTGGTGCGCGCCCAGCAGGGCCGCCGTGTGCAGCGCCGTGCGCACCGCGGCGGAGGTGGGGCGGATCCTGACCACGGGCACCCCGGCCGTCTGAAGGCGGTCGGCGACCGCGGGCAGGCAGGTGAGCGCCCCGCTCGTGCTGCCCTGGCGGGCGAGGCGTTCATGGAAGGCCGCGATCGTACCGGTGGCGCCCGGTTCGTCGCGGCTGTGCACATCCACTGCGGGAAGGCTCAAATCGTGGTACGCCTCCTCGACCTCCGCCCTGCTCAGCACGTCGACGCTGACCCTGCGCGGGTCTATCCGTTCGTCCAGCGCGGCCCTCGCCAGCGCGGCGATCAGCGCGGCGCCTCCGAGCTGGACATACGTCGCGGGCATCGTCAGCACCCCCGATCGTCGTGCCAGCTCGTAGGGGACCGGGCTGGCGAACAGGCACGCGTCCACCCCTGCTCCCAGGCGGGTGACCTTGTCGGCGGCCTCCTGCTCGTCGCGGTATGCCGCCGCCACCAGGCGGCAGGGTAACGGGGCGGCCGCATGCCCCATCAACATCACCCGTTCAACGAGGTCATGGGGGCCCACCACACCGATAGTGAGGTCCGGTGTCATGGCACCCGGGCGTGACACTCGTGGCGCTTCTTCGGCCCGCTCGACCAATGTTCGTCCCATCATGCCGTCCGTTTGTTTTCGGCTCTCTTTTGGAACGATCGCTTGCGAGGGCCGTAATGTCACGCCCGATTTGCGGCCAATTCCGGAAGCCACTTCCGGGTTAAAGCCATGACTGGCATCGTTTACACAGGTCAGAGCGGTTTTTGAGCGTCTCAAACCCGCTCATTATGAAGCTGAAATCTCTCGCCGCACGTCGGCCCCCAGGGACTGCATGCGCTCGGCCAGGTAAGAGTGCCCGCGGTCGATGAGATAACCCGATCCGATGACGGTCTCCCCCTCGGCGGCGAGGCCGGCGAGCACGAGCGCGATTCCCGAGCGCAGATCGTGAGCGGTTACCTCTGTTCCGGTGAGCGGAGTGGCGCCGCGAACGACAGCACTGTTCTCTTTCACTTCAATGTCGGCGCCCATCTTGTTCAGTTCTGAGGCGAGAGCGAAACGCCCATCGAAGATGCGTTCATGAATGTAACTCGCGCCGTCGGCGAGGCACGCGACCGTCATGATCGGCGACTGCAGGTCCGTGGCGAAGCCGGGGTAGGTGTCGGTGATCACGTTGATCGGGCGCAGCGGGCGGTCCCTGCGCACGTGGAGCACCGCGCCGTGGTCGGCGAACTCCACCCCCATCTGCTCCAGCTTGTAGCGGACCACGCCGAGGTGGTCGAGGTCGGCGCCGACCAGGTTGACCTCGCCGCCGGTGACGGCGGCGGCCATGGCGAACACACCCGCGTCGAGGCGGTCCGGCATCACGGTGTGCTCGACGGCCTGGAGCTCCTCCACGCCCTCCACGGTGATGAACCCCGTGCCGCCGCCGCTGATCTTCGCGCCCATCCGGGTCAGCATCTCGATCACGTCGAGAACCTCGGGCTCCAGCGCCGCGTTCTCGATCACGGTGGTGCCGCGCCCGAGGGCGGCGGCCATGATCAGGTTCTCGGTGCCGGTGTGCGAGGGGGTGTCCAGGTACAGGGTGGCGCCGGTGAGCCCCGACGACTTGACGTGGATGACCGAGTCGCCCTCGTCCACGATCGCGCCCAGGCGCTTGTAGCCCAGGTAGTGGAAGTCGAGGTTGCGGCTGCCCAGGTTGCAGCCCCCCACGCCCTCGATCACCGCCTCACCGAGCCGGTGCAGCAGCGCGGGAACGAACAGCACGGAACCGCGGAAGCGGCGGGCGATCTCGGCGGGCAGGACCGGGCTGCTGAGCGTCGAGGCGTCGATCACCAGCGTGCGCTCCGCCTCGTGGAGCTCGACCGTGGCGCCGACCCTCTCCGCCAGCTCGACCGCGCGGCGGACGTCCTCGATGATGGGCACGTTGCGCAGGACCGTCCGGCCTCGGGACGCCAGCAGCGCGGCACCGATCATGGGCAGCACGGCGTTCTTGGCACCCTGGATGAAGGCGGTTCCACGAAGTGGGTTGCCACCGCGCACGCGGTAACGGACCATGCGTCATGCTCCTTGAAGTGATGTGGGTGATTCGTGTGGCGCGGGGCGGCAGCCGAGGTTTATCCGGCCAACAGTAGTCGTTGGATGCCCCTGAACCGGCCACTTCGCGGGGGAACTACCCCCCGAATGGCCGATAATCCTTGGTCTCCCGCCGCGTCCGCGCCACCCGTCGGCCCGTTACCTGCCCTTCGGGCCGCCCGCGGTGGTGAGGGGGGAGGCGGCCGAGAGGAGGTTGTCGGCCCGCTGGTCGACGAAGCGGGTGACGACCTGCTGGCCGTACCCGAACGCCATCGCCCAGACCAGGATCGCGGGCTGCGAGCCGAGCCCGGCGAAACCCGGCACGAAGCCCGAGTTCAGGATCAGCAGACCGAGCACCGAGGTGGCCACCCCCGCGGGGGCCTTGAGAAGGTTCTGCACGACCGCGAGCGAGTATCGGGTGGACAGCTCCGAGCGGGTCGAGAGCGAGGCCGCGGTGGCCAGCGCCGCGCCCAGCATGCCGATCAGGGCGACGAGAGGGACGTCGCCGTGCCCCGGCCGCAGACCGCCCGTCGGGCAGATCTGGGCGGGCATCAGCCCCTGGGTACGGATCACCGACTGGTCGCCGCACATCGGGATGACGTTCGGCCAGATCGCGCCGATGACCACCACGCTCAGCACGATCAGGGACAGCATGACCACCCCGCCGAGCAGCAGGTTGCGGAAGCTGCGCACCCGCCCGGTCTCCATCGCCTGCGCCGTGTACGCGGCCCGCAGCACCGACTGCATCAGCGGCCTGTCGTTCTCCGACAGGTCCCCCGCCGCGAGCCTGGCCTGCAGGTGGACGAGCCGGGGGTCGTCGCCGGGCAGGTAGGCCCGGCCGATCGCCACCACCTCCGGGGCCCGGCCGCACAGCTCCGCCGCCGGCAGCACGCCGTACAGCATCACGGTGGCGCTGTTCACGTTGGACCAGGCGCCCTCGATGGCCTGGCCGGTCAGCCAGCGCCGTACGCCGTGCGTGCTGCGCGCGTACGTCTCCGCCCGCGCTAGGTGCGTGCCGATGCCCTCGCCCACCGAGGCGAGCTGCCCCGCCTCCTCGCGCATCGTGAGGGCCCGCTCGGTGTCGGCCCTGATCTCCTCGCTCCGGGTGGCGACGTACACCCGCCAGGTGCCGGGCCAGCGCAACACGCCGGTGTCGCCGATCCGCTCGGGGGGCATCGCGGGATCGAGCGACATCGTTCCTCCGGGGGGAGCGGCCTGGGACGGGCACCGACTGCCCCAGGCTTATCGCGACATGCCGATCAGGCGCTACACATCCCGAAAACCAGGGCTCGGGCATGCCGGTCAGGCGTGCTGTGCCCCCTTGGAGAAGTCAGGGCTCGGGCATGCCGATCAGCGCGCTGTGCGCCTTGGGAAAACCGGGACCGGGACGTGCCGACCAGGTCCCGCCTACCTTCAGGAAAACCAGGGCTTGGACGTGCCGGTCAGGTCCCGCGCACCCCCGGCGAACCGGGGCTCAGAGGTCGCCGCGGCTCGCGATGTCGGTGCGGTGGTGCGCGCCGCGCATCCGGATGCGCTCCACGGCCTCGTAGGCCGCCGCCCGCGCCGCGGGGACGTCGGGCCCCGTGCCGACCACGCTGAGCACCCGGCCCCCGTTGGAGACGATCCGGTCGCCGTCGAGGGCGGTGCCGGAATGCAGCACGTAGGCGTCCTCGACCGGGTCGGACAGTCCTTCGATCACGTCGCCCTTCACCGGCTCCGCGGGGTAGTTCTCCGCGGCGATCACCACGGTCACCGCGGCGCCTTCGCGGTAGGAGAGCGGCCCGAACCGGTCGAGCGTCCCGGTCGCGCAGGCGAGCAGCAGGCCCGCGAGGGGCGTCTCCAGCCGGTCCAGCACGACCTGGGTCTCCGGGTCGCCGAACCTCGCGTTGAACTCGATCACCTTCGGGCCCTTGGACGTGAGGGCGAGCCCCACGTACAGCACCCCCGTGTACGGCGTGCCGCGTTTGGCCAGCTCGGTCACGGTCGGCATGACGGTCTCGGCCATCACCTGCTCGGAGAGGTCGTCGGGCGCCCACGGCAGCGGCGTGTAGGCGCCCATCCCGCCGGTGTTGGGGCCCTGGTCGCCGTCGTAGGCGCGCTTGTGGTCCTGGGCGGGCTGGAGCGGCACGGCGGTGGAGCCGTCGCAGAGCGCGAACAGCGACACCTCGGGGCCGTCGAGGAACTCCTCGATCACGACCCGCCCGCAGGCGGCGGCGTGCCGGAGCGCCTCGTCGCGGTCGTCGGTCACCACCACGCCCTTGCCCGCGGCCAGGCCGTCGTCCTTGACCACGTACGGCGTGCCGAACTCGTCGAGCGCGGCGGCGACCTCCTCGGGCGTGACGCAGGTGTGCGACCGGCCGGTGGGAACGCCCGCCGCGACCATGACGTCCTTGGCGAAGGCCTTGGAACCCTCGATCAGCGCCGCCTGCCGCGAGGGCCCGAAGCAGGGGATCCCCGCCTGTCTGACGGCGTCGGCGACCCCGGCGACCAGGGGCGCCTCGGGGCCGATCACGACCAGGTCGGCTTCGAGGCTCCCGGCCAGCTCGGTGACCGAGGCCGGGTCGGTCGGCGTCACCGGGTGCAGGGTCGCGACCTGCGCGATACCCGCGTTTCCGGGAGCACAGTGGACCTCGGTGACCTGGGGGTCGGCCGCCAGCGACCGGCACAGGGCATGCTCACGCCCGCCGGATCCAATCACAAGAACGCGCACTCGTCAGAGCCTATCGTCCCTGCGGGGGCGCCCTCGGGCCCGTGCCCCCGGGAGGGGGTCTGCTCCCGGGGGGCCTGTGTGCCCTCCCGGGGATCCTGTGGGCCGGGAGTCTCGCGTTCCGGGCGGTTCACGCTTCGGGGAGGTCCTCACTTCGGGCGGTTCACGCTCTGGAAGGCCCCATCTCCGGGACGTCGGCGCTTCCGGTGGACCCGTGCCCGTGGCGGATTCGAGGACTTGTCCACAGCCTGTGGACAAGTCGGGGCGCGCTTGGGTGGGAGAGGCGCCGTAAAGGGCGTGTGAATTTTGTCTGGTTACGCATGATCGACAGTTGAACCTGGGAGTAAGCTGAAAGTCGTCCCCTCAATCGTGTTACTTTTGGGTGGCTTTGCGTGTCTATTGCTGATTGGAGGTGGTTCGGGATGTCCTCTGGCGATCCCAGCAGTACGTGTCCGCGCACGCCTGCTGTGCGCACCCTCGACCACCCCATCTCGGTGCCCGACCGGCACCACACGCATCACCCTCCTCACCGGGGGTGACATCGCATCGCGTGTGGATCCCGCCAGGTTGGGCGGGAAAGGCTCGCCATGCGCTCCTCGCTTCTCTTTCCTCGCATCAAGCACACCCGGACGATCCGTGCCGCGCACACGCCCGCCGTCTCGATCCGTGAGCGGATGACCGGCGTCTGCGTACCGCCGAGCGACTCGCTCGTCGAGTACGCCGCGTACATCGGCGGCAAGAAGATCGACGCCCTGGGCATCCCCGACGCCCTGGAACTCGTCCGTGCCCACAACGCGGCTCACGACCAGGGCTCCGAAGCGGCCTCCGACGGAGGCTCCGGCGGAGGTGCCGGCAAGGGGAACGCCTTCGTCTGGGTCGGCCTGCACGAGCCCGACGCCCCCGAGGTCGAGTGGCTCGCGGAGGTCTTCGCCCTGCACCCACTCGCCGTCGAGGACGCCGTCAAGGCTCACCAGCGGCCCAAGGTCGAACGCTACGGCGACTCGGTGTTCGTGGTCCTGAAGACCGTCGCCTACATCGACCACGAGGTGCTCACCGCCACCAGCGAGATCATCGGCACCGGCGAGCTCATGATTTTCGTCGGCCCCGACTTCGTGGTGACCGTGCGCCACGGCAGCCACTGCCCCCTCTCGGAGGTGCGCGCACGCCTTGAGGACAAGCCCAAGCTCCTCAACCGCGGACCCACCGGCGTGCTGCACGCGATCGCCGACCACGTGGTCGACAAGTACCTCAACGTGGCCGACCGCATGCAGGCCGAGCTCGAGGACGTCGAGGCCATGGTCTTCGCCGACGTCAGCGCCCGCGACATCGGCCGGATCTACAACCTCAAGCGCGAGATGATCGAGATGAAGCGGTCCGTGATGCCGCTCCAGTCGCCGATGTCCACGCTGGCCCAGCGCCGGATGATCCCCTCGGAGATGCGCGAGTACTTCCGCGACGTCGTCGACCACCTGGCCCGTGTCTGCGAGCAGGTCGAGTCGTCCAACGAACTCTGCAACTCCATACTGCAGGCGGCGCTCGCCCGCTCCAACGCGCTCGCCAACGAGGACATGCGGAAGATCTCCTCGTGGGTCGCGATCATGGCCGTCCCCACGATGATCGCCGGCATCTACGGCATGAACTTCGAGCACATGCCGGAGCTCGACTCCGTCTTCGGCTACCCGGTGGTGATCGGCGTGATGGTCATCGCCTGCACGCTGCTCTACCGGGGCTTCCGCCGCAACGGCTGGATGTGACCGGGGTTCTCCTGTCGGCCGCGCTCCACCGTGGCTCTCGCGATGTGACCGGAGCTCTCTCGTCGGCTTCGCTCCACCACGGTTTCCGATGCGACGTCTGGATATGACCCGATCTCTCCCGTCGGCCCTCAGGCGCTCAGCGGGCGTGCGGGGGTGACCGGCCGGGGGACGGGCATGCCCCGCTCGGTCCACAGGGCGATCATCCGGTCGGGATAGTCGGTGACGATCGCGGCCACCCCGAGATCGAGCAGCTCACCGGCCCGTCCGGGCTCGTTCACGGTCCACACGGCCATCGGCAGGTCGGCCTTCTCGGCCCGCCGGGCGAACTCCCGGTCGACCATCACGTGCTCGGGGGAGAGCGTGCTGCCCCCCGCCTCGACGGCGGCGGCCGGGACGTCGCCGCCGAAGTCCTCCAGACGGAGGCCGTCGAGCCACGCGCTGTCCATGGTGGCGCGCTCGATCAGGGCGTACCTCGGGGTCGCGGGGGTGAGCGAACGGGCGATCCGCAGGACGCGCCAGTCGAAACTGAGGATCGCCGCCCTGTCCAGCCTGCGGTGCCGGTCGAGCTCGGCGACGACCATCTCGGTGAACTCGGTGGGGTCGGCGCTCAGCTCCGGCCTGGTCGGATCGGACTTCAGCTCCACGTGCATCCGCACCCCGTCGGCGCCGTACGCGTCCATCAGGCCCAGCACGGAGGCCAGGGTCGGCATCCGGGTGTTCGGCACCGGCACCTGCGTCGCGGCGAAACGGTCCTCGGGGTGGCGCGGCACCCGTATCCCGCACTCCAGCGTGCGCAGCTGCGCCAGCGTGAGCGCCCCGATGGGGCGGCCCACGTACGGGAAGGCGGGGTCGCCGTGGAAGGCGGGACGGACGTCGGCGCTGGTCACCGGGGAGACGGTGAGATCGTGCGTGAGCACCAGCCGCCGGTCGGCCGTGAGCGCGACGTCGAGTTCGAGCGCGTCGACACCCAGTTCGAGGGCGTGGGCGAAACCGGGCAGGGTGTTCTCTGGACGGAGCCCGCGAGCGCCGCGGTGACCGTGAATCTCGGCATGCACACAGGGACCTTATCCACCTCGCGCGCCGATCGTCCGGTACGGCTCGCGTCTCGGTGACGCCGTTCGCGAGCCGTACCGGTCCGAACTAGATCAACGAGTGGATCTGGAGCGTTTCGGTACGGCCGGGGCCGACCCCGACGGCCGAGATCCTGGAGCCGCTCATCTCCTCAAGGGCCTTCACGTACGCCCGCGCGTTGGGGGGCAGATCCTCGAAGCTCCTCGCACCGGTGATGTCCTCCTTCCAGCCGGGGAACTCCTCGTACACCGGCTTGGCGTGGTGGAAGTCGGTCTGGGTCATCGGGATCTCGTCGTGGCGGACGCCGTCGATCTCGTAGGCGACGCAGACGGGGATCGTGTCCAGGCCGGAGAGCACGTCCAGCTTGGTGAGGAAGTAGTCGGTGACGCCGTTGATCCGGGTCGAGTAGCGGGCGATCACCGCGTCGAACCAGCCGCAGCGGCGGTTGCGGCCGGTGGTCACCCCGTACTCGCCGCCGGTGGTGCGCAGCCACTCGCCCATCTCGTTGTCGAGCTCGGTCGGGAACGGGCCGGCGCCGACGCGGGTGGTGTACGCCTTCAGGATGCCGATCACGCCGGTGAGCCGGGTCGGCGGGATGCCGGAACCCGAGCAGGCGCCGCCGCTCGTCGGGGAGGAGGAGGTGACGAAGGGGTAGGTGCCGTGGTCGATGTCGAGCAGGTTGCCCTGCCCGCCCTCGAGCAGCACGACCTTGTTCTCGTCCAGCGCCCTGTTGAGGACGAGCGAGGTGTCGGCGATGTGCGGCGTGAGGCGCTCGGCGTAGCCGAGATACTCCTCCAGGACCTTGCCCGCGTCGATCGCCCGGCGGTTGTAGATCTTGGTGAGGATCTGGTTCTTCTCGCCCAGCGCGACCTCGATCTTCTTCTGCAGGATGCCCGGGTCCAGCAGGTCCTGGACCCGCACGCCCATCCGGTAGATCTTGTCGCCGTACGCGGGGCCGATGCCCCGCCCGGTCGTGCCGATCTTGGCCTTGCCGAGGTAGCGCTCGGTCACCTTGTCCAGGGCCTTGTGGTGGGGCATGATCAGGTGCGCGTTCGCGGAGATCAGCAGCCGCTCCGCGGAGACTCCCCGGGCCTGAAGCCCGTCGATCTCGCTCAGCAGCACCCCCGGGTCGATGACGACGCCGTTGCCGATCACGGGGACGACGTTCGGGGAGAGCACTCCCGTGGGAAGCAGGTGCAGCGCGTACTTCTGGTCGCCGATGACGACCGTGTGGCCCGCGTTGTTGCCTCCCTGGTATCTGACGACGTAGTCGACCTGGTCTCCAAGCAGGTCGGTCGCCTTACCCTTGCCCTCATCGCCCCACTGGGCACCAACGAGAACGACAGCCGGCATCGTGAATCTCCCACCACAAAAACGAAAACCCCTGGCGCAATCGCGACAGGGGCTCTTGCGTGGAGAGAATACCCGACCGCGCCCGAAATGGGGATCTCCCACCTTGGGAAAGAGGGTTCGGCAGGAGATCCCAGGGACGAATCGGAAGCTGACCCGCGGCTCAGCGGGACAGATCAGCGGCGGAGCCGAGGGTCGAATACCCGCAGGTCAGCGGCTGTTCAGCTCCTCGGACGCCTCGGCGCTCGAATCCTTCAGAAACTGGAAGCACCGCTCGGCCTCCTCCTTCTCCCCGATGCTCTGGGCGGCGCGGGCGAGCGCGTGCAGGCACCGCAGGAACCCCTGGTTGGGAAGGTGCCCCCACGGGATCGGGCCGTGCCCCTTCCAGCCCGCCCTGCGGAGCTGGTCCAGGCCCCGGTGGTAACCGGTGCGGGCGAAGGCGTACGACGTCACGGCGTGTCCCGCCGCGAAGGACTCGTCCGCGAGCACGGCCCAGACGGCCGGGTACGCGGGGAAACGCGCGGCGACATCGGATGCTTTGGCGCCGGTTTCCAGTGCCTCCCTGGCCTCCGGTAGGTCCGGTAGCAGGGTGGGCGGCGGGCCGGCGAGGAGGTTCTCGTGCGATTCCATGACGACAGTCCTACCCGGTGGACCCGCGTCAGGCCAAGATCGGCCCCCGGAGTCTTTCCGGAAGCCGATCTCGTTGTCTCTGCTGTGACCCTTTTCTGGGCTTAGGAGAGCTTGGTGCCCGCGGACTTCAGGTGCTGGGCGGCCTCGACGATACGCGCCGCCATCGAGGCCTCGGCGGCCTTGCCGTACGAGCGGGGGTCGTACGCCTTCTTGTTGCCGACGTCGCCGTCGACCTTGAGAACGCCGTCGTAGTTCTTGAACATGTGGTCGACGATCGGACGCGTGAAGGCGTACTGCGTGTCGGTGTCGATGTTCATCTTCACCACGCCGTAGGCGATGGACTCGTGGATCTCCTCGAGCAGCGAGCCGGAGCCACCGTGGAAGACCAGGTCGAACGGCTTCTCCGCGCCGTACTTGGCGCCGACCGCGTCCTGGATCTCCTTGAGCACGCTCGGGCGGAGCTTGACGTGGCCCGGCTTGTAGACGCCGTGCACGTTGCCGAAGGTCGCGGCGAGCATGTAGCGGCCACGGTCGCCCAGGCCCAGGGCCTCGGCGGTCGCGAGGGCGTCCTCGGTGGTGGTGTAGAGCTTCTCGTTCATCTCGCCGACGACGCCGTCCTCCTCGCCGCCGACGACGCCGATCTCCACCTCAAGGACGATCTTCGCGCGGGCCGTCTTCTCGATGAGCTCCCGTGCGATGTCCAGGTTCTCCTCCAGCGGCACGGCGGAGCCGTCCCACATGTGCGACTGGAAGAGGGGGTCCTCGCCCCTCGCCACCCGCTCAAGGGAGATGTCGAGCAGCGGGCGTACGAAACCGTCCAGCTTGTCCTTGGGGCAGTGGTCGGTGTGCAGGGCGACCGTGACGGGGTAGTTCGCCGCGACGACGCGGGCGTACTCCGCCAGCGCCACCGAGCCGGTCACCATGTTCTTGACCGTGGTGCCGGAGAGGAAGTCGGCGCCGCCGGTCGACACCTGGATGATGCCGTCGCTCTCCGCCTCGGCGAACCCCCTGAGCGCCGCGTTGAGGGTCTGTGATGAGGTCACGTTGATGGCCGGGTAGGCGAAACCGCCTGCTTTTGCCCGGTCGAGCATCTCGGCGTAGACCTCTGGAGTAGCGATAGGCATCGTGTCATCTCCCTGGAGACGGCTATGAACAGCTGGCGCGGCTATGAAGACATAGCCCGCAGGCCAGTATTCCGGAGTTTCTTCCCGGCCGGATAGCTCGGGTACCACTTCGGCGCGTACCGAGGTGTCTCCGACCGTCTCCCCAACGGTATCCCCGGCCCCGTTCCCGCCGGAGGGCCGGGACCCGCGGCACCCCTCACCCCCCTTCCCACCAGGCAATCCCCGGCGCGGCGCTTTTCTGCCCCTCTCCCCGCGGGGGACTCAGCGGCCGTGGCACCACCCGGACGAGGCGCGGATGGTCTGCCGGAATACGCCCTCCCCGACGGATCCGACCAGGTGGGTCGTGAAATCTCCTCACGAACCGCTAACCTCCACAGTGTGGGACGCCACAGGTCTGACCCCATGGGCATCGCGCGTCTGGTCCTCGTCGGACTCGCGGTGTCGGCGGTCGTCGTCCTGATCGTGCTGGGGGTCCTCTCGCTGGCCGGAAGCCTGGGCTCCGGCGCGCCGACGGCGTCGCCCGCCCCCTCGGACGCCGTCTCGTCCGCCGTCGCCTCCCCGCCGCCGTCCGCCACCCCCGAGCGCGTCCCGACGCTTCTCGTCGAGTGCCTGCGGGAACGATGCCCCACGGTCTTCGTGAAGATCACCGGAGGTGACGTGCTCCTCGACAGGGAGATGGAGCTCGGGGAGCAGTTCCGGTCCTTCGACCCCAAGGTCGATGTCGTCCTCGCCGACTCCGCCGCCGTCCGCGTCGAGGTGAACGGTGCCGTCCGCTCCCCGGGGAAGGCGAGCGAACGCCAGGAGTTCACGGCCTCCCGCTAGCCCCGCCTCCCGCATCGTCGCAGGCGGCAAGCCGTACCGACCCGGGGCGGCCGGGAGGGCGTGCGGAACGCGGGGCCACCCCGTTTCCCGCTGAGGCGGAGCGCAGGGCTGCCTCGTTTCCCGCTGAGGCGGAGCGCGGGGTTGGCCCGTTTCCCGCTAGGCGAGGCCGAGGTCGGCCAGGGTGTAGGCGGTCAGGTACGGCAGTCCGGCCTCGGCGATCGCCGAGGCGGCCCCCCGGTCCACGATCGTGGCGACCGCCACGACCTCGGCGCCCGCCTCGCGCAGCGCCTGCACCGCCGTCAGCGGGGATCCGCCGGTCGTGGAGGTGTCCTCCACCACCAGCACCCGACGCCCCGACACGTCCGGACCCTCGATCCTGCGCTGCATGCCGTGGGTCTTCTGCGCCTTGCGGACCACGAACGTGTCGAGCCTCCCGCCTCGCGCGGCCGCCGCGTGCGTCATGGCGGCCGCCACCGGGTCGGCGCCCAGCGTCAGACCGCCGACCGCCTCGTAGTCCAGATCCTTGGTGATGTCCAGCATGACCCGCCCCACCAGCGGCGCCGCCTGCCCGTCGAGAGTCACCCTGCGCATGTCCACGTAGAAGTCGGCCTCCATGCCCGAGGACAGCACGACCTTGCCGCGCACCACGGCCTTGCCCTTGATCTCCGCCAGCAGGCTCTCGCGATCGCTCATGGCACAAGGTTAGGGCGACCGGGGAGCCCGCCCGATCGGGACCCCGCCTACGAGCAGGCCGGCCGTAACGTCGATTTCGGCCCGTGATGGCAAAAATGCGATCCGGGTTTACTCGCGGCACGGACTGCGGGATTATCCGGCAGGCAACTCCGGGTAATGGTGAGGTCACAATGGGTGCGGAAACATCTCAAGGCGACGCCGAGCTGCTGGCTGCCACCAGGAACGGCGACATGGCCGCCTACCGGCTGCTCCATCGGCGACACGCCCCCGCGACGCGTGCCCTCGCCCGCCTGCTCCTGCCGGGGGAGAGCGAGGCCGAGGACCTCGTAGGGAAGGCGTTCGCCGAGATCCACCACGTGATCGCCCAGGGACACGGCCCGGAACAGGCGTTCCGTGTCCATCTGTTCACCGTCCTCCGCCGTATCGCCGATGACCGTTCCGGTACGGCCGGAGGCACACCGGCCGTACCGGAACGGTCGCCGGGGGAAGCCCTCAAGCGGGCCGACGGCGAGGACGAGGCCGATGAGGGGGCCGTGGAGCGAGCGACCGGTGCGGCCGCGGATGAGCCCGACGAGGGAGATGAGGGAGCCGTCGGGCGGGCGACCGGTGAGGTCGAGGGTGGGGCGGAAGAGGAGACCGTCGAGCGGACGGTCCCCACGACCGGGGAAGGAGCGGACGGGGAGACCGGTGAGCGGCCCACCGGCGAGATGGGTGGGGAGACCGGTGAGCGGCCCAGTGGTGAGTCCGGCGGCGAGGTGGGCGAGGAGACCGGTGAGCGGTCCACCGACGATGAGACGGGCAGGGCGGACGGGGAGACCGACGAGCGGGCGGACGGCGAGGCAGGGCCCTTCGATCCGCGCGCGTTTCTCGTGGACCCGTCACTGCGGGGCCTGGAACGCTCGCCGGTGGCGAGGGCGTTCCTCTCCCTGCCCGAGCGGTGGCAGTTCGTCCTGTGGCACGCCGAGGTCGAGAGGCTCAGGATCGAGGACGTCGGGCTCCTGCTGGGGCTGACCGTGAACGGCGCGGCCGCGCTCGCCCACCGGGCGAGGGAGGGGATGCGCCAGGCGTGCCTGCGCATCCACCTGGCCGAGACGTCCGCTCCCGAGTGCCGGCCCGTGCTGACCAGGCTGGGCCCTCACACGCGTGGCGGCCTGGACAGGGAACGGAGCAGGGTCATCGAAAGGCACCTGGAGGGCTGCTCCGGCTGCCGCGTGGTGCTCACGGAACTGACCGGCATCGGCCACGGCGTCCGCTCCGTCATCGGCCCGCTCGTCGCCGGTCCCGCGTTTCCCGCCTACCTGACGGCGCTCGCCAGGATGGGTGCCACGGCGGGGGGCGGCGGGCTGTCCGGCCGCTGGCGGAGGGCTCCCCGATCCGTACGGCGCGCCGTCGCGGCCGGTGCGATGGCCACCTCGGTCGTGGTGGCCGCGGCCCTCATGCTGGTGTCGGCGGAGGAGCCCGTCCGATGGCCGAGCACGGCCTCCGAGCCGATCGTCGTGGCCCCGGTGCCCGACTCGCCGGACCCGGAGGTGCCGGAGATTTCCGAAGCCCCCGTACCGTCACCGTCGGGTCGGTCGGCGGAATCCGGCCGCGGACCCGAGGAGACCGGAGCGGTGCCCGGATCCGTTGCCGGCGCGCCCCTCGACGGAGAGTCCGTCGAGACGGGCCCCGGGGACAGGGCCGGTGGGTCCGAGGGGGGCGCGCCGACCGGAGCGGGGCCCGGAGGGGGGCAGGGCGGCCGGACGGGTGCCTGGCTCGCTCCCCGCCTGGTGGCCAGGATCGACGCGCTCGGCGCCCTCGTCAGGTCCGAGGCCGGAATCGTCGTGGTGCGGCTGCGCAACGCCGGCCGGGGGCAGAGCGAGGAGGTCGTCGCCGACGTCGGGCTGCCGCGAGGTGTGACGCTGCCGTCCGGGGCCCGCCGAGGAAACGCCGTCGGTGGCGTCACACCGGTGGGTACGGTCGACGGCTGGTCCTGCCGGGCACGAAACCGGGGTGCCCGGTGCGTCCGCGGCCCACTCCCCGCGGGCCGGGCCACGGCGGTCTTCCTGAGGGTCCTGGTGTCGGATGAGGCGGCCTACGGGACGTCGCCCTCGGTCACGGTCACCACCGCGGGGACGCGGGTGGAGGCGAGGTCACGCAGCAGGGTACGGGCGACGGGGGCTCCGGCCAGGTTCGCCACCGATGGCCGGGTCGCCGTCTCCGCGATCGGCAACACCTTGGTGAGCTGCGCGTCCTCGGAGTCCGCGTGCGAGGCCGCCCGCTCCCGGCGGGGTGGCAGACGCGACAACAACAACTGGGAGATGCGTCCCATCGATCATGACGGGGATCCGTCGACGAGCAGTTCGAGCGCCGCCCGGCTCGCCCTGCCGGCGGCGAGCAAGGTGGTGTGGGCGGGACTCTACTGGTCGGCGAGCGCGCCACCAGGCGGGCGGATCAAGCTCAAGGTGCCGGGTGAGGAACGGTACCGGCAGGTCAGGGCCACGCAGGTGGTGGAGAGAGAACTGCCCGCGGGGCGCGGTTACCAGGCGTTCGCCGATGTGACGCGTTTGCTGGGCAGGGTTCGCGGGACGTACTGGGTGGCCGACGCCTCGGTGCGGTCAGGTGTGGCGCGTCACGCCGGGTGGAGCCTGGTGGTCATCGTCGCCGACCCGCGCCGGCCGTACAGCCAGGCCGTCGTCGTCGACACCACCGAGGTGCTGGACGGGGAGAATCGCTCGGCGCGGATACCGCTCGAAGGGCTGACGCCCTCCGGCGTGCCCGCGAGGATGTCCCTGGTGACCTGGGAGGGGGACGCGGGCGTCGGGGGCGATCGGGTGAGGCTCGGCGGCCGGACCCTGCGGCCCGCCGGCGGGGAGCGGGACCCGGGCAATCCCTTCGACGGGTCCGCCGCCGGGGCGCGGGGCACCGGCACGACCTTCGGCACGGACGTGGACCGCTTCCGGGCGCCTCTCGGCCGTGACCCGGTGCTGGAGATCAGTACGCGCGAGGACGTTCTGCTGTTCGGCGTGGCGGCGGTGAGCGTGCGGACCGCCCCGTGACGGCCCTCGGTGGTCGGCGACGCGGTGGAAGGTGAGTCGTCGGCGGTGCCGTGAAGGGAGTCGGCGGCGCCGTGAAAGGAGAGGACGGCGCCGTGAAAGGAGGAGGCGGTCGTACACCTGACGAGGCGCATCGCCGACGGAAGAGGAGTCGTATCCCCCGGCGAAAGGGCGCACCACGCCTGTGGGTTCGTTGTGCGGTGAGGGGGTGGTGTGAAGGCTGGGGAGGCCGGGGCGCGATGGGGGAGAACCAGAAGTGATAGCACCTCGCCGAACGGGTTCACGAACGGGACAAACTGGTACGGTCTGCGTGAACGATCCAGCGTATGGTCGAGCGCGGGTGGAATCGTCGGGATTCACCCTCGGATGGTCAGCTGCTTGATTACCCTGAGGAAGGGCCGTCTGTCCGGTCTCTGAGGGGTTCTTTCAGGCTTGTCTGAACCGAAGGATCGGGCTACGTAGGAAGGGCGGTGTCGTGTGGATCGTTGCGCGCTGTTCGTGGACGCCGGCTACCTGCTGGCCGACGGCGCGATGGCGGTGCACGGTACCCGCCACCGCGAGTCCGTCTCCTGGGACTACCCGGGGCTGCTCCAGTTGCTCAACAAGCTGTCGAGAGAGCGCACCGGGCTGCCGTTGTTGCGCTGCTACTGGTACGAGGCGACCGTGGAGGGCCGCCGCACCCCGGAGCACGACACGCTGGCCGAGATCCCCGGCCTCAAGCTCCGCCTGTCGCGCATCCGCCCCGGTCGTCGCGAGGGTGTCGACGCCCAGGTCCACCGCGACCTGATGACGTTGGCCCGCAACGGCGCGGTCTGCGACGCGGTCGTGGTCAGCGGTGACGAGGACCTGGCGCAGGTCATCTGCGACGCCCAGGACCTCGGCATCCGGGTCACCGTGGTGCACATCGGCGCCGACGGCAGCTGGGCCGTCTCCCGTACGCTCCGCCAGGAGTGCGACGACCTGATCGAGATCGGCGCCGGTCAGCTGCGCCCCCACGTCAGCCTGCTGAGCGGCGACACACCCGCCCTGGTGGCCAACGGCCACCAGCGCGCCGCCAACGGCCAGCCCGTCTCCGCGCGCGGCACCGGGGGCAGCGGCGGAAACACCGGGAGCATCGGTGCGAACACCGCCGCCCCGGCCACCAGCCCCATCCCCGCGGTCCAGCCGTCCCGCGCGGCTCACGCCCAGCCCGCGCTGCCCTCCGCCTATCAGAGCTACACCCAGGAGTCACCGGTCGTCCCGGCCGCTCCCGTCACGCCGCCGTCACCGTCACCGTCGTCGCCACCGCCGCCCTCGCCCGCCTCCCCGCCCTCGCACGCGGCCGTCAGCACCCAGACCGGTCCGCTGCCCGTCGCGCCGCAGTACTCGCTGGGCAACACCGGCGGCATGCCGAGCTATCAGTCCCCGCAGCAGCAGATGGGCGCCTACACCGGTCCCCAACCGGCTCCGGTGCCGACGCAGAGCACCGGAACCGGTGCCGCGACGACCCTCTCCGACGCGGTGCAGGCCGCCCACAAGGAAGGCCACGACTTCGGCGAGTCCGTGGCCAAGGACGCGCCCGCCCTGTGGCTGGAGGCGGTCCTCGCCCGCAAGCCCCGGATGCCCTCCGACCTGGAGGCGCGCCTGCTCCAGGGCTCCTCACTGCCGATCGACTTCCTCCTGCACGACGAGGTCCGTCACGCCCTGCGCCGCGGCTTCTGGGACGCCCTGGAGCGCGCCCGCCGCTGAGAGGCGCACAGGAGGCGTACAGGAGACGTACGGCCGGCTCGGAAGGAAACCGCGGCGCGAGAGGATCGCGCCGCGGAGATCCCTCAGGCGAACGCGGAGACGCCCCTCAAGTGAGGCGGAGATCCCTCGGGGAGGCGCGGAGACGTCTCTCAGGTGGGTGCGGAGAGGTCCGCCGGGTGACTGCGGGGCACCCCAGGTGACCTCGAAGACGCCCGGATGACCGCGTGGCGCCCGCCAGGTGACCTCGAAGACGCCTCTCAGGTAAGGGCGTCGAAGCCCGCGCGCAGGTGGTCGAGACGATTGGACAGGTCGGTCAACGGCCCCGCGAGACCGGGGTCGCCGCTTTTACGGGCCATTTCCACGACCCGGCCGACCTCCTCCTCGACGGCGGCCAGGCGCCTGGACAGCTCGGGCAGCACGGCCGCCTGGTCGGCCGCCTCACCGGGCGGCAACTCCGTGGCGAGGCGTTCGCGGAGCATGGTGGCCTGCTCGGCGAGCCTGCGGTTCATGTTGTAGAGCTCCACGAACACCGCGACCTTGGCCCGGAGCACCCAGGGGTCGAAGGGCTTGGTGAGATAGTCGACGGCGCCCGCCGCGTAGCTGCGGAAGGCGTAGTCGGGCGCGCTGTCGACCACGGTCAGGAAGATGATCGGGATGTTGCGGGTTCGTTCGCGGCGTTTGATGTGGGCCGCCGTCTCGAACCCATCCATTCCCGGCATCCGGACGTCGAGCAGGATCAGGGCGAACTCCGTGCCGAGCAGCGCCTTCAGCGCCTCCTCCCCGGACTTCGCCCGGACGGGGATCAGATCGAGCGAGCTGAGAATGGCCTCAAGCGCGATGAGGTTCTCCTCCCGGTCGTCCACCAGAAGGATCTTGGCTTTGTCCGGCATCGATCACACGCCTTCGTCGGGGTCGGCGGTCGGCTTGCCCCGGGTGAGCCAGCCGCGCAGCCTTTCCAGCAGGCGGTCGACGTCCACGGGCTTGGGCACGTAGTCGGAGGCGCCGGAGGCGATGCTCTTCTCCCGGTCGCCTCGCATGACCTTAGCGGTCAGCGCGATGATCGGCAGATCCGCGAACTGGGGCATCCGGCGGATCGCGGAGGTGGTGGCCCAGCCGTCCATCTCCGGCATCATGATGTCCATCAGGACGAGGGCGACGTCCTCGTTGCGTTCGAGCTGCTCGATGCCCTCGCGACCGTTCTCCGCGTAGATCACCGTGGAGCCGTAGCGTTCGAGCACGCTGGTCAGCGCGAACACGTTGCGGATGTCGTCGTCCACGATCAGGATCTTCGCCCCGGTGAGCGGATCGTCGCCCTTCCACGGCTTGCCCTCGCCCTGCGGGAACTGCGGCAGGGGCATGTCGTCGTTGAACGTCAGCTCCGGCAGGTCGCCGGGCTCCTCGAGCACCCCGATGAGCGTGGTGTTGCGGGGGGAGGAGGGAGTGCTCGCCCCGCCGTCGCGCGAGGACAGCGGGCCGCCGTACGACGGGGGCAGGTAGAGGGTGAAGGTGCTGCCCTCGCCGACCTCGCTGACCACGTGGATCTCGCCGCCGAGCAGGCGGGCGATCTCGCGGCAGATGGACAGGCCGAGACCCGTCCCCCCGTACTTGCGGCTGGTGGTCCCGTCGGCCTGGCGGAACGCCTCGAAGATGACCTCCAGCTTGTCGGAGGCGATCCCGATGCCGGTGTCGACCACCTCGAAGGCGAGGATGCCGTCGGTGCCGCGCAGGGTGTCGTCCACGAAGGCGACGGCGCGCCTGGCGTGGATCACGCGCAGCCGTACCTCTCCCTTGGGGGTGAACTTGATCGCGTTGGAGAGCAGGTTGCGCAGCACCTGCTGGAGGCGCTGCTCGTCGGTGCGGAGCTCCTGCGGGATCGACGGGTCGATCTCGACGGTGAACGACAGGCCCTTGTCCTGGGCGAGCGGCGCGAAGGTGGCCTCGAAGTAGTCGACGAGCTTGGGCAGGGAGATCTGCTGGGGGTGGATGTCCATCCGGCCCGCCTCGACCTTCGACAGGTCGAGGATGTCGTTGATCAGCTGCAGCAGGGCGGAACCGGCGCCGTGGATGGTCCTGGCGAACTCCACCTGCTGTGCGGTGAGGTTGCCGTCGGCGTTCTCGGTGAGCAACTTGGCGAGCACGAGCAGGCTGTTCAGCGGGGTGCGCAGCTCGTGGGACATGTTGGCGAGGAACTCCGACTTGTAGCGGGAGGAGACCGCGAGCTGCTCGGCGCGCTCCTCCAGCG
Organism: Streptosporangium sp. NPDC000509; assembly: GCF_042898365.1. Classification (NCBI taxonomy): domain Bacteria; kingdom Bacillati; phylum Actinomycetota; class Actinomycetes; order Streptosporangiales; family Streptosporangiaceae; genus Streptosporangium; species Streptosporangium sp. NPDC000509. Next base: position 428,689 of record NZ_JBIAYX010000002.1, on the reverse strand, counting down.
TGCGGCGGGCCTGCTCGATCTGGAAGTTCTGGATCTCGATCGCCCGGTTCTGCTTGGCGAGCAGCGCGGCCTTGTCCTCCAACTCGGCGTTGGAGCGGCGCAGCTCCTCCTGCTGGCGCTGGAGCTCGTCGGAACGCTCCTGCAGCTCGGTGGTGAGGCGCTGCGACTCGGTCAGCAGGTCCTCGGTCCTGGAGTTGGCGATGATCGTGTTCATCGTGACGCCGATGGTCTCGACGAGCTGGTTCAGGAAGTCGTGGTGGACCTCGCTGAACTCGCTGAACGAGGCGAGCTCCAGGACGCCGAGCACCTGTGTCTCGAACAGGACGGGCAGCACGACGATCTGCGCGGGCGTGGAGGTGCTGAGGCCGGTGTCGACGGTGAGGTAGCGGGCGGGCACGTTGCCGAGGATGATCCCCCTGCCCTCCAGCGCGGCCTGGCCCACGATGCCCTCGCCGGTGGCGAACCGCTGCCGGGGTCCGCTGCCGGGGCGGGCGCCGTACCCGGCGATGAGGAGCAGGTCGCGGTCGCCGGTGGGTTCCGCGAGGTAGAAGGCGCCGTAGTGTGCCGACACCAGCGGGGTGAGCTCGCTCATGATGAGCTTGGCGACCTCCATCTGGTCGCTGTGGCCCTGCATGAGGCGGGAGATCCTCGCCAGGTTGGACTTCAGCCAGTCCTGCTCCTGGTTGGCGGTGGTGGTGTCGCGCAGCACCGCCACCATCATGTTGATGTTGTCCTTCAGCTCGCCGATCTCGCCCTCGGCGTCGACGGTGATGGAGCGGGTGAGGTCGCCGGTCGCGACGGCGGTGGTGACCTCGGCGATGGCGCGCACCTGGGTGGTGAGGCGGGCGGCGAGCTCGTTGACGTTCTCGGTGAGGCGCTTCCAGATGCCCTCGGCACCCTCGACGCGGGCCTGGGCGCCCAGTTTGCCCTCCGAGCCGACCTCGCGGGCGACGCGGCTCACCTCGGAGGCGAACGACGACAGCTGGTCGACCATGGTGTTGATCGTGGTCTTCAGCGCGAGGATCTCGCCCTGGGCGTTCACGTCGATCTTGCGGTTCAGGTTGCCCGACGCGACGGCGGTGGTGACCTCGGCGATGTTACGGACCTGGTAGGTCAGGTTGTTCGCCATGGAGTTGACGTTGTCGGTGAGGTCCTTCCAGACCCCGGAGACGCCGCGTACGCGGGCCTGGCCGCCGAGCTGGCCTTCGGTGCCGACCTCGCGGGCGACGCGGGTGACCTCGTCGGCGAACATCGACAGCTGGTCCACCATGGTGTTCAGGGTGTCCTTGAGCTGGAGGATCTCGCCCTGGGCGTCGGCGGTGATCTTCTTGGACAGGTTGCCCTGGGCGACGGCGGTGGACACCGCGGCGATCTGGCGGACCTGGGTGGTGAGGTTGTTCGCCATCACGTTGACGTTGTCGGTGAGGTCCTTCCAGGTGCCGGAGACACCGGGCACCTGCGCCTGACCGCCCAGCTGACCCTCCGAGCCGACCTCGCGGGCGACGCGGCTCACCTCGGAGGCGAACGACGACAGCTGGTCGACCATGGTGTTGATCGTGGTCTTCAGCGCGAGGATCTCGCCCTGGGCGTTCACGTCGATCTTGCGGGTCAGGTCTCCGTTGGCGACGGCGGTGGTGACCTCGGCGATGTTACGGACCTGGTAGGTCAGGTTGTTCGCCATGGAGTTGACGTTGTCGGTGAGGTCCTTCCAGACCCCGGAGACGCCGCGTACGCGGGCCTGGCCGCCGAGCTGGCCTTCGGTGCCGACCTCGCGGGCGACGCGGGTGACCTCGTCGGCGAACATCGACAGCTGGTCCACCATGGTGTTCAGGGTGTCCTTGAGCTGGAGGATCTCGCCCTGGGCATCGGCGGTGATCTTCTTGGACAGGTCGCCCTGGGCGACGGCGGTGGACACCGCCGCGATGGCGCGGACCTGGGTGGTGAGGTTGCCCGCCATCACGTTGACGTTGTCGGTGAGGTCCTTCCAGACGCCGGAGACGCCGCGCACCTGCGCCTGACCGCCCAGCTGACCCTCGGTGCCGACCTCGCGGGCGACGCGGGTGACCTCCTCGGCGAACGCGAGGAGCTGGTCGACCATGGTGTTGACGGTGTTCTTCAGCTCGAACATCTCGCCGACCGCGTCGACGGTGACCTTGCGGCTCAGGTCGCCCCGGGCGACCCCGGTGGTCACCGCGGCGATGTCGCGGACCTGCGCGGAGACGCGGCTGGACATGGTGTTGACGGCCTCGGTGAGGTCGCGCCAGCTTCCCGACATGCCGCGCACGTTCGCCCGGCCGCCCAGGCGTCCCTCGGTCCCGACCTCCCTCGCCACCCGCGTCACCTCGGAGGTGAACAGCGACAGCTGGTCGACCATGCCGTTGATCGCCTTGCCGAGGCGGCGCACCTCGCCCCGGGCGCCGCGGTCGAGATCGATCCGGCGGGAGAGGTCGCCCTTCGCCACCGCGTCGATCACGTCGGCGGCCCCGCTGACCGGGCCCACGAGCGCGTCGATCAGCGTGTTGACCGAGTCGACGCTCTCGGCCCACGAGCCCACGCCGGGGCCGGGGGTGAGGCGCTCGCCGAAGCGGCCCTCCTTGACCACCTCGCGGCGGACCCGGTGCAGCTCGTTCGCGAGGTGCTCGCGGCGGTCGGCGACCTCGTTGAGCAGCAGGCGGATCTCGCTGAGGATCCCGGGAGGTGCGTGTGGCACCCGGCGGCGGAAGTCACCGTCGCGCCAGGTGATGAGCGTCTGAAGGATCGGTCGTAGATCCGATTCGCTGTAACGTCGCTCCTCGACGTCGGACACGGTATTGACCGTGGTCATATGACCTCCCTGACTCCCGGGGGCGCGGCCGTGAGTCACCCCAGTCTGTCACGGTGCGCAATGTGTAGTCCCACCTTCGATTCACCCCATGTCAACGGGAAGTGTGGTAGTCACGGAACAGTGACCAGTGCTCCCCGCGCCGTTCTGGCGGCGACCTTCGCCCCAGGAGACACGGCTGTCCCTGCCGCCAGGCGGTTCACCATCGAGGTGATGACCGCCTGGGCCGCCGCGTCCGTTCTGGCGGTCGCCGAACGGCTGGCCGCCGACCTGTCGTCGCAGGTCACGGACGTTCCCTTCGAGATCGTCTGGAGCCATCTCGGTGATGGCCTGCGGATCGAGGTGCGCCAGAGGCAGGCTCCCGACGAGAGCCCCGGCGCACCGTCCGTACCGGTGGAGGAATGGGGTGTCACCTTCGCCGGCCAGCAACGCACGCACTGGGCCAAGATCCGCCTGGGCGGCTCCTCCGGCCGTCCGTCCTCGGAGTGGGCCGCGGAAGAGCCCAGTCGTGGGCCGATATGGATGGGTTTTCTCGCCGATGCGAGCGACCTGCTGGCAGGCACTCTCGACCCCGACATGGTGCCCGCGATCATCTCGCAGATCGTGGTGCCGCGGCTCGCCACCTGGTGTGCCGTCTATACGTGGAGCAACGGCGGCGGTCCGCAGCGTCCAGCCTACCTCTGGCACACCGACGAGCGGCGCATCGACGAGCTCAGGGAGGAGCTCTCCGACGCCCAGATCCCGCAGGGCGGTGGGTCCATGCAGCTCGCCGACTCGCAGGTGCTGGTCATCCCCCTCCTGGCGCGCGGGCGCACGCTGGGCGCGATGTGCCTGGGGCGGCCCGACCGGTTCGCCGAGGACGTGTTCCAGTACGCCGAGGACATCGGCCGCCGCGCCGCGCTCGCCCTCGACAACGCCCTGCTGTACGCCACCCAGGCGGCGGCGAACCGGGCACTGCAGCGCAGCCTGCTCCCTCCGGACGAGCCGGGCGAGATCCCCGGTCTCGACCCCGCCGTGGTCTACGAGCCCGCAGGGGAGACCAACGAGGTCGGCGGCGACTTCTACGATCTTTTCGCGGCCGGTGACAGCGCCTGGCGGTTCGCGGTGGGCGACGTCTGCGGGACCGGCCCCGAGGCCGCCGCAGTGACCGGTCTGGCCCGCCACACCCTGCGCCTGCTCGCGCGGGAGGGGTACGGGGTGGCGGCCGTTCTCGAACGCCTCAACCAGGCGATCCTGGACGAGGGGGATCGTGCCCGCTTCCTGACGCTGCTGCACGGGGAGATCACGCCCGTGCCGAGCGGACTGGACGTGGCGATGGTCTCCGCGGGGCACCCGGAGGCGCTGCGGCTGCGGCCCAACGGTGACGTGGAGGCCGTGGTGACCTCCCAGTCGCTGCTCGGGGTCTTCCCCGAGGCGACCTTCAAGGCGGAACTCGTCCACCTCGACCCCGGTGACGTGCTTCTCGCGGTGACCGACGGGGTGACCGAGCGCCGCAGGGACGGGCGACTGCTCGACGACGACGCGGGGCTCGCCAAGCTGCTGGCCGAGTGCGTGGGGCTGTCGGCACGGGCGGTCGCCGAGCGGATCCGCCGCGCGGTCCAGGACTTCGCCCCCGAACCGAGCGCCGACGACATGGCGATCGTGGTCCTGCGGGCCCGCTGACGGGGACCGCCGACCGGTCGGAGCCCGTCCATCGGCCCGCTCACCGGCCGGGCAGGGCCGTCGTCATCTCACGGGAGACCGTCACCCCTTCGGGGGGCAGGCCGTCACCTTTTCACGGGGAGACCGTCCTCACCTCACGGGAGACCGTCACCCCTTCAACGGAGGGCCGTCACCCCTTCATGAGGTGAAACCGTCGCCCTCCGACAGCGGAGTGTGCGCTAAATATTGGTCTTCACGTGTTTTCTGGCGAACTCCAGCTGTGCCGACATCTGCGCGATGCGCTCGGAGACGACCAGGGAGCCGTGGCCCGCGTCGTAGCGGTACACCCTGTGCTCGTGGTCGCGCTCGGCGAGCCGGGCCACGTACGCCTCGATCTGCCTGATCGGGCAGCGCGGGTCGTTCTCCCCGGCGAGGATGAGGAGCGGCGCCTCGACCTGGTCGACGTAGGTGATCGGTGAGCTGTGCACGTACCGCTCGCGCTGTTCCTCGGGTGAGCCGCCGATCAGCGCGCGGTGGTAGGAGCGCAGCGCCTCCGTCTCCTCCTCGTAGGCGGCGATGTGGTCGGCGATCGGCACCGTGGCGATGCCCGCCGCCCACATCTTGGGCTGGGTGCCCAGGCCGAGCAGCGTGAGGTAGCCGCCCCAGGAGGCGCCGGACAGCACCAGCCGGTCGGGATCGCAGACGCCGCGGTCGACCAGGGCGTCCCTGACGGCGGCCACGTCGGCCAGCTCGATGTGCCCGACGTCGCCGTGGAGGGCGTTGCGCCAGGCGGAACCGTAGCCGGTGGACCCCCGGTAGTTGACCCGCACGACCGCGAAGCCGTGATCCACCCAGGCGGCCACCTGGGGCACGAAGGAGTCGTCGTCCTGCGCGGTGGGCCCGCCGTGCAGCATGAAGACCGTGGGGAAGGGGCCGGAGCCGCGCTCGGGACGCGAGACCAGGGAGTGGATGCGGCCGCCGGGTCCTTCCACGTCCACGTCCTCGACCGGGACCGACGGGGGTGAGGTGGGGCCGCCGTGGTTCATGACCACGTGGCCGCTGGTCGATCGGATCAACGGCGGGTGGGCGCCGCTGGACCAGGAGTACTCGACGGAGCCGTCGGGGCGGGGCGCGGCGGCGTCGATCACGCCGTGCTGGGTCTCGATCGGGAAGAAACCGCCGCCGGGAAGGTCGTAGCGGGTCAGGTAGGTGCGGCCCCGGTTGCCTCGCACGACGAGCAGCGAGCGGCCGTCGTCGTACCAGTCGGCGGTGATCTCGCCCGGGTCGCGCAGCCAGATCTCCCGCTGCTCGCCGGTCTGCGGGTCCCAGACGAGGGGCTCGCGGCGGCCCCTGCGCTCGTGCAGGATGAGCAGGCGGCGGTCCCCGGACACCGGGGCGAAGCGCAGGCCGATGAGTCCCTTGCCGGGGCCGTCGTACAGGTCGCCGACGAGCGCGCCGTTGCGCCGGAGCACGCGCAATCCGGGGTGGCGGGCGTCGCCGCGCTCGCTGTGGCTGATCGCGATCAGCGAGCCGTCCGGGGAGACCGCGGCGACGGCGGCCGCCTCGGTGTGCTCGTAGATCGTCCGTGCGGGCTCGCCCGGCTGGACGAGATGGATGGTGAAGCCCTGTCCGGGCCTGGCCATGCCGATGACCGCCTCGCCCGTCGCGGAGAGCCCGAGCCCGGCGGGGAAGCCGGGGTCGAGGTCGATCGGCTGGTCGGGGCCGCCGTAGAAGGGCTGGCGCATCCACCGGCCCCACTCGTCGCCGTCGGTGTCGTCGAACCACCAGATCCACTGCCCGGTGGGATCGATCGCGCCGTACGAGGTGCCCTTGGGCCGGGAGGTCGCCTGGCGGGTGGAGCCGCCCGCGCGGTCCCAGGCGTAGACCTCCCACGCCCCCGAGGCGTTGCTGCGGTAGACGGACCGGCTGGGAGCCTGGCCGGCCCACACGGGCAACGTCGCGCGCGGCGCGCGGAACCTGGCCTGCCAGCGCTCCTCCGCCTTCATGTGGCGCTTCCCTCCGTCAAGGCGTCAGCTTCTCGCGCCCGGGCGCGGGCTCGCTGAATTGCGGTCCAGTATGTCGTCTTCACCGGCTAATTTCTTGGGGAATGTCTGGGAATTTCGGACTAAAAGTCACATCAGTAACAGGTGTCTCGAAGGTGACTGTCAAGCACACGGCTTGCTCACCGGCGACGCTTAAAGGTAGACATACGAAAAGAAGCCTCCACGGGGCTCATTTCCGGAAGCCCTCCGATCCTGCCTCGCATAACTTCCGTATCCGTATGCCAGGCGCTGGGTCCCATTCCCACGACCGCCTCGACCGCGTCGTGCCCCAGGCGCATCTCGAACGCGAGAAGGCTTCGATCCGTCTCGACGAAGTGCTCGTTCAGGCTTTCCGTCACCCGTCGCTCCTTCGAATCGTCCACCGAAAGGAGCCCCAGCCGCTCCACCAGTGGCGCGAGGTGCCGCGGGGTAGGCGTGACCACTACGAGCTCACCGTCCCCCTTGAGCACTCGTGCGAACTCTGCCCCATTTCTAGGGGCAAACACATTGAGAAGCACATCTATCGTGCCATCTCGCAACGGCAGTGGCCGCCACACATCGGCCACCACCGCCCCCACCCGGGCATGTGCCCGCGCTGCCCGCCTGATCGCGTGCTTGGAGACGTCCAGTGCCACCCCCGCGGCCCCGGGCAGTCCGTCGAGCGCCCGCGCGAGATAGTGACCCGTCCCGGCCCCGGCGTCCGCCACCACCTTCGCGCCGGTACGGCAGGCGCCGGCCACCGCCTCCGCCAGCGGGGCGTAGTGCCCGGCGCCGAGGAACGCGTCCCTGGCCGCCACCATGGCCGCGCTGTCGGCCGTTCCCGGCACCCGCGACCCGGTCAGCAGGCTGACGTATCCCTGCCTGGCCACGTCGAAGCCGTGCCCCAGGGCGCACCTCAGGACCCGCTCTTCGAGCTCCAGGGAACCGCGACAGACCGGGCAGGCGAGGTGTTCGACGACATCGTCCAGCATCTCCCCATCATCTCGCGCCCCGCCGAGGGGGAATTGTCATGATGAGCGGGAGGCCGCACCGGCTCAGGTGGTCTGCTGGATCTGCTGGAGAAAGGCGGCGTTGGACGGGGTCTCGCTGAGCCTGTCGGTGAGAAGCTCCAGCGCCTGCTGCCTCTCCAGGCCGCCCAGCGTGCGGCGCAGCCGCCAGGTGAGCCGCCGCTCCCGGGGGTCGAGGAGGATCTCCTCACGACGGGTGCCCGAGGCGTCGAGGTCGACGGCGGGATAGAGACGCTTGTCGGCGAGGGCGCGGCTGAGGCGCAGTTCCATGTTGCCGGTGCCCTTGAACTCCTCGAAGAGGCTGTCGTCCATCCGTGAGCCGGTCTCGACCAGCGCGGTCGCGAGGATGGTGAGCGAACCGCCGTCGCGCAGGTTGCGTGCGGCACCGAAGAAGCGGCGAGGGGGGAGCAGGGCCGTGGCGTCGATGCCTCCGGCGAGGGTGCGCCCGCCGCCCGGGGCGAGGTTGTTGTACGCGCGGGCGAGCCGGGTGAGGGAGTCGAGGAGGAGGACGACGTCGTGCCCGTCCTCCGCGAGGCGCTTGGCGCGCTCGACGGCGAGTTCGGCGACGGCGGTGTGGTCGCGGTCGGGACGGTCGAACGTGGACGCGGCGACCTCGCCCTGGATGGACTCGCGCATCTCGGTGACCTCCTCGGGGCGTTCGCCGACGAGCACGACGATGAGGTGGCAGTCCGGGTGGTTGGCGGTGATCGCGGCGGCCAGGTCCCGCAGGACCATCGTCTTGCCCGCCTTGGGCGGGGCGACGATCAGCCCTCGCTGGCCCTTGCCGACCGGGGCGAACAGGTCGACGACCCTGCCGGTCAGCGATCCGGTCTCCAGGCGGAGCCGGTCACGCGGGTGGATCGGGGTCATGTCCGCGAAGTCGGGCCTGTGCCGCCGGGCGGCGGCGCCGTTCACGCTCTCCACCCCCTCCAGCCTCTCGTACGGGGCACGTGCGGTGGCCACGACGTGGTCGCCGAGGCGCAGGCCGTACTCGGAGATCTGGGAGGGGGGAACGCGGACGTCGTGCGGTGACGGCAGGTAGCCGCGGGTCCGGATGTACCCGGTACGGTCGCGGATGTCGAGCAGGCCGGTCACGGTCTCGACGGGAGCGTCGCGCCCGGGGGACCGGCCGCCCGCGGTCGTGCCGTTTCCGCGGGGGGTTTTCCCCGAGCCGCCCGCACGGGGACGCGGGACCTTCCTGGTGGTGATCTTCTCGACGCGGGGTTCTTTGAAGACGGGTTCCGTGGTCATGAGTGACCTTTCACGGGAGATACGGGAGATGCATGAGACGGGGACCGCACGCCTGAGACAGGGGCGGTGAGAGAGAAAAGCGAGAAACGGGGGCGGATCATCGCACGCGGCCTAGCCAGCGGTGCGTCACGCCCGGTATCACGGTAGCACCGTTGCCTCATCCCGAACAGGAGAGCGGATGCTACATCGGTCTATAACGGTTGCCGGGGTCGAGGTGTTCCCGCTGTGCGACGCGGTGGGGGCGATGGGCGAGTCGATCCGGCGCCCGATGGCGCAGATGTTCCCCGGCGGCTGTCACGGCGGGTCGGACGAGTGGATCCTGCACTTCCACTGCTATCTGCTGCGCGACGCGGCGGGCCGTACGGTGCTGGTCGACACCGGCATCGGCCCCCGTGACTCGCTCGCGGCGGGCTGGGCGCCGGTGCCGGGCTCCCTGGGCGCGGGGCTGGCCCGGGTGGGGACGGCTCCCGAGGAGGTGGACGCCGTGGTCATCACGCACCTGCACAGCGACCACGCCAGCGGCGCGGTGGTCGCGGGGGCGTCGGTCTTCGCCAACGCCCGGCACCTTCTGCAGCGTGCCGAGATCGACGCGGCGGGCGAGGAGGTCCTCGACCGCGTCGTGCGGCCGCTGGGCGATCGGGTACAGGCGGTGGCCGGCGGGGCGGAGGTGCTGCCCGGCATCCGGGTGCTGCTCACGCCGGGGCACACCCCGGGCCACCAGGTCGTCCAGCTCGGCGATCTGGTGCTGACCGGCGACGTGGTGCTGCATCCGGTGCAACTGGAGGACCCGCGAGTGCCCTACCTCTACGACGCCGATCCCGAGCTCGCCACCCTCACGCGGGTGGAGCTGCTCGACAAGGTCAGGGCGGCGGGCGGGATGATCGGCACCGCCCACTTCGCCGAGCCCTTCACCAGGATCGCCTGAACCCAGACCTTCCCCGGCCCTTCGGAAGGCCGGTCCGCACCGGAGGCGCCGGGGGAGGACGAGCACGAGGGGAGCGATCTTCGCCGTACCGGGCAGGTGGTCAGGGGTTCGTCCGGGGAGCCGCGAGCAGGTTGCGGCGTGCCTTGCGCCGGTAGCGGATGACCTGGAAGGCGCCCAGTGCCCAGATCGGGTACTGCGTGGCGAGGGCCCAGCGGAAGGCGTCCAGGCCGTTGTCGCCCCTGAGGTCGAGGGTGACCCCGATCAGGGCGATCACCAGTATGGACGCGACGAAACCGCCGCCGTTCACGATGCCGGTGGCCGCGCCGATCCGGGTGGCCGGGTTGAAGGTCCTGGCGTAGTCGAAGCCGATCATCGACCCCGGCCCGTTGGCCGCCAGCACCGCCATGAGCACGACCAGCAGCCAGAGTGGTGCCCGTCCCGGCCAGAGCAGTACGACGGTCCACGTCCCCGCGGTGGTGCCGATCACGACGAACACCATCCGGGAGCGGTGGAAGGGGAACCGTCCGGCGAGATAGCCGAGCAGTGGCCCGCACACCATGCCGCACAGGGTCAGCGTGGTGAGCAGCACCCCCGCCGTCGAGGGGGTGAGCCCCTGCCCCTGGACCAGGAACGGATATCCCCACAGCAGCAGGAAGGCCGCGGCCGAGCACTGGGTGGCCGCATGGGTCCACATGCCCAGCCGGGTGCCCGGTTCCGCCCATGCCGCCTTCAGGCTCGGTGGCTCCCCCACGACCTGGGGGAGGGTGTCGCGCAGGACCGTGATCAGCAGGAACGCCGAGACCACGCCCACGACGGCGGCGATCAGGAAGGTCGGCGTCCAGCCGTAGGTGTGCAGGGAGTGGATGAGGGGCACCGCGGAGGCGATCGCGCCCAGCTGGCCGAGCAGGCCGGTGAGCTGGACCATCAGCGGGTTGCGGTGGGCGGGGAAGGAGAGACGGACCAGCCTGATCACGCTGATGAACGTCATCGCGTCCCCGCACCCGATCAGCGTCCGCCCGGCGATCCCCGGTAGCAGTCCTTCCGCGAGGGCGAAGACGAGCTCGCCGCCGGCCATCACCAGGGCCCCCACGATCAGCATCCGCTTGGAACCGAGCCGATCGACGAGCACTCCCACGGGCACCTGCATGCCCGCGTAGACCAGCAACTGGCACATGGCCAGGATCGAGAGTCCCGCCGCGCCGACGTCGAGCCTCGCCGCCGCCTCGATGCCCGCCACACCCAGCGACTGCCGGTGGAAGACGGCGACGATGTAGGCGAGTACACCGGTGGCCCAGAAGAAAATCGCCCTAGGCCGTGGTGTCATGGGGCGAATATTACTTTTTGGGGGTTTTATCAATACGGGCGGGGTCGTGAAGAGCCGGGATCCGCCTTCCCCCGACCGGTCACCCCGCGCTCCGGAGGGCGGCGAAGGGGATCCGGGCATGCCTCAGCCGGTGTGACCCGGGGGTCGCACCGGCTGGGGAAGGCGTGGCGCTTAGCGGTGGTCCGAGCGCCCGTGACGACCGGCCACGAGCTGGTCGGTGGAGGCCTGACGGGGCACGTCGACCCGGGGGTGGGGTGCGGTGTCCTCGACACGGTCGTCGACGCCGTCGCGGTCGCGGTCGACCACGGGGGTCGTGGCGGTCGCGGGAGCGGCGGAGGCGGCGGCGGGAGTCCCGGGGGTCCCAGCGGTCGCCGGAGTCCTGGGAGCCTCTTCGAGCTTGCGCTCCAGCTCCCGCTTCTCCTCCTCCAGGCGGGTGACCCGGTCACGCGCCTCGATCCGCGAGGCACGGAGCCTGCGGCGGTGCGCGGCCGAGCGTCGCATACCCGCGAACAGCATCCCCAGGCCGAGCAGGAAAACCGCTCCCGTGGCGACACCCGCGAAGAAGAGCTCCAGCTGGGACAGCTGGAACAGGCGGTCGAAGACCGTGAACGAAGCGGTGGCGGTCGATGTCGTGGTCTCGTCCCAGGAGACCGCGATCACGGCCGCACCCGCGACTACGATCAAGAGAAGTCCCAGCGCTATCATGTGTGACCTCACCTCAGACTTGGGCTGTTGTGGTAGCCCTTGCTGCCCTCGACGAGCGGGATTATTCATCGGATCCCGATGGGCGTCGGAGAATATGACGGACAGGCTTCCTGAAGGTGCCACCGATATCGACATTTGCCTCGATATCACCATTAATGGCGCAGGACGCGGCTTTTCACCGCGTACCCACCGGGCCGCTCCTGGCCGGACTTCACGGTGCTCGACCGCTCCCCTGCCCAGCGGCACGTAGCGGTTCCGTTCACCGGGGCACCTGATCGGCCAGGGAGCCGCCACCGTAGCCTGGTCTCGACCGAGGAGGACCCCGTGACGCGCATCCTCGTCGTCGACGACGAGCCCCAGCTCCTGCGGGCGCTGCGCATCAACCTGGCCGCGCGCCGGTACGAGGTGGCCGTGGCCGACGACGGCGCCGCCGCCCTGCGCCAGGCCGCCGACTGGCACCCCGACCTGGTCGTGCTCGATCTCGGCCTGCCCGACATGGACGGGGTGGACGTCATCCACGGGCTGCGCGGCTGGACGAATGTCCCGATCATCGTGCTGTCCGGCAGGGCCGAGAGCCGCGACAAGGTGGAGGCCCTGGACGCGGGCGCGGACGACTACGTCATCAAGCCGTTCGGCGTCGACGAACTGCTCGCCAGGATCCGCGCGGTGGCGCGCCGGGTCTCCGCCACCGAGGAGGAACCGGCCCGGTTCGTGATCGGCGAGCACGAGGTGGACCTGGCGGGCAAGACCGTCTCCGGCGGCGTACGGCTGACCCCCACCGAGTGGCGCCTGCTGGAGATCCTGGCCCGTAACCCCGGCAAGCTGATCACCCAGCGCCGTCTGCTGAACGACGTCTGGGGCGCCGCCTACGGCAAGGAGACCCACTACCTTCGCCAGTACATGGCCCAGATGCGCAAGAAACTGGAGCGCGACCCCGCCCACCCGGTCCACCTGCTCACCGAACCGGGCATGGGTTACCGATTCCAGCCCTGACCTGCCCCTTCGCCGGATCCGGTCTCAACCAGCGGACACCCCCGTGTCAACCATGAGATGACCGGGAATCGGTCAGGCGTGAGTCCGTAGACCCTTTCTGGAGGCATGGTTGAGCACGCGGGGGGTGGTCACCGTGATGCTCGGCGCCGCGGTGCTCTTCTCACTGTCGACGCAGGGCGAGGACACGCGTGCGAGGGCCGCGCCCGCCCGGGTCGCGCCACTGGACAATCCGGACGGCGTGCGTCCCGGCCTGGCGCCCCTCAGATCGGCCGGGGATCGGGGAGCCGCCGTCAGGCTGATCGGCAGACTCAAGGTCAGGCCGATGGGCTCCAAGGCCGGCTACAGCAGGGCCAGGTTCGGCGAGAACTGGGCCGACACCGCCAAAGGGGTGCCGTACGCGCGCAACGGCTGCCGTACCCGCGACGACCTGCTGGCCCGCGACGGCGAGGACGTGCGCTACCGCCGAGGGTCCGACTGCGTGGTCGTCTCCATGAAGCTGCGCGACCCCTACACCGGCCGGATCGTCCGCTGGACCAAGAAGCGCTCCGACGAGATCCAGGTCGACCACGTGGTCCCGCTCTCCTACGGGTGGCGGATGGGAGCCTCCCGCTGGCCGATGTCCAAGCGCAAGCGCATCGCCAACGACCCGCTCAACCTCATCCCGGTGTACGGCGCCGCCAACGAGGCGAAGGGCGGCTCGGGACCGGCGTCCTGGCTCCCTCCCGTACGCGGGGTCCGCTGCGCCTACGTCGTCCGCTTCGCCCAGGTCGCCGTGAAATACGACCTGCCGGTCACCCGCGCGGACAAGAAGGTCATGCTCGCCCGGTGCAGGTGACCTCCGCTCGACCGCCCCGACGTCAGAAGCGGCGGATCAGGGCCTGCTTGGCGGTGGTGAACTCCTCGTCGGTGAGGATGCCGTCCCTGTGCAGGTCGCCGAGCTCGCGCAGGCGGCGCAGGAGCGAGTCCGGGTCGTCGTCGGCGGCGGGTGCCGTGGCGGCCTCGATCGAGAGGGGTTCGGCGGGGGGCGGGTGGGCGCCCGAGGGGTGCGGCAGCCTGGCGAGAACGGCGGCGACGAGCAGGGCCGTGGTGCGGATCTCCTTGTCGAATCCCCACAGGACCAGGCAGTTCGGGTCATGCTTGGGAGCGAAATTGTGGGATGCCGTGCCCTTCACATGGAAACGCAGGCAGCCGTTCTCCATGCCCGTGGCCGGGAACCACTCCACGCCGTTCAGGTCCTTCAGCGCGAACCGCTGGGAACCCGTCGACTTCTTGACCCCCTCCGCGGCCCAGTTCCATTCGAGACGGATCGACTCGCCGTCGAACGTGGCCGTGCCGTCGCCGGCCGGGACCACCACGGGGAGTTCGGGGCCGGGCATGAGGTAGCGCTCCGAGGGACCGTCCGGCACCTGCTCGATCACCAGTGCGTTGCGTACCTCGGTGACGAAATACTCGGCGGCGCCGGTGCGGTTGGTGTCAACGACCAGCTGGTAGGGGTCGGCGTTGTCGGCGATCCGCCCGCGCGTCGCCTGACTGAACGGGTCGGCGCCCTCCCGCAGGCGCAGTCGCAGCCTGCCGCCCTTCTTGCCGGGTTCGTACGCGATGCCGGCCACCGCCTCCAGCGGCACCCGCACCTCTCCCAGCAGCTGTCGCAGTTTCTTCACGCTCCGGTCGTGGCCGGGCACGATCCGCAGGATCTCGCCGTCGAACGTCCAGGTTCCGTCGCGCACCATGACCTCCGCCATACGGCGATCGTATGGCAAAGGTCACGGGGGGCTCGCGATCGAGTGGGTTGAGTCATCCCGGACCGGTTCTCCGTCGTCCCGGCACGAAAGCTCCGGTCGTCTTCGGACTCTCCACCCGGGTGCGCCTTGTCGCCGCGAAGAGGCTTCCGGCGGGCGCCCGCCGGGGCCGAGAACGGCGTAAAGGAACGTCGGGAAAGGGTGAAGAAAAGATACTGACATTGGCGTTCGGGCATTTCCCGGGATTTCATGGAGGGGCGGAGTCCGCCCCTCGGTAAATGCCTGTTCAGCAACAAATGTCCGTTATGCGAAGGGGGTAGGTGTGAAGTCCGGGATCGAACCGGTGGGGTTCTCGCTCGCCGGGGGGTTCGTCACCGTCGTCGCCACGGCCGCGACCGCCTCGCTGCTCCTCGCTCCGGCGGAGACCGCCGGCCGCGTACTGATCATGGCGATCGCCGTGTGCGCCTACGCCGCCCGCGGGGTCCGGGCCGGGGTCGCGCTGGCGACGGCCGTCATGGCGTGGTTCTTCGGCACCGGATTCCTGGTCAACGGTGCCGGGGAGCTCAGCTTCGGCAGGCAGGACCTGCTCCGCCTCGGCCTGTTCACGATCGTCGCGCTGGGCACGAACGCGTGCGTCGCCGGGTGCCGGATGGTCGCCGCCAGGCGTCGCCTCCGCGTCCCGCTGCCGGGAGAAGACCCCTCGCGTCTGGTCCTCGCCCGCAACTGACGCGCCCCACGGCCCGAGGGCCGGGTGATCGTGGGGCGCAGGAGGCCGTGCGCGTTCGAGGGATTCGACATCGTTCGAGGGATTCGACATGGAGAATGCCGCGCCCGGCCGGTGCCGGGTACGGCATTCTCTTTTGACGACATTTTTTCATTTGTCAGGCTCGGAACTCGGCGAGGTTCAGAGCGGCGGTGTCTCGTCGGTGAACTTGGCGCAGTTCGCGGGGTAGGCGGGAGGTCCATGAGGTGTTCCCGGAGCGAAGAAGCCTCCCGTCCGGGGAACCGGCCGCCCGAGAAGACACTTCGTCCGGGCGACCTGACCGGACGAACTCTGGACCGTGAGGTGAAGGTACGGAAGGGCGCCGTCATGGAGGATCGTCGTCGCGACGTCCACCACGTCGGTGGGATGACCGGGGATCTTCGAAAGATCGTGCCAGAGCGGAGTCGTGCGCGGATCGCGGAGTTGTGCCGTCCCGTCGTTCCTGACCGACGCGGTGATCGGTTCGAAAAGCAGGTACGACACCGAGACGGCGGAGGTCGGTGCCGCGGGGCCGATCGGTCCCGCGGGTCCTTCCGGGCCAGGTGCTCCAGGCTCGCCCGCGGCTCCGGTGGCGCCGGTCGGTCCCACCGGTCCGGTGGCGCCGGGTTCGCCGGCCGGACCGACGGGTCCCGGAGCGCCGTCCGCACCCGCGGGCCCGGGGGCGCCGACCGGACCCTCCGGGCCCATCGGCCCGACGAGGCCGACCGGTCCTTCCGGGCCGATTGGCCCCGCGGGTCCTTCAGGGCCGATCGGCCCCACCGGCCCTTCCGGGCCGATCGGTCCTACCGGTCCCGCGAGTCCCTGGGGACCTGCCGGACCCTTGGGTCCTTCCGGGCCGATCGGGCCGGTGAGCCCGTCCGGACCCTGGGGGCCGATCGGTCCCGCGGGTCCCATCGGTCCCACAGGACCGGTGGCACCCGTCGCGCCCGCGGGTCCCATCGCGCCCGCCGGGCCCGGTGCCCCAGGAAGGCCGGGGGCACCGGTGTCGCCCTTCGGACCCGTCGCTCCTGTCGGTCCTGCGGGACCGGGAACTCCCTTGGGGCCGGCCGGGCCGGCCGGGCCTGCGGGGCCCACCAGAATTGCGGGCCCTGCCGGATTCGCCAGGCCTGCCGTGTCCGTGGATCCCGTCGGTTTCGCGGGTCCCGCTGGTTTCGCAGGTCCTGCCGGTTTCGCGGGCCCCGCCGGTTTGGCCGGACCGGGTAGGCCGAGCGGATCGAGTGGAACATCTGGAAGATCCGTTTTGGCGGGATTTTCTTTAGCGGGATTCGCCGGGGTCGCCGATTCCGACGGCAGTTCGAGACTCGACGATTTCTTTCCGCGGTCCCGGCCGCTCCTGCCCTTTCCGCTGCCCCGATTCTTGCCGGGACGATCGCGGTCACACACGCAGTGCTGTCCACGGCACTTGCAGTCTTCCCGCCCGAGGGTTCCGATCAGGGAGAAGCTCGCGCCCCCGGGCGCGCCGATCGTCCTCCCGACCGGGACGGTCTCGCTACCCGCGGCTCGCGTGCTGAGGAGAACGGCTCCCGTGGTGTCGGTCACGGCGCCGGCCGGCGCCTGGCAGGAAAGTGCCAGAATGGCGCCGATTGCTGTTGTCGCGACGGACCGGTTTCGAGCGTGTTGGCTGGAATTAATGTTTTGAGCCCGTCTTCTACCGCTAAAAGTCATCGCATTCCATGTCTTTTGTGATTTCAGGAGATCGGATTGCTTGAACCGCGACGATGGCGGCAAGCAGGAGTTACCCGATGATCGACATGGCAAAGCGCGACCCTCGTTAAGAAGGTTTAAACGGATTCGTCAATGGCGGGGATATGTCCAGGTTGCTGGATTCCTCGCCGTACGGTCGCGGCAGAGGGTGCTCTCTCGATTCGCGTATCCGAGTCGAGGCATTTTTGTTGCCCGTAATGATTTTTGAGATGATTATTCGGGCCAAAATCAGTGACGTGCGTCGTGCCGTCCCCGGCGGCGGGACCGGGAGTGCCGGATCCCGCCGCCGGCAGGTGTCGTGGGTGAACCGGTGGACGCCCTCTCGGTCGTGTCCGCCGGTCGTGTCTACTGTCCCTCGCTCGCCTGTGCCTCTCCCTGCTCTGCGAGCGTGCCGCACTTGTAGCCCGCCTCTCGCTCCGGCTGCAGCTGGAGGTTGCCGAGGAGCGTGCCGTCGATCGGGCGCCGGAAGGTCTCCAGCTTGTCGCAGTCGTAGAAGACGTAGGTGCCCTGGCTCTCGCCGAGCAGCATCATCCACCGGCCGTCGTAGAGGGGCTTGTCGCCGTCGGCGTCCTTGATGACGGCCCACTGGTCCTGGAAGCCGACGTAGGGGAGGAGGTCGTTGGCCCGTCCCGTCTCCTGCATCTCCACCGCGCCCAGGGCCATCTGCAGGATCAGCAGGAATCCCAGGCCGATACCCGTCAGAGCGCCGGTGAGCACCTTCATGCCGGCACGGCCGACGGGCTTGCGGCGCAGCAACCGGAACGGCACCAGGAACGTCAGCACGCCCAGCCCCACCGCGACGACGACCATGGCGGCGATTTCGAGGTCGCCCACGAGGCTCAGCAGACCCCAGTAGGTCGCGCCGCACCACAGCGCGGCGAGCAGGGCGGCCACCCAGGGGCGGCGCCGTACGGCCGTCACGGCCTTTCCGACCGCGCCGCGGGTCACTTTGTCAGCGAGCCAGCCCACCCCGACGACGAGGCCGAGGAGCGGCGCGATGACGAGCAGGAGCAGGATCAGCGTCCCCATCAACCGGCCGAGCAGCACGGACTGGTCGATTCCCGCCTGCTGCGGGCTGATGCCGAACACGCCGTACATCTGCTCGACGCCGAGGTAGAGGACGGCGTAGAACGCGACGCCGATCGGGACGATGATCGAGCCGATGCGCTCGATCATCGCCAGCACGCCGCTGCCCTCCTCCGCGGGTTCCACGGGCTCTGCGGAGGTTTCGGCGGGAGGCGCAGGGGGGATATATGCCTGTCGCTCTGAAATATCCTGGCTTGTCACGAAGGATGATGTTAGGTCATGGCGATTGACGCGACGTTGACTATCTGTAAACGCGTCGAATCCGCCCTTCACCTGGGCGGGAGCAGTGGAGACCGGCTCTCCTCGGAAAACCGTCATCGGGGGACGAATCGCCCGCCCGGGGTTCCCTCGCTCGCAGTGTCCCGCAGTCCGGAGTGGTCCCACTAACCTCCGCGATGTCCTCCTGATCTGTGAAAAGTAACTATAAGTTTTTGCTGCGCGACCTAAAGTGATGGAGCTAGCCTGCCTACCGACACAGGCGGACCGTGGCGAGGGCGACGGGAGCGCGAGAGAACGACGAGACACGGCGAGAGACGGTGAAGGCATGGTGATGGAAGGCGCGGTGGCCGTGGTCACCGGTGCGGCACAGGGCATCGGCGAGGCCGTGGCGCGAGCCCTGACGGCCACGGGCACACGTGTCGCCGCGCTCGACGTGAACGCCGAGCGGGTCGCGCGGGTCGCCGCCGACCTCGGCGTCGCGGTCGCCTACCCCTGCCAGGTCACCGACAGCGCCGCCGTCGACGACGTGGTCGCGCGGGTCGAGGCCGATCTCGGCCCGATCGGGCTGCTCGTCAACGTCGCAGGGGTGCTCTGCTCGGGACCCGCCGTCGCCATCAGCGACGACGACTGGGCTCGCACGTTCGCCGTCAACACCGGCGGAGTCTTCCACCTGTCCCGTGCGGTCGCCCGCCGGATGATCCCCCGCAGATCCGGGGCGATCGTCACCGTGGGGTCCAACGCCGCGGGCGTGCCCCGGACCGACATGTCGGCCTACGCCGCCTCCAAGGCCGCGGCCGCGCAGTTCACCAAGTGCCTCGGCCTGGAGCTGGCGCAGTACGGCATCCGCTGCAACGTGGTGTCGCCCGGCTCCACCGACACTCCCATGCAGCGCGCCCTGTGGGCCGGCGGCCACGACGCCAGGACGGTCATCGACGGCTCGCCGGCCAGTTTCCGGGTGGGCATCCCCCTCGGCAGGCTGGCCGATCCCGCCGACATCGCGGACGCCGTCCTCTTCCTGGCCTCCGACCGTGCCAGGCACATCACCATGCAGGACCTGTACGTCGACGGGGGCGCCACGCTCCGGTCGTAGCACGGCACACCCCCCGTTCCTGGATTTCTCCCGACAGGAGACCTCTTAGCCATGTCGTCGAACGACACCAGCACCATGTCTCGAACGCCCGACCTTCTGGGAGATTACGAGCCCGGTACCTTCTTCTTCACCTCGCCGACCAGGACCCTGCTCGCCAGAGGGGTGGTCCAGGAGGTCCCCGACTCCGGGACGACGAGCCTGCAGGGTCGCGTCGCCTCGGCCCTGCGCGACGCTCGGGATTCCGGTCACCCCAATCCCGTGGTGGTGGGCGCGGTTCCCTTCCGCGACGACCGTCCCGCGCGCCTGCTGGTACCCGCCACCGTCTGCTGGACGAGTCCGCCGACCGGCCTCTCCGCCGCCCCCGAGCAGGTCACGGGGACGTTCACCGGGGTCGGTCCGGTCTCCGATCCCGACGACTACATGCGCGGTGTGGAGAAGGCGCTGGTCAAGCTGACCGCCGGCGAGCTCCAGAAAATCGTGCTGGCCCGGACCCTGGACATCACCATGGGCGCACCCGTCGACGTCGGCCGCATCCTGCGCAACCTCGTCCGGCGCGACCCACAGGCCTACGGTTACGCGGTCGACCTGCCGTCGAGCGACGACACGGCCCGTACCCTCCTGGGAGCCAGTCCCGAACTCCTCGTCTCCCGCTCGGGCCGCCGGATCACGACGAACCCGCTCGCGGGCTCCGCGCCCCGCCACCCCGACCCCGTCGTCGACCGCGAACGGGCCCGCGCTCTGCTCGCCTCGGACAAGGACCTTCGCGAGCACGCCCTGGTGATCGAGAGCATCGTGGAGGCACTGCGCCCGTACTGCAGGAAGTTGTCCGTCCCCGCCGGGCCCTCGCCGTTGTCCACCGCCTCCATGTGGCACCTGTCGACCCGGATCACCGGCGTGCTGGACGACCCGACGGTCACCTCGCTGGAACTGGCCACCGTGCTGCACCCCACCCCCGCCGTCTGCGGCACGCCCGCGAGCGCCGCGCGTGAGGCCATCGAGGAGATCGAGTCGTTCGACCGCGGTCTGTACACCGGCCTGGTCGGGTGGGGTGACGCGACGGGCGACGGCGAATGGGTCGTGACCATCCGCTGCGCCGAGGTCGCCGACCAGACCCTGAGGCTGTTCGCGGGCGCGGGGATCGTCGCGGGGTCGGTACCGGAGACCGAGCTCGCCGAGACGACCGCCAAGTTCCAGACCATGCTCCGCGCCGTCGGCCTGGACCAGCACCGCTGACCCGCCGGCACGGGAAACGATCCACCGTCACGGGCGATGATCCGCCACGGGGAGACGACTCGCCGTCACGGAGGAGGTTCACCGTCGCGGGAGGCGGTCCGCCACCGCGAGAAGGTTCCGGCACCGCAGAGAAACCGCAGAAAAAACTGCCGAAAAGCCGCAGGAAACCCCACGAAAACCGAGGAAAGGAGACAGTGCCCGTGGCCCTCCCCCAGATCGCCTCCTACCCGCTGCCGAGGGAGAACGACCTGCCCGAGAACCGGGTGAGCTGGCGCCCTGATCCGCGCCGCGCCATCCTGCTGGTCCACGACATGCAGAACTACTTCCTCGCCCCCTTCACCGCCGACGCCTCCCCGCTGACCGGGCTCATCGCCAACATCGGTCTCCTGCGCGACGCCTGCGCGGAGCTGGGGGTTCCCGTCGTCTACTCGGTGCAGCCCGGCGGCCAGAGCAGGCACGAGCGCGGCCTGCTCCAGGACTTCTGGGGGGCGGGCATCCCCGGTCCTCGCGAGAGCGAGATCGTCGCGAGCCTCCTTCCCGCGGAGTCCGACGTTCTGCTCACCAAGTGGCGCTACAGCGCCTTCCACCGGACCGACCTGCGTACCCGGATGGACGCGATGGGACGCGACCAGATCATCGTCTGCGGTGTCTACGCGCACATCGGCTGCCTCATGACCGCCTGCGACGCCTTCATGCAGGACCTTCAGCCGTTCCTCGTCGCCGATGCCGTCGCCGACTTCTCCCCGGAACATCACGCCATGGCCCTCACGTACGCCGCGCAACGCTGCGCGGTCACGATCGCCACCCGTGGGCTGGTGGGCGGGTGGGAGCCGGTGCCGCCGCCCGCCGAGATGGTCGGCGGCATGTAGGCGGGCACGGTCGGCGAGGCTGCCTTGAATACTAGCGGGGGGTATCCTTTCGCAGGGGAAGCCGAGCGGAGGGGGCGAGATGTACGGATACACCGCCAACAAGCAGG
Organism: Streptosporangium sp. NPDC000509; assembly: GCF_042898365.1. Taxonomy (NCBI): domain Bacteria; kingdom Bacillati; phylum Actinomycetota; class Actinomycetes; order Streptosporangiales; family Streptosporangiaceae; genus Streptosporangium; species Streptosporangium sp. NPDC000509. The sequence continues at coordinate 407,170 of NZ_JBIAYX010000002.1, read as the reverse complement.
ACCATGTGCGGCGGCTACGTCGGATCGAGGGGCAGGTGCGAGGCCTGCAGCGGATGGTCGAGGAGGACAAGTACTGCATCGACATCCTCACCCAGGTGTCGGCGGCCAACCGGGCGTTGCAGTCCTTCGCGCTGTCCCTGCTGGAGGAGCACCTGGCGCACTGCGTGGCCGAGGCCACCGCCAAGGGCGGAGCCGAGGCCGAGGAGAAGGTGAGGGAGGCGTCCGACGCGATCGCCCGCCTCGTCCGTTCCTGAGCGAGCCGTGATGGGCGGCGCCGTTCTTGAGCATGCCCTGATGGGCGGCGGCGTTCCTGGGCGAGTCGCGACGGACGGCGCCGTTCCTGCGCGCGCGGTGATGAGCGGCGCCGGTGGGTGGAAGGCCGAACAGGCCGGACGCGCGCGTGCCGGACAATCCCTCCTGGCCATGACGCTGTCCGCCGCGACCGAACGCCAACCCCGGACGACCGGCGGGGACGGGCAGGCACGGAGTCTCGGTGAGATGCTCCGCCCCCGCCCCCGCAGATCGTCAGGGCCGGACCGGCCCTTGCCGCCTCACGCCGTCGCCGGAGCGGCCCTCGGCGGGGTCGCCAGGCGCCCCGATCGATCCAGAACGGCGACGGCCGTGGCGCAGCCGAGGCCGATCAGTGCCAGGACCAGCCACGGCAGGCTCGGCAGGCCGACCCGCGTGCCCAGATCCAGAGCCGACCCGGTGAGCAGGTTGCCCACGGCGATACCGACGCCGGCCAGGGTGCTGTAGAGCCCGTAGTACGTCCCCACCATGTGCCGGCCTCCGAAGGTGGCGACGGTCGCCATCTCGAACGGATAGATGATCATGGTGGCCAGGCTGAGCAGCACCGTGGTCCCCAGGACGGGGACGAGCGCGAGCATCAGGGCGGTTCCGCCGGGCGGCACGACGGCGGTGCCCGCCCAGGGTGCTGCCAGGGCGAGGGGGACGAAGGCGAGTCCCATCAGGACCAGCCCCCACGCGATGGCCTGCGGCGGTCGCCACCGCCGGGTCGCCCACGCGGTGAGACGGGCCTGGCCCGCCAGGGTCATCACCGCCGAGACGGCGAACACGAGGGTGATTCCCAGCTCACCGCCCGTGGCCCGGCGGATCTCCAGCGGCAGTCCCAGGTAGATCTGGAAGTTCAGCACGTAGGAGCCGATCATGGCCAGGGAGAACAGCAGGAACGGCCGGTCGCCGACCACCTCGCGCCAGGCCGGCAGCACGCCTCGCCCCTCCTCGCCCTCCGGAGCGGCTCCCGCGGGCAGGGCTCGCGTCTGTGCGACCGTCAGGACCGCGAACATCACGCCCGCGACCAGGCAGACGAGCCTGAAGGCCACCGCGTTGAGCAGCAGGCCGACGAGCGGTCCGATCAGGATGCCGACCTGGGAGAAGGCGTTGAACACGGCGAACGCCTCGACCTTGCGCGCTCCGGCCTCGCGGGCGAGGTAGGCCCGTACGGCCGGGTTGAACAGCGCGCCGGCGAACCCGGTCAGGGCCGAGGCGACCACCAGCGCGGGCAGGGAGTCGGCCACGGCGAGCAGCAGGAACGCGACCGTGCGCAGCCCGCAGCCCGCGACGATCATGGGCTTGTGGCCGAGCCTGTCGGCGAGTGTGCCGCCCACCAGGAACATGCCCTGCTGGCTGAGGTTGCGGATGCCCAGGACCAGGCCGACCAGTGCGGCCGGCAGCGCCAGCGTTCCCGACAGGTGACCGGCCAGATAGGGCATCAGCATGTAGAAGCCGGTGTTGATGGTGAGCTGGTTGATCAGTAGCAGTCTCACCGGCCGGTCGAAGGAGCGGGCCAGAGCGACGGTGCCTCTCACCGGAGGCCACCTTTCCCGGTCGTCTCCCCGGCGGTTTCGGCGCGGGCGCCGTCTCCCGCGGCGGCCGGCGACGTTTCCACGACGTCGTCCCCCGGGAAGCCGGCACCGTCTTCGGGGAAGGCGATCCCCTTTTCCAGGGAGGCGTCGCCGTCTTTCCGGAAGGCATCGCCGTCTCTCGGGAAGCCGACCGGGTCGGGTACGGTCGCACATCGCGTCCAGCGCGTCACCTCGCGTTCGGCCGGATGGGCGATCTCGTCGGGGTCCGTCATCGGGGGCGCGCCGAGCAGGCCGCGTTCCGCGCAGTAGTCGTCGTTGAAGACCGTGTCGAAGTAGCGATGCGGACCGTCGGGGAAGATCGCCGCTATCCGGGTGTATCCGGGCAGCGTGCGGGCGAGCCAGGACGCCACCAGGGCCACCGCGCCGACGCTCCAGCCGCCGGTGGCGTACCGCAGCGAGGCCAGGCGTCGGCAGGCCCAGACCGCCTCCGCGGGCGCGACCCAGTGGACCTCCCCGAAGGCCTCGTACGCCACGTTGCGCGGGTGGATGCTGCTGCCCAGGCCGCGCATGAGCCGCGGGCGCGCGGGCTGGCCGAAGATGGTCGAGCCGATCGTGTCGACGCCGACGAGCCGCAGGTCGGGATAGAAGCGCCGGAGCGCGCGATGAACGCCGGCACTGTGGCCACCGGTGCCCACACTGCACACCAGGACGTCGATCCGCCCGAGCTGACCGGCCAGCTCGACGGCGAGTCCCGCGTAGGCGGCGACGTTGTCGGGGTTGGTGTACTGGTCGGGGCAGTAGGCGTCCGGGTGCTCGCCGAGCAGTTCCCGCACGCGCTGCCGACGGGCCTGCTGCCAGCCGCCCACCGGATGCGGTTCGGTGACGACGACGACGTGGGCCCCGTAGGCCGACAGCAACCGGTGCATCAGCGGTTCCATGCCCGGGTCGGTCACCAGTGTCACCGGGTGGCCGTGCACGATGCCGGCCAGCGCCAGGCCCAGCCCGAAGGTCCCGCTGGTGGACTCCACGATGGGCGCTCCCGGTCGCAGCAGGCCGCGTTCGCGCGCCCGCTCGACGATGTAGAGCGCGGAGCGGTCCTTGATCCCACCGGGATTGCCGCCCTCCAACTTCGCCCAGAATCCGTGCCCCAGCCCCGAGGCGATCTCGGGAACCCAGAGCACGGGGGTGTTGCCGACCACGTGCTCGGGAGTGTGGCAGGTGGCTCCGGTGATCAGCCGGCCGAGTGAGGCGGTGTCGATCTGCGGCCGTTCGGCCGCTACCTGTGGTGAATTAAGTGTGTATGTCATGATTCGTTTCCCCTGGATGCGATGTGATCAACTCGCTTCTGGGCGCGCTTGAGCGACGGCTCCACCGCTCATGAGGAACTCGCGAGGAGTCTCGTGAGGAGTGCGGAGTCGTTGACCGGCGGGCCCGCGGGGCGGGCTATATACGGGAAACGGATTTGAGAAGGAGTAACACCGCGCCCGGGGGCGGGCGGACCGGTCGCGCGCGGCGCCACGCGGGCGACGGCGGGGGTGCCGGGGCCTCGTCGACGGCCACCGGGTCACCGATGACCGGGCCGGTCGGCACTGGGGCGCGCGTACCGGTGATCTGCGCTCCGGCCGCCGCCCCGCACAGGTGGTGATCCTCCTCGGCGGGTGGTGGCGCCGGGCACGGTACGTGGTCCGCGGGCACCTCCGCGCCGATCGCGGTGACAGGTCCCGCGGCGGTGGCCGTGATCGCGGTGGTCGCGGCGGTCGGTGACCGATGGCCGGGGGCGTGGAAGTGCCCGCGGTGCACGGGGGCCACGACGCACAGTGCCAGATGCATCAATATGACGGCGCCGAGCACGGCCAGTCCCAGCGCGAGGGTGACGCCTCCGCGCTGCGCGACTCGCCGCATCAACACGATCATGACCACAAACGTACATTACCGTCTGCGGTCGCATGACTCCGGGGGGTTACTTTATGTCGCTAAAGGGTGCTAGATGGGTAGTTATGGGGGCAGAGGGGCCGGTGATGCCGGTGTGAGGTATCTCGGTGGATCCGCTTCGCCGGCCTCGCGATGGCCGGGATCGAGGTGAAGGTCCTCGACGGTGCGGGCGAGGCGCTGGACGCGCGTCCCGCGCATGGTTTCGTGTACGGATGGGTGCGGGGGCGTCGCGTCACGGAGGGTGTCGTGGCAGCGGTCAGGGGGCTTGGAATCCGGCCTTGGTCAGTACGTCCTTGCCCTGCTGTGACAGTACGAGGTCGACGAAGCGCTTCGCCGCCTCGGGGGCGGATGCGCCGGACAGGGCCGCGATCGGGTAGTCGTTGATCGCTTTTTCGGCCTCGGGGAAGTCGATGCCCTGGACCTTGCCGCCGGAGGCGATGACGTCGGTCCTGTAGACGAGGGCGGCGTCGACCTCACCGAGCTCGACCTTGGTGAGGGTGGCCTTGACGTCCTGCTCCAGGGTGACGGGGGTGACCTTGAGGCCGGCCGCGTCCAGGGCCGTGACCGCGGCGGCGCCGCAGGGCACCTGCTCGGCGCAGAGGGCGACCTTGACCTTCGGGTCGGCCAGGTCGGCCAGATCGTCGACCTTGGCCGGGTTGTCGGCCGGGACGGCGATCTGGAGGACGTTGCGCGCGAAGGTGGTCGGGGTCGTGGCCAGGGAGGCGTCGGTGACGGTCTTCATCGTGGCCGGGCTGGCGGCGGCGAAGACGTCGGCCGGGGCGCCCGCGACGATCTGCTGGGCCAGGGTGGCGCTGGAGCCGAAGCTGAAGCGCACCGTGGTGCCCGGGTTCGCGGCCTCGAAGGTCTTGCCCAGCTCGGTGAACGTGCCGGTCAGCGACGCGGCGGCGAGCACCGTCAACGTCGTGGTCCCGTCGCCGGAGGAGGCCGTGGTGGGGGCCGGGTCGTCGGAGCCGCAGCCGGACAGGGCGGCGGCCAGCGTAAGGGCGAGGGGGACCGCGACGGCCCACCGGGGAAGACGCCTGAACAACGGGAGCTCCTTACCGGCTCACCGTGCTGAGCCGAAACATCGTGAACAATCACCCTACCTTCGCATATTCCTGTCCTGAGGGCTAAACCGCCTGGCAGTCATGCGGTATTGACCCCTTCTCCATCGCATGTGCGATGGGCGTCCATGTCGTCGGAGCGGCCCTGGACGGACGGGGAGCGGACGGATCGGCGGGGTGGCGAGTGGAGGGGGCCGGCGTCCCCTTCGGGGGCGACGCCCTGCTCGGTGCACAGCGGTCCGGCCTCTGGTCGGCCCGAACTCGATAAGAAATGGCTCTTGGGCTTCATAAGAAGCCCTTATGACACTCCCATTGCTCCACTGGTATTGCCACACATAGCGTGAATATCAGCCGTGGTCATATCGAGCGAAGGAGGAAATGTGAAATTTGGGATATATCCCGCTTACATCTGCGGCCGAGATGTCACCGGCGAGAACGCCCAGCTTGTTCACACGCTCGCCGCTCGGGCCCTTATCGAGGACACCTTCCCCACCCTGGGGCTCAAGCGTGATCTCGATCTGGGAGTCACCGATTCGCACACCGCGGGGGAACGTGTCGTGGGGGCGTGCGTCGTCGCCGACGAGAGCATGACGACCCTCGCCCTGGAATCGGCCGCCGCCGCCGCACCGGAATGGAGACGCGTTCCGCTCGGCGAGCGAATCGAGATCGGACGCCGCATCGCGAAAAGAATTCTTGAGCACCTCGACCCCCTCGTCGAGATCCTCGTCGCCGAGGGCACGCCGCGCTCCGCGGCCCAAGGCATGATCGGCGGGCTCCCGTACACCAGCTGGAGCCGGGAGACCCTCGAATGGTGCGCCGAGCAGATGGAGTTCCGCCGTTGGGACGGCGACCGTGAGATGATCCTGCGTCGCGTTCCGGACGGGGTCGTCTGCATCAACCCACCCCAGAACGCCGCGGCGGTCAACGCGCTGAACGGCCTCACCTCTCTCATCGCGGGCAACACCGTGGTGGTACGCGCACCGCGGGGGGTCGCTCTCAGCTGCATGTACGCGATGCGGGAGATCGTGGCGCCGGTGCTCGAAGAGGCGGGAGCTCCGCCGGGAACGATCAACGCCCTCTGCGGGCCGCCGATGCTCGACGCCTGGATGGCGAGCGAGCACGTCGACGACATCCTCTATTTCGGGGGCAGCAAGAAGGGGCTCGAGTTCGAGGGCGAGTGCATCGCCGCGGGTAAGAAGCCGATCCTGGAGCTCGCGGGCAACGACTGCTGCGTGGTGTGGCACGACGCCGACCTGGACGCCACGGTGGAGACCCTCACCCAGTTCTTCATGAACTCCGGACAGATCTGCAACGTGCCCAACCAGGTGGTCGTCCATCCGGCGATCGCGGACGAGATCATCGAGCGGCTGGTCGTGGCCACCCGGAGGATCCAGCCGGGATACCCGGACGAGGCCGGTGTGGTGCTCACCCCGGTTCTGGGGGTCGACTGGTTCTTCGGCTGCCTGGGGGAGGCCCTTTCCAAAGGTGCGAAGCTCGTCCACGGTGGTCGCCGCCTCGAAGTGGACGGATCACCGTCCGAGACGGGGTTCTTCGTCGAGCCGAGCATCGTCCGTGTCGACGGGCTCGGCAACGCCAGATCGCTCTCGGTGGTCCGCGACGAGACCTTCTTCCCGCTTCTGCCGATCATCGTCCCCGACGCCGGGACGGATGACGAGGCTCTCCTGGAGGAGGTGCTGGCCTTCGTGAACACCAACGCGTACGGCCTGCGTAACTCCGTCTGGTCGACCGGGACCTCGACGATCGAGCGGTTCCTGGAGGGGGTCGTCAACGGCGGCAACCTGAAGATCAATGATTCGCACAGTGGCTTCCTGCCCTTCCTGCCCAACCAGGGCGGGCCCGGTCTCACCGGCGGTGCCTTCGGAGAGGCGAGCCACCCCATGCTGCGCACCACCCGCCTGCAGGGCGTCAGCGTCATCCGCCCGGCGGACTGAGAAGGAGCATGCGTCATGACATCTCGCATTCTGAAGGCCACGGTGCCGGCGACGGCGGCCGAGGTGATCGAACGGCTCGGCGACGAGGCGACATTCCCCGCGTACGCCCGTGACATCGTCTCCGTCTCCGACACCGGCGACGGGCTCCGCGAGTGGGTGCTGGCCTTCCGCGGCGGTACGGCGCGGTGGGTGCAGCGCAGCCAGGGGTCCGGAGACGGCTCGCAGCCGTACCGCATCGAGTTCGAGCAGGTCAGCGGGGATTTCCAGCACCTCAGGGGGGTGTGGACGAGCACGGACCTGCCCGAGGGCTGCGAGGTCGTGTTCGACGTGAACTACAGCACGAGCGTTCCCCACTTCGCGGGGGCGATCGACTCGGCCGTCGGGCGGGTGCTGATCCGCAGTGCCCACCAGATCATGTTCGCCGTCGGAGGCCCGGTGCGTGTCACGGCCGGCGGTCACCACCTGCGGGACCTGCCGGAGGGCTTCGTACCGGAAGGGATCACGGACGACGCGGTCCGGTGACCTCCGGAGTCCCGGATCCCCGAATCCCCGGAGCCATGGAGCCCCGAATCCCCGGAGCCTCGAACGGCCTTCGCGTTCGTCGCCACGCCGGTGTTCCGAAGCACCGTCATCGGTGGGGCGACGAAGGCGGGGGCACCCGTCGGGCCCGGAGATCAGCGGGAACTGATCGACAAAGCGATCATTGCTGGATGAAATAGGCGAATAGGGGAAATTTCGCCAGATGGTCACTCGCTTTCGCGATCCGACCGGGGTTCACAAGCAAAAAGCCTGGTCACCATTTCTGGTGACCAGGCTCTCACTTCGGGACATTCAACGTCGGGGTGACAGGATTTGAACCTGCGGCCTCTTCGTCCCGAACGAAGCGCGCTACCAAGCTGCGCCACACCCCGGTCGCACGTCCGGACTCGCTCGTGCTTGGGAAAGTCTAGCGGACTTCGTGGGTGCTTGCGTCGCCACGGCGACGGGGCACCAGGGTGAGGAGGCTCGCCTCGGGATAGCAGGAGAAACGCGCCGGGGCGTAGGGGCTGGTGCCGAGACCGGCGGAGACGTGCAGGTAGGCGGAGTCGTGGCGGCTCATGCCCTTGACCCGGGCCCGGTCGATGCCGCAGTTGGTGACCAGCGCGCCGTAGAAGGGGACGCAGAGCTGACCGCCGTGGGTGTGCCCGGCGAGCAGCAGCTGGTAGCCGTCGGCGGCGAAACGGGTCATGTTGCGGGGCTCCGGCGAGTGCATCACGCCCAGGCGCAGGTCGGCCGCCGCCGGGGCAGGGCCGGCGATCAGGTCGTAGCGGTCGAGGTTGATGTGGGAGTCGTGGATGCCGCCCACCGCCACGTCGAGATCGCCGACCTTGAGGCGGGCGGTGGTGTTGTTCACGTCCAGCCAGCCCTCGGCGGCCATCGCGGCGCCCAGCTCCTCCCAGGGGAGGTTGGGGATCTTCTGCCCGTAGTCGGCCTTGGAGGTGCGCCAGAGGTAGCGCGCCGGGTTCTTCGGCCGCGGCTCGTACATGTCGTTGGAGCCGTAGACGAACAGGCCCGGGCGTGACAGCAGGGGCTCCAGGGCGTGCATGAGAGGCGCGACCGCGTCGGGGTGCGCGATGGAGTCGCCGGTGTTGACCACCAGGTCGGGGTTGAGGGCGCCGAGCGAGCGCACCCACTCGATCAGCCTCCGCCTGCCGGGGGTGAGGTGCAGGTCGGACAGGTGGAGGATGCGCACCGGCCGCTGTCCCGGCTCCAGAACGGGCACGTCGAAGCGGCGCAGCCGGAACGCGTTGCGCTCGACGACCGAGGCGTACGCGAGGCCGGCCAGGCCGACGCCGAACAGGGACAGGGGCACCGCGGCTGCTTTCCTCACCTTCTCATCATGCCCGAGATCGAGCCCTCGAACGGAAACTCGGGATACGGCGGGGCTGGTGAGGCGGCAAGATGGACATCATGAGCGCATTGAAGGACAAGCTGAAGGCCGATCTCACGGCCTCCATGAAGAGCAGGGACGAGATCCGCACCCGCACGATTCGCATGGCCCTCGCGGCCGTGAACGTCGAGGAGGTCTCGGGCAAGACGGCACGCGAGCTCAGTGACGACGAGATCGTCAAGGTGCTGGCCAAGGAGGCGAAGAAGCGCCGCGAGGCGGCCGAGGCGTTCAGCGGTGCCGGCCGGGTGGAGCAGGCCCAGGCCGAGGTCGACGAGCAGGCCGTGCTTGAGGCGTACCTGCCCGCGCAGTTGTCCGACGAGGAGCTCGCCGGGCTCGTGGACGAGGCCGTCGCCGAGAGCGGCGCCACCGGGCCGCAGGCCATGGGACAGGTCATGAAGATCGTGAACCCGAAGGTCGCCGGACGCGCCGAGGGCGGTCGCGTCGCGCAGGCCGTACGGGCCCGCCTGGCGGCGTCCTGACCTGACGATCCGGCGGAGCTGAGCGGCCCTGCCACCGCGGCTGCCCGGCTGATCCGGGTGCGGGGCCGCACCGGCGACAACCGATTCGCCCCGATCGAGGGGTGTGGGCCCCGGTGCGGGGCCCACGCGGCGAGAGCCCTGCTCGCCGGACCTTTCGGAGATCCGGCGAGCAGGGCTCCGACGGTTTTGAGGCCGCCTGCCGGGACGGCGGGGCTTCGAGGGCGTTACTACGGGGCGACCGGGGCGACCGGGGCGCCGCCGAACGGACCGAACGGGTCACCTCCGTTGACCTCCCGGCCGTCGCCGCCCGGCCTGAACGGGCCGTCGCCGTTGTCGCCTCGGTTGTCACCCCGGCGGTCTCCGGGGCCGTCTCCGGGGCCGTCACCGTCGCGCTTCGGCGGAGGCTTGGGCTCGCACCGGCCGGCGGAACAGCCGCCGAAGCGCGACATGTTCACCGGGGTGAAGGGGGTCGCCTCGACCCCCTTGAGCGCGCCGAGCATGGAGTTCTTCCAGATCCGCCCGGAGATCGAGGCGCCGTACACGTAGCTGTAGTAGCGCCCGCCGATGGTCACGCCGGTCAGGTCGTGCTTGAAGGCGCCGCGCGGGTCGCCGAGGCTGACCGCGGAGGCGAGATCGGGGGTGAACCCGGCGAACCAGGCGGCGGTGTAGGCGTCGGTGGTGCCGGTCTTGCCCGCCGCCGGCCGGCCGATGCCGCCGACCTCGGTCATCGTGCCCTTGGTGAAGACCCCGGACATGATGTGGGTGGCCGCGTCGGCGACCTCCTCGTCGAGGACCTGCTTGCACTTGGGCTTGTAGGAGGTCTTCTTGCCGTCGCGGTCGGTGCTCTCGGTGATCACCATCGGGGTGCAGTAGGTGCCGCGGGCGGCGATCGTCGCGTAGGCGGCGGAGACCGTCACCGGGTCCATCTCGTTGATGCCGAGGGTGAAGGTCTCGAACTCCTTCAGCGGCTCGCCGTCGGCACGCTTGATGCCCAGGCTCTTGGCCATCTTGACCGTGTCGCAGAGGCCGACCTCCTGCGACAGGCGCATGAAGAAGGTGTTCACCGAGCCCAGGGTGCCGGTGGTCAGGGTCTTGAAGCCGCCGCCGCCCTCGCTGGAGTTCTTGACCTCGTGGTTCGTGTCGCCGACCACGTTGCCCTTGCAGTCGCGGAACGCGCTCCTGCTGGGGGCCTTGTAGCCGGAACCGGTGCCGAAGCCGTCGTTCAGCTTCATGCCCTGGTCCAGGGCGGTCAGCAGGGTGAAGGGCTTGAACGTGGAGCCCGCCTGGAAGCCCGCTCCGCCGCCGTGCGCCCTGTCGCCGACAAGGTTGTAGCTGATCTCGTTCTTCTTCTTGTTCCTGCCGAACTTGCGGCTGGCGGCCATCGCCTTCACGGCGCCGGTGCCGGGGACGATCATCGCCTGCGAGGCGACCGGCTTGTCGCTGGTCTTGACGTACTGCTTGATCGCCTTCTCCGAGGCCTTCTGCGCCTTCGGGTCGAGCGTCGTCTTGATGACGAGGCCGCCTCGCTGCAGCAGCCTCTCGCGCTGCTTGCGGGTCTTGCCGAAGTCCTCGTTCGTGGCGATCTCATGCCGCACGTAGAGGCAGAAGTACGGGTAGGGGCTCTCCTCGCAGCCGCCGGGAGCCTCGATGTTCTTGTAGCCGAGCTTCTTCTTCTTGGCCTCCTCCGCCTCCTGCGGCGTGATCTTGCCGAGCTCGGCCATCCGGTTCAGCACGGTGTTGCGCCGAACCAGCAGCCGGTCGCGGGAGGCCTTGCCCGCGTTGGGATCGGTCACGCTCGGGTTCTGCACGGCTCCGGCGAGGGTGGCCGCCTCCCACAGGGTGAGCTTCGAGGCGGGCTTGTTGAAGAAGCGCTTGGACGCGGCCTGGATGCCGTAGGCGCCCGCGCCGTAGTAGGAGATGTTCAGGTAGCGCTCAAGGATCTCCGACTTGGTGTACTTCTCCTCGATGGCCAGCGCGTAGCGCAGCTCGTTGAGCTTCCTGGAGAGCGTGGGAGCGATCGCGGCCTCCTGCTCCTCCTTGCTCTCCGCGGCGTTGACCAGCACGAGCTTGACGTACTGCTGCGTGATGGAGGAGCCGCCCTGGACGACCCCGCCGCCGGAGACGTTCTTCACGGCCGCGCGGAAGGTGCCCTCCAGGTCGATCGCCCCGTGCTCGTAGAACCGGAAGTCCTCGATCGCCACGATCGCCGTCTTCATGACGTCGGCGACCGCGTCCAGCTTCACCGACTCGCGGTTCTCGAAGTAGAACTGGGCGAACTGCTTGCCGTTGGCGTCGAGCAGGGTGGTCTTCTCCGCGAGTGGGGGCTCCTGGAGCTCTTCGGGGAGAAGGCGTAGCTCGTCCGCCGCCGCGTTCACCGTCAGCCCCGCGCCACCCACCGTCGGAAGCGCCACGGCGGCGACCAGCACGCCCGTGACAGTCGCCGCGCCGAGCAGCTTCACCACGTTACCGATCGCGCCGATCACAGACCGCTGGTCTTTGCCTTGAGCTTGCACGAGTCCCAGAGTACGTCGGGCAGATGACCCATACGGTAACGGAACGCCATCTTAGTTTGGCTTTGTCCTGTATCTCGGGCAGGTGACTAGTCATTCCCGGCCAGATGGCCGTGGATGACCATGTGAGAATTTGGTCCCGCCGGGGTCTGTCGGCCCGAACGTCTGGTTGCGTACGTTCTCTTTCTGCAGCAATTGAATACCGAGGCCTGACGCCCGCGCCCGTCGGCCCAAGTCACGACTGACCACCTAAAGGGGAGTGGGGTCGAATGTGGATCACGGATTGGACCTCCCGTGCGGCCTGTAAGGGTGCGGATCCTGACGCATTGTTCGTTCAGGGCGCTGCCCAGAACCGAGCGAAGCTGATCTGCCGAGGATGCCCGGTCCGGACCGAGTGCCTCGCCGATGCGTTGGACAATCGCATCGAGTTCGGGGTGTGGGGCGGGATGACCGAGCGCGAACGCCGAGCGCTGTTGCGCCGGCGACCGGATGTCGACTCCTGGCGGGACCTGCTGGAGTTGGCCAAAGAGGAGTACGAGCGGACTAACGAGCTGATCGCCGGCTGAGTTCGCGCCGATCCCGTACGGCCGACGCCGGGCGTCGGCCGTACATGCGTATAACGATTGCATGAAGGTCAGGGAGTGCGCCGCCGGGTGCGCTCCCTGACTCGTTCTCTGCTCCCGGAGACCGGAGGGAGGCGCCTCCCGACGGGCGGCCGGGAGGCGCCGGGCCGCACCGGCCGATCGGTCGGCGTCCGGGCGTCCCCTAGCGGGCGGCCAGAAGCCGACCCACCTCGCGCAGTCCTTCCAGGTCGTGCACGTCCTGCGCCATCGCGGGGACCCGCGCGACGGGCACCGTGGGATGGGCGGAGACGAAGTGCTCCTCCTCGCGCTGCTCGCGGGCGGCCAGCTGCATTCGTCCGGCGTGCAACCGCAGCACGGCCGAGGTGAGCTCGTGCTCGCCGCGCGATTCCAGGTCCTCGGCGGCGGCGGTGCTCCGCGCCCCGGACAGCATGGAGGCGGGTGAGCGGTGCACCCGGTTGACCACGAGACCCGCGAGGGGCATGCGCTCCTCGGCGAGCCTCTCCACGAAGTAGGACGCCTCGCGTATCGCGTCGCGCTCGGGCGAGGCGACGACGACGAACGCCGTCCCCGGGGCCTGCAGAAGCCGGTAGGTCTGCTCCGCCCGAGCCCTGAAACCGCCGAAGACGGCGTCCAGCGCGGACACGAACGTCTGCAGGTCCTTGAGCACCTGCGCGCCCAGCAACTTGGTCAACGCCCCGGCGACGATGCCGAAACCGGCGTTGAACAGCTTGAACGCGCTGCGCCCTCCGGCCTTGGCGGGAAGCATGAGCAGCCGGATGAGCTTGCCGTCGAGGAAGCGGCCGAGCCGCTCGGGGGCGTCGAGGAAGTCGAGGGCGGAGCGGGACGGCGGGGTGTCGACGATGATCAGATCCCAGTCGTCCGACCGCCTGAGCTGGCCCAGCTTCTCCATCGCCATGTACTCCTGCGTGCCGGAGAAGCTGGACGACAGGGACTGGTAGAAGGGGTTCGTCAGGATCTGACGGGCTCGCTCGGGATCGGCGTGCGCCTCGATGATCTCGTCGAAGGTCCGCTTCATGTCGAGCATCATGGCGTGCAGACGGCCCTCCCCCTCGACGTCCGTGACGGGCCTGGGGGTGTTGTCGAGCTCGGTGAGCCCCATCGACTGCGCGAGTCGCCGCGCGGGGTCGACCGTGAGCACCACGGCGGAACGACCCCGCTCGGCCGCACGCAGTCCCAGCGCCGCGGCGGTGGTGGTCTTCCCGACACCGCCGGAGCCACAGCAGACGACGATGCGGGTGTTCGGGTCGTCGATGATCGCGTCGAGGTCGAGGAACGGGGGGGTCTTCACGCTGCTCCCTGGTTGCGGATCGCTTCCGCCAGCTCGTACAGCCCGGCCAGATCCACCCCGTCGGCCAGCAGCGGCAGGTCGTAGCGAGGGCGGGCGGCCTCGTCCAGCGCCAGTCTCTCCTGCCGCTCCAGCTCGGTGCGGTGGGCGTGCTCGGCGATCTCCTCGCTCAGGGCCTCGGCCACCGTGACCGCGGCGGAGCCGCCGTCGGTGAGCCCCGCGGCCTTGAGGCCGAGTGCCAGCTCGCTCGGGTCGAACCTGCCCTCGGCGGCGGCCTCCAGGACCGGGGCGGGGAGCAGCGACTCGCGGTTCATGTTGACGAAGATCCCACCGGGCGGAAGCCCGGCGGCGCGGAGCTCGCGCAGGCCGTCCAGGGTCTCCTGGACCGGCATCTCCTCCAGGAGCGTGACGAAGTGCACGGCGGTCTCCGGGGAGGACACGACGCCGTTCACCAGGTCGGCGTGGTTCTTGATCGGGCCGACCCTCGCCAGCCCCGCGACCTCGTTGGTGACGTTGAGGAAGCGTGCGATCCTGCCCGTCGGCGGCGCGTCCAGCACGACCGCGTCGTAGACCCTCCTGCCGTTCTTGCCCTTGCGCCGGACGGCCTCGCTCGTCTTGCCGGTGACCAGGACGTCGCGGAAGCCGGGGGCGATGGTGGTGGCGAAGTCGACGATGCCGATCTTGCTGAGCGCCCTGCCCGCCCTGCGCATGCCGTAGAACAGCTCGAGATATTCGAGCATGGCCTCCTCGGCGTCGACGGCCAGCGCGTAGACGTCCCCGCCGTCGGGCGCGACGGCGATCTTGCGCTCCTCGTACGGCAGCGGTGGCAGGTCGAAGACCTGGGAGATCCCCTGGCGGCCCTCGACCTCGACCAGCAGGACCTTTCCACCACCCGCCGCGAGGGCGAGCGCGAGTGCGGCGGCGACCGTGGTCTTGCCGGTCCCGCCCTTGCCTGTGACGACGTGAAGGCGTACGCCGTCCCAATCGGTGTCGCGAGCTCTCACTCTTCGAAGGCTACCCAACCGGTACTTGACAACTCCTCGGCGCCTTCCTCCGGAGGCCGCGCACCCGCACCGTTCCCCACCCGAGGAGGGCGGACCGGCCCGGATGGCCACCCGCTCGGGAGTGCCGCCGCCGAGCGGGCGTGTGACCGTTTTCCGCTGGTTGTCGGGGTGAAGCGGGTCGCGGGCGTCGGAGCCGGACCCGGCGCGCGGCCCGGTGAACCGTACGCCGCCGTCTCGCTAATCGATCGGATGCGGAAAGTAAATATGCAGATTCTCACAGCCTCCCGGGGGGACCGTCCTGATCATCGGTCCGGGCCCGCCCGGGGACGGGTGAGGGAGGCGAGACGCCCGAGAGGGCGCGGTGGGCCGTTCGCCGCGAGCGGTCTCGCTAATGTGTCCCGCATGACGAAATGGGAGTACTCGACGGTGCCGCTGCTGGTTCACGCGACGAAGCAGATTCTCGACAACTGGGGGCAGGACGGCTGGGAGCTCGTCCAGGTCGTGCCCGGCCCCAACCCCGAGCAGCTGGTCGCCTACCTGAAGCGGCCCAAGCAGTGACAGGCGAGGAGAGACTGGCCGAACTCGGCCTGATCCTGCCGGAGGTGGTGCCGCCGCTGGCGGCGTACGTCCCGGCGGTGCGTTCCGGCAACCACGTCCACACCTCGGGGCAGCTCCCGATCGTGGACGGCAAGCTGATGGCGACCGGGAAGGTCGGCGCCGAGGTGGACGTCGAGGACGCCTACGCGCTCGCGAGGGTGTGCGCGCTCAACGCCCTCGCCGCGGTCGCGTCGGCGGCCGGGGGATTGTCGAACATCGTGCGGATCGTCAAGGTGGTCGGCTTCGTGGCCAGCGCCCCTGACTTCACCGGGCAGCCGCAGGTCGTCAACGGCGCGAGCGACCTGTTCGCCGCGGTGCTCGGCGACGCGGGCAGGCATGCCCGTAGCGCGGTCGGCGTCGCCGTCCTCCCGCTGGACGCGCCGGTCGAGGTCGAGGTGATCGCCGAGGTTCGCTGAAGGTCGTCAGGGGGTCCGGAGTCGAGAAGGGCCCCTGACGGCCCGGTGGGCTTCGCCGGCGGCGGCTGAGGTCTCAGGGTGGATGAGGCTCGGCGGGGCCGTACGGGCGCGGTGAGGGCCCGTCGGAGCCGTGTGGGTGCGCCCGCCGGGCGGGGCGGCGCCGCGGGCCGGTGACAGCCCGCCGCATGCCGGTTTTTATCCGGATGAGGCTGAATCTGTCGAAGCAAGGCTGTTTTATCTGGGTTTAGCCGGATGGAACCACGATTGTCCGAGTGGTGCCGTGGTTGTCCGGGGCGGCGGCCGTGCCACATGATGGACCTGAAACCGAGCGATGTTCTGGTGGAGGGTGTCAAATGGGCGGTATCCCGCTCCCCGGTGAGCTGGGCGAACGTGCACGCGACATTCTGGCCGGGCGGGTGGCCCCCGTCCCGGCCAGGGACGCCGCCACCGTGGTCGTCCTCCGCGAGGACGCCGGCGGGCTGGAGGTCTACCTGTTGCGGCGCAGGGCGAGCATGGCCTTCGCCGCCGGGGCCTACGTGTTCCCCGGCGGGTCGGTCGACCCGCGCGACACCGACCAGGTGATCGCCTGGGCCGGTCCCCCGCCCGCCGCCTGGGGCGAGATCTTCCGCGCGGACGAGCGGACCGCGAGGGGCCTGGTGTGCGCCGCCGTACGGGAGACGTTCGAGGAGTCGGGGGTGCTGCTCGCCGGACCGTCCGCGGAGTCCGTCGTGTCCGACACCACCGGCGACGACTGGGAGGCCGACCGGCTCGCCCTGATCGGCAAGACCCTCTCCTTCGCCGACTTCCTCGACAGGCGCGGCCTGGTCCTCCGCGCCGACCTGCTCCGTCCCTGGACGCACTGGATCACCCCCGAGGTCGAGGTCAGGCGCTTCGACACCCGGTTCTTCGTCGCGGCGCTACCGCCGGGCCAGCTCACCCGCGACGTCGGCGGCGAGGCCGACCAGGTCGCCTGGGTGCGGCCCGCCGACGCGCTCGGCCAGGGCGAGACCGGCCAGATCTTCCTGATGCCCCCGACGCACCGCACGCTCACCGAGTTGAGCGCCTACGAGAGGGTGCCCGAAGTGCTCGCGGCCGAGCGTGAGATCGTGACGTTCATGCCGGAGATCGCCGAGGTGGACGGGGAGATGCGCATCGTGCTCGACGACGACTACCGGTTCGGTGCGCGATGAGCGGGTTGCGGATCCCCCTGGAGGGGCCCGACGGCGCCGGCACGGACCACGCGTTCAACCTCCTCGCCCCCAACCCCTCCGAGATGACCCTGGACGGTACGAACACCTGGGTGATCGGCCTTCCTGCGGGCGCGGAGGAGGTGTTCGTCGTCGACCCGGGACCGGACGACCACGAGCACCTTTCGCGGGTCGCCGGGCACCTGGCGGGCCGCCGGGTCGCCGCGATCCTGCTCACCCACGGCCACCACGACCACAGCGGCGGCGCCGCGACGTTCGCCGGCCTGGTCGGCGCGCCCGTCAGGGCGCTGGACCCCGCGCACCGGCTGGGCGAGGAGGGGCTCGGTGACGGAGACGTGCTCACGGCCGGGGACCTGGAGGTTCACGTCGTGGGCACACCCGGCCACTCGTTCGACTCGCTCTGCTTCTGGCTGCCACAGGACCGGGCGATCCTCACCGGCGACACGGTGCTCGGCCGGGGTACCACCGTGATCGCCTCGGACGGCGACCTGGCCGACTACCTGCGCTCCCTCGACCTGCTGCGGGCGAAGGCCGAGGGGGTCGGGGCCGAGGCGCTGCTGCCCGGCCACGGTCCGGTGCTACCCGACCCGATCGGCGCCCTCGACGGCTACATCGCGCACCGGCGGCGGAGACTGGACCAGATCCGGGAGGCGCGGCGGCGGGGCGCGACGACGCCCTCGGAGATCGTCGAGATGGTCTACGCGGACGTGGACAGGGCGCTCCGGCCCTACGCCGAGATGTCGGTCCGCGCGCAGCTCGCCTACCTCGACGACTAGAGACGGTCCTCGACGGCCGGAGACGGTCGGACCGGCCTCGGAGGGCGGTCCGCTCCGTTGGGGGACCCCGTTCGGAACGGTCCTTTTTCCGGCGAACCACCCTCCGCGCGCACTTCCTGTCTCCGCCGGGTCAGCGCGAGCGGTTGTGCAGCCGCTCCAGGTCCATGATGACCACGGCCTTGGCCTCGATGCGCAGCCAGCCTCGCTGGGCGAAGTCGGCCAGCGCCTTGTTCACGGTCTCCCGCGAGGCGCCGACCAGCTGGGCGAGCTCCTCCTGGGTGAGGTCGTGGTGGACCCGTACGCCGTCGTCGATCCGCTGGCCGAAGCGGTCGGCCAGGTCGAGCAGGGCCTTGGCCACCCGGCCCGGCACGTCGGTGAAGACCAGGTCGGCCAGCACGTCGTTCGTACGGCGCAGGCGCTGGGCGAGGGCACGCAGCAGGTGGAGGGCGACCTCGGGGCGGCCGGTCAGCCAGGGTCGCAGGTCGTCGTGTCCGAGCCCGGCCAGGCGGACGTCGGTCAGCGCGGTGGCCGACGCCGTACGGGGACGGGGGTCGAACAGGGACAGCTCGCCGAACATCTCGCCCGGGCCGAGCACGCTGAGCAGGTTCTCCCGGCCGTCCGGCGAGGTGCGGGAGAGTTTGATCTTGCCTTCGAGCACCACGTAGAGGCGGTCTCCGGTCTCGTTCTCGCTGAAGAGGGTCTGTCCCTTGGGCAGCTCCACCTCCGAGATGCTCGTGCGCAGCGCGGCGGCGCTCTCACGGTCGAGCGCGGCGAACAGAGGGGCCTTGCCCAGCACGTCGTCGGAGTTCACAGTGCCTCCTGTTTCACGGCTCACGCAGTCATTGTGACCCATCCCGCCGCGCCACTCTCCAGAGGGCCTTGAGCGTAGGCTGTCGGAGTGCTTCGCAACGTCAGCCCCGGTGGTGAATCCCAGCTTGCCCTGGTCCGTCGAGCTCGTCGAATGGATCGGATTCTGGTGGAAACCTATCCTGACGCCCACTGCGAACTCGACTTCCGTGATCCTCTCGAATTACTGGTCGCGACGATCTTGTCCGCCCAGTGCACGGACAAAAGGGTCAATACAGTCACTCCTACCCTTTTCGCAAAATATCCTACGGCGGAGGAGTACGCAGGTGCCGACCGGGCCGAGCTTGAGGGGATCATCCGGCCGACCGGCTTCTTCCGCGCCAAGACCACCAGCATCATCGGCATGGCCCAGGCCCTGTGCGAGCGCCACGGCGGCGAGGTTCCCGGCCGCCTCAAGGACCTGGTGGCCCTGCCCGGAGTCGGGCGCAAGACCGCCAACGTCGTGCTCGGAAACGCCTTCGGGGTGCCCGGGATCACCGTCGACACCCACTTCCAGCGGCTCGTCCACCGCTTCCGCTGGACCTCGGAGACCGACCCGGTGAAGATCGAGCAGGTCGTCGCCGGGCTCATCCCGAAGCGCGACTGGACGATGATGTCCCACCGCCTGATCTGGCACGGCCGCCGGATCTGCCACGCGCGCAAACCGGCCTGCGGGGTCTGCCCGCTCGCCGCGCTCTGCCCGTCGTACGGCATCGGCCCCGTCGACGCGGCCCAGGCCGCCAAGCTGGTGCGTCCAGGGCCTTTCTCGTGATCTCCCCCCTGCCCGTCGCCGGATGACCGCCCGGCCTGCGTCTCCCCGTGTCTCCTGGGTGTCTCCCGGTGTCGGTGGATCCGCGAAGGCCGGGAAGCGCGGGGCGGGGCATCGTGTTGCAGAGAACCGGAGGTGTGCCCGTGGAAGAGGTCCCAGGGTGGTTGGAAACGCTGACGAAGCGGGTCATGGGGATGTCGCCCACACCGCTGCTCCGCCCTCCGGTGTCCGGCGGGCGGCGGGCGGCGGTCCTCCTGCTCTTCGGCGAAGGGCCGCTCGGCCCGGACGTGCTGCTCATCCAGCGCAGCTCGCGCGGGCGTACGCACGCGGGACAGCCCGCGTTCCCGGGGGGCGGGGTGGATCCCGAGGACGACGGCCCGATCGGTGCCGCGCTGCGCGAGGCGGGCGAGGAGACCGGTCTCGATCCGGCGGGCGTCCGGGTGCTGGGGACCATGCCCGAGCTGTACCTGAGCCACAGCGACAACCGGGTGACCCCGGTGCTGGGCTGGTGGCACACCCCCTGCGCGGTGCACGCGGCCTCGCCCGACGAGGTGGAGTCGGTGGAGCGGGTCCCGATCCGCGAGCTCGTCGACCCGGCCAACCGGATCGTCCTGCGCCACCCGAGCGGTCACCAGGGGCCGGCGTTCCGGGTGCGCGGGCTGCTGGTGTGGGGGTTCACCGCGGGAGTGCTCGACGGGGTGCTCGGCGGTTCCGGCTTCGAGCTTCCCTGGGACCGGTCACGGGTCGAGGACATCCCGCCCGACGTCCTCAACCTCGCGTCCCGTTGACAGGGCGAGGCCGAGGCGGGCCCAGTCGGCCACGTCCTCGTCGGGATCGAGGGTGAGCCGCCGCAGCGCGGCCAGACCCGTCGGGTCCGGCGGGCTGCCCATGATGTTCGGCAGCGCGTACGCGGCCCCGTACCTTATCCGGGGATCGTCGTGCTCGGCGAGGGCGATCACCGACGGCAGCGCGCGGCGGTCCCTGAGATGGCCGAAGGCGATCAGCACCGAGTAGAGGACCAGGCAGTCGTCCTCCCGGACGGACATGGCCCGCAGCACCGGCAGCGTCCGGTCGACGAAGCCGAGCCGTCCCAGGATGTCGACCCCGAGCATCCGCTCGGCGGCGGTCTTCCCCGAGCACAACCTCCGTGCCGCGGTGAAGGTCTCCAGATCGCCGCGTTCCTGCAGCTGGGTGATCGCGCGCCAGCGTGCCGCACCCTCCTGATCGCGTTCTCGCAGCGCGGTCTCGATGAGAGACTCCACCGCCGCCCCTCCGATCATCGCCATCTGGCCACGATAACCGCAGAGAGCTCACGGAAGGGGTGCACGCGCGGGGCGGTGGCTGGATACCGTAAGGGAGTGAGCGGTGATCTCCTCGATCTCATCCTGATCGCCCTGATGGTGGCCTTCGCGGTGTCGGGATACCGCCAGGGGTTCATCATCGGGGCCCTGAGCTTTGTCGGTTTTGTCGGTGGCGGCCTGCTGGGCATGTTCATCGCCCCACCCCTCGCCGGGGCGGTGGTCGACGGCGAGACCGAGCGTGCCCTGCTCGCGATCGTCATCGTCTTCCTCACCGCCACGGTCGGGCAGTTCGCCTCGTCCACGATCGGCGCGGTGGTCCGCAGCCATGTCACCTGGGAGCCCGCCAAGGTCGTCGACGCGGTCGGCGGCACCTTCGCCAGCGCCTTCTCCGTGCTGATCATCGCGTGGCTGATCGGCTCGCTGGTGGCGTCGTCGCAGTTCACGCTGATCAGCGAGCAGGTCAACAGGTCCCTGCTGCTGAGCACGGTCGACCAGACGCTGCCCAGCGCGGCCAAGGACCTGCAGGTGCCGTTCAAGAACTTCATCAACACCTCCGGCTTCCCCAAGGTGTTCGACGCCATCGGGGGCGGCCAGCTCGTCGACGTCTCGCCGCCCGACCAGAGCGTGGCGAAGGGCAACAAGCAGCTCACCCGGGCACGCCGGGGCATCGTGAAGGTGCAGGGCGTCGCCACGAGCTGCCGCAAGCACATCGAGGGCACCGGGTTCGTCTACGCCCAGAACAAGATCATGACGAACGCGCACGTGGTCGCCGGGGTCAACCAGGGCCTGCAGGTCACCGACTACCTCAACAAGACCCACCCGGCCAAGGTCGTGCTCTACAACCCCGACCGGGACATCGCCATCCTCCACGTCCCCGGGCTCAACATGCCGATCCTGCGCTTCGACGGCACCGCGCAGAAGGGTGACGACGCGATCGTCGCCGGATTCCCGCACGGCCACGGCTACACCATGAACGTGGCCCGCATCCGGGTGCAGCAGAAGGCGAAGGGCCTCAACATCTACGAGCGCAAGTCCGTCGTCCGCGACGTGTACGCCATCCGCGGCCTGGTCCGCCAGGGCAACTCGGGTGGCCCGCTGCTCACCACCGACGGCAAGGTCTACGGTGTCGTCTTCGCCGCGGCCCTCGACCAGCAGGAGACCGGCTACGTGCTCACCGCCGCGGAGGTCGCGCCGGACGCCGAGGACGGCTCCAAGCTCTTCAACCAGGTCGACACCCAGGAGTGCGACCAGAACTAGCCCGTCGACGAGAACCCGCGAACGGCTCCCGGAGCCCTTCGCGGACCGTCACGGCCTCGCCCTCACCGCCGCGCGGAGGGGCGACGTCAGAGAAGGGCCTCGATCCTGGCGATGGCCACCTCGGCCTCCAGGTCGTCGAGCTCGTGGGCGGTCCTGGCGATCAACTCGTACGGCATCCCGTAGCGGCTGATCCGGTCGGCGCCCCGCACGAACAGCGTCGCGGCCCCGCGCCGGTTGCCCCGCTGCAGGTGGGTGAGGCCGACGCAGATCTGCGCCAGTCCCTGCCAGAGCTCGCGCTCCTCCTCAGGGGAGTTCTTCCAGCGGCCCTCAAGCACCTCGTGGGCGTGGAACGGCCGCCCCTCGCCGAGCAGGCGGCGCGCCTCGGAGATCGCCTCCTCGGCGCTCGGCGCGTAGTCGTCGGGGATGCGCTCCACGCCCTCGGCGCCGTGGGGCAGCGGGCGGCCGAACGCGTCGCGGGGGCGCTGGTTGCGCGGCCTGCCGTCGGGATCCCGGTCGCGTCCACTCATCGGTCGGGCTCCGGGTCGGACAGCCAGGCCACGAGTTCGGCGTCGAACTCCTCGGGGCGCTCCTCGTGCGGGAAGTGCCCGGCACCCTCGATGAGCCGCCACCGGTAGGAGGCGGCGACGTAGCGGCCGGAGCCCTGGGCGGTGCGCGGCAGGATGTGCCCGTCGAGCGCGCCGTGCAACTGCAAGGTCGGCGCGTTGACCTGGGTGCGCATGGTCTTCGCGTAGCGCCACCCGTCGGGGCGGAGCTGGGAGCGGCCGAACCAGCGGTGATACTCCAGCGCGCAGTGCGAGACGTTGCGAATGCGGAACGCGTCGCGATAGGTCTTCGCCACGTCCTCCTCAGGCCAGCCGGGCCCCGACCACTGATCGAGCAGCCGCCCCACCCTGGCGCCGGAGTCGGCGGTCAGACGCCGCTCAGGGAGCAGCGGCAGCTGGAAGCCCAGCGCGTAGCGGGCCGCCCTGAACTGGCCGAAGGGCTCGGTGAACAGCGTGGTGCGGAGACGCCGGGGGTGCGGTGCCGAGACCGGGACCAGCCGCAGGACCGCCTTGGGATCCGTCACGGCCATGGTCCAGGCGAGCAACCCGCCCCAGTCGTGGCCGACGACGACGGCACCGGTCTCGCCCAGCGCCCGGATCAGCCCTGCCGCGTCGGCGGCCAGGGTGTGCAGGTCGTAGCCGCGCGGAGGCTTGTCGCTGGCTCCGTAGCCCCGCAGGTCGACGGCGACGGCGCGATAGCCGGCCGCGGGGAGCGAGACGAGCTGGTTGCGCCAGCTCCACCAGAACTGCGGGAACCCGTGGAGCAGCAGCACGAGAGGGCCCGTACCGGCCTCCACGACGTGGAAGCGGGTGCCGCCGGCGTGGACGGAACGGTGGGTCCACGGGCCGTCGATCCTGACCAGGGACTCGTCGGGCCTGCTCACTGGCTCGGTCTCACCGGGTCGCGATGGCCGTCCGTCTGGCCGGCCGTGGCCGGAGCCGTGTCGAGAGCGGGGTCGTGCCCGCCGCTCTTGATGGTCTTGAGCGAGCGCAGCGTCCGCTTCATCCCGGTCAGGCCCTTGAGCCGCCGTATGCCGACGAAGACCAGCAACGCGGCCACGAGCAGGTAGAACACGGTGACGATCAGGAAGGCGAGCCAGGTCCACACACCTGCGGCGACCAGGGCGTAGGCGATCGTGAAGGAGGCGAGGATCAGGCACAGGTGCGCCATGAACGCCGCGGCGCCGAAGAGCCCGGCCGCCGTACCGACCCGTTTGGCGTCGAACCTGAACTCGGCCTTGGCGAGCTCGATCTCGGCGCGTACCAGGGTGGATATGTGGTCGCTGGCGGCGGCGACCAGCGCGCCCAGTGACTCCTCCTGTGGTTCCGCGGGCGGGATATGTGTCATGGACGATCTCCTATCGAGGGCCTTTGTCGAACATCATGCTGCGCGTCGAGGTGGTCGCGCACGCACACCCGCAGCGGAACCGGCGCCGCGAGCACGCCGGGGTGATCGCGTACGTGTCATCAAATACCTGCGTCATCAAGACTTCCGACTTTAGTCCTGAGGCGGAAGGGAGGCGTGGGGCTGCACCCGTTTGGTGAGGTCTCGGCTGTTCGGTGGTGAGAACCTGCACCGCGGGTCCGCCGCCGGGCGGACGGCACGTGAAGCCGCTGCGGGACCGTCGGACCCCTGACCGGGACGGCGACCGCCGGGGCGACTCCCGTCCCCTGAGGGAAGGAGCTCCCGGTTCCCGCGGGCTACGGCGGCCTTCGGCCGTGAAGATGATGTTCAACGGGCCGGGTGCTACCCCGGCGGGGGGCCGGTGAACATCGCCGGGCCGATGAGAGTCGACGAGAAAAGGCTTCCGGGCGAGAGGGACCCCGTCACCGCGGAGACCGGCGGGAGGACCGGGAGACGCCGCCGTCACCGGAGCCTGTTGAAGGCCCGGCGACGTCGAGGGACCACGGGGAGCCTTTCGGCGAGATCACGTGAGATCACTGAAGGTCCGCGACGGCGAGGGACCGGGAGACCGCGTGAGTTCGCCGGAGGCCCCCGGGGAGGGCTTCTCACGAGGGCTCGGAGTGCTCAAAAGCTCCGGGTGGGCCGTGTCTTCGGCGCCTTCGGCGTCTTCGGCCCACCCGGGTGTTCCGGTCGGCTCAGTCCTCGCTCTTGGCGCTGGGCAGCTTCTCCGAGATGAGGTTCATCACCGTGCTGTCGGCGAGGGTGGTGACGTCGCCGACGCTGCGGTTCTCCGCCACGTCACGCAGGAGGCGTCGCATGATCTTTCCGGAGCGGGTCTTGGGCAGCTCGGGGACGACGAGGATCTGGCGCGGCTTCGCGATCGGGCCGAGGGCCTTGGACACGTGGGCGCGCAGCTCGGCCGCGATGTCCTCGTCCTCCTCGGCGTTGCCGCGCAGGATCACGAACGACACGATGGCCTGCCCGGTCACCGGGTCGGTCGCGCCGACCACGGCCGCCTCGGCGACCTTCGGGTGGGAGACCAGCGCCGACTCGACCTCGGTGGTGGAGATGTTGTGCCCGGAGACGAGCATGACGTCGTCCACCCGGCCGAGCAGCCAGATGTCGCCGTCCTGGTCCCTCTTGGCGCCGTCGCCCGCGAAGTACATGCCCTCGAAGCGGGACCAGTAGGTGTCGATGTAGCGCTGGTCGTCGCCCCAGATGGTGCGGAGCATCGACGGCCACGGGTCGCGGATCGCGAGGTAGCCGCCACCGCCGTTGCCCACGCTCTGACCCTGGTCGTCGACCACGTCGGCGGTGATGCCGGGCAGCGGGCGCATGGCCGCGCCGGGCTTGCCCTCGGTGACACCGGGCAGCGGGCTGATCATGACGGCGCCGGTCTCGGTCTGCCACCAGGTGTCGACGACCGGGGTACGGTTGCCGCCGATGTGCTCGCGGTACCAGATGTAGGCCTCGGGGTTGATCGGCTCGCCGACGCTGCCCAGGATCCGCAGGGACGACAGGTCGTACTTCGCGGGGATGTCGTCGCCCCACTTCATGAACGTACGGATGGCCGTCGGGGCCGTGTAGAGCAGCGTGACCCCGTACTTCTGCACGATCTCCCAGAACCGGCCCCGGTGCGGGGTGTCGGGGGTGCCCTCGTAGATGACGCTCGTCGCGCCGTTGGCGAGGGGGCCGTACACGATGTAGGAGTGGCCGGTCACCCAGCCGATGTCGGCGGTGCACCAGTAGACGTCGGTGTCGGGCTTGAGGTCGAACACCGCGTTGTGGGTGTAGGCGGCCTGGGTGAGGTAGCCACCGGTGGTGTGCAGAATGCCCTTGGGCCTGCCGGTCGTCCCGCTGGTGTAGAGGATGTAGAGCGGGTCCTCGGCGTCGTTCGGCCGTGCCTCGTGGACGTCGGACTGCCGGTCCACGACGTCGTGCCACCAGACGTCCTTGTCGGTCTGCTCCACGTCCTGGCCGGTCCGCCGCACGACGAGGACGTGCTCGATGCCGGGGCACTCCTTGACGGCCTCGTCCACGGTCGGCTTGAGCGCGCTGGGCGCGCCACGGCGGTAGCCGCCGTCGGCGGTGACCACGAGCTTGGCGTCCGCGTCCAGGATCCGTCCGCTGAGCGCGCTCGCGGAGAATCCGCCGAACACCACCGAGTGGATCGCTCCGATGCGGGCGCAGGCCAGCATCGTGATCGGCAGCTCGGGGATCATCGGCATGTAGATCGCGACCCGGTCGCCCTTGCCGACGCCCAGCTCGGTGAGTGCGTTGGCGGCCTTGGAGACCTCGCGCAGCAGGTCGGAGTAGGTGAGCGTACGGGTGTCGCCCTCGGGCTCGCCCTCCCAGTGGTAGGCGACCTTGTCGCCGCGGCCCGCCTCCACGTGGCGGTCGACGCAGTTGTAGGCGATGTTGAGCTCGCCGCCGACGAACCACTTGGCGAAGGGCGGGTTCCACTCAAGGGTGGTGTCCCAGCGCTTCGACCAGGTCAGGCGGTCCGCCTGCTTCTCCCAGAAGGCGAGGCGGTCCCGTTCGGCCTCCGCGTAGGCGTCGGCGGTCACGTTCGCGGCCGCGGCCAGGTCGGCGGGAGGTGCGAACCGCCGCGTCTCCTGCAGCAGGTTCGACAGCGTCTCCTGGGTCTCACGCGACTTGGAACCAGGGTTCTCCGGGGCCACTACGCACTCCTCACATACTGCTATCGACGGTCGTGTCCCACTTCACCAGGCCACATGTGTCCACCACAAGAGGTCTAGACAGGTCTGTACCAACCGGTGATGAGGGGCCATATACGGTCAAACGCCTCATTTCTAGGGAGTTCTCCCCATGGAACGCTGCGTTTTCGACACCGTAGGAATGTGGACGGCGTTGTTCAACGTGCGGTGGCGAGGTGGTGCGCCGGACGGTGCCATGCGCTCGGTGAACGGTTCGCACGCCGTGTTTCCCGAGCCGCCTCCGGTAAGCCTCCTGAGCCTCTTGAGAGAGGGCTCCCTGTGAGGGCTCCCGAGGACGGGGTGCCCCAAGGAGGTGTCTTCCCGGAGGTCTCGCGAAGGCCGCCTTCTCCCGCGAAGGCGGCCTCCCGAGGAGGTCTCCGTGGGTGGTCTCTCAGCGGCGAGGTCCTCAGAAAGGGTCTTCCCGGGCGGTCTCCCACGCATCTCACGGCCTCTCAAGGGTCGTTTCCCGCGGGGAGGCTCCTCCGGACGGGCGGAGACGCGACCCGAAGTGCCGCATGGTCTGGCCGAAGTCCCGCCGAACGGCCCCGATAGGGTCGGGCAGCGTGAGCGACCCATTGGCTGTCATCGCGGGAATGCCCGGAGTGCCCGAGGCGGTCACCGACGCGCGCAAGGCCGTCGACCGGCTCTACGGGCACCGCGTGCTGCGACGTAAGAGTCCGGAGGTGTCGGCCAGATCCGCGTTGCGCGGCGCACGCGCGTCAGCAGCCCTGGAGGGCGTGGACGTGCCCCTCGAAGCCATCCCCGAGGTCACCGATCCCGTGGTACAGGGCGCGCTGCGGGTCTCGGCCGAACTCGGGCGACTCGGCGCGACCTGGCGGTCGGCGCCCCGCCAGGTGCTGGCCAGGCTGCATACGCTCGCGGCCTCGGGGCTCGTCGGAGACGGCGGGGGCACGGGGGACCTCGGCCGCCCCAGGGCCGTCGCGGAGGCGCCCGACCCGCTCGGTCTGGGGGCCGCCCCCGGTCCGCAGGAGACGGTGGCACGGGTGGACGGGCTGGTCCGGCTGGTGACGGCCTCGTCGAAGGCCCCCGCCCTGGTGCTCGCCGCCGTCGTACACGCGGAACTGGCCGTGCTGCGCCCGTTCGGCACGGCGGACGGTGTGGTCGCGCGGGCGGCGGAGCGGTTGACGCTCGTGGAGTTCGGCCTCGACCCGAAGTCGCTGGTCGCCGTCGAGGTGGGTCACCTCGAACTCGGCTCCGCCTACGGGGAGGGGTTGCGGTCGTATCTGAGCGGTACCCCCGAGGGCGTCGCCGCGTGGGTGCGGCACTGCGCGTCGGCGGTCACGCTGGGCGTACGAGAGGCCACGGCGATCTGCGAGGCCATGCAGCGCGGCTGACCTCGGACCGGCCGTGAGCTCAGCGGGTCGGTGCGAGGGCAGTGGGGTCGGCGGGGCGGCGCGAGGACACTTGCCCGCGTCCCTGAGCCCGTCCGCGCATTCGCGTCCGACCTGCCCCGGGATCGGCTCGATCGCACCCGTGGCCTGCCCGCCTACCCACTCACCGGTGCCGCTGAGTGACGACTGACCGCGTGTTCGATCACCGAACGTCACTGATTGCGGACATCCGGCGGGATCGGCCGTACATACCGACGGCGCCCCTGGTGTGGGGGCGCCGTCGCCGACATGTCCCGACCGAGTTACCAAGCGTGCACCTGATAATCGCTGAAGCGGGGCAAGCCCGACTCAGCGCGCCTCCCGCGGCTGACGGTACGTGGGTACTCGGCGGCCATGCCCGGACAACTGGTCCGTAAAACCTTTGTACGTCCGATCCGCGCAGATGGGAACCCCTGGGAGCAAGACCTTTACGGATCAGGGGACATTAATGGACGAATCCCCTCTTGTATCGTTTTATGCTCCGCTACGCATGCCCGGTGTGGCGTCCGACGGGTGCCGTGACGCCTCGGTGGCGATTACCGAGCGTCACCGTCGTTCGTGTGTGCGTGGCGCGCGCCTCGGCGGGACCGTGTCCGGAGACTGGACCGTTGCATTAAAAAAACTGGTGGAAATCCAGGATTACTCCTCGACGGAACTCAAGTTGATCGGGCAGCATGAGGTGTTATCTCCCCAAACCGGAGTAACTGCGCAGGTCGCAACACGACCCTCTCGCTGTGCTCCGGTCGGTTGTTGAAGGCTTTCTTCCGAAACGGGACCGGCTCTACCCCCCCAGAGCCGGACCGGTTGGCGACCCCCGCTCTCTCCCCCCCCGGCGGGGGTCGCCCTTTTCTTCGAGCGCCCTCTGCCCCGGCGGCATGACTCCCCGACCTTCCGGCCGACGACCGGTTATCCACAGGTTCTCCCTGTCGGCAAGGGTTATCCACAGTGCGGCGTTCGGTTTCCCCTGAAGGGGAGGTCGTCGCGGAAAGTGGAGCCCCCGCACCCCAGGGAGGCATCCGTGGACCGTCCGCTGATCATCACCGAAGACCACGATCTGCTCGACGACCTGCTTCGTGTCGCCGCCGCGGCCGGAGCCGAGCTCGACGTCGCCCACGTGCCCGCGCACGCCCGGCCCTACTGGAACCGTGCTCCGCTGGTCGTCGTCGGGGGCGACGTGGCCGACGCCCTGGCCGCGACCGGCCCGCCACCTCGCTCCCGCGTCTTCCTGGCCACCCACACCTCCGAGGATCCCGACACATGGCGCAAGTGCGTCGCGGTCGGCGCTCAGGGCGTGCTGGAGTTGCCCGCCGCGGAGCGACAGCTGGTCGACGAGTTCGCCGACGCCGTCGAGCCGCCCGCGACACCCGGCTCCGTGGTGTGTGTCGCGGGAGGGCGGGGAGGAGCGGGAGCCAGCGTCCTGGCGGGTTCGCTGGCAATGGCCGCGTCCCGGCGGCGCATCCGCACCCTCCTCGTCGACGCCGATCCGCTCGGTGGAGGTCTCGACCTCCTCCTCGGCCAGGAGGAGTCCGACGGGGCGCGCTGGTCGGACCTGGTCGCCCGTGAGGGCAGGGTGAGCCATACCGCGCTCCAGGCGGCCCTGCCGACCTTCGCCGGGCTGACCTTGCTCTCCTTTCACCGGGGCGAGGTCGATCCGATCCCGGCCGAGGCGATGCGCTCGGTTCTTGAGGCGGGCCGCAGGGGCTTCGACCTGGTCGTCGTCGACCTGCCGCGCCACCTCGACGAGGCCGCGGTGGAGGCGCTCGGACGAGCCGCCACGACCCTTCTGGTCGTCACCGCAGACGTGCGCGGCGTGCTCGCCGCCGCCCAGGTGCTCGCCGGGCTGCGCGGGCACACGGGTGAGGTGCGGGCCGTCGTGCGCAGCGGGGTCCTGAACGATGACGTGGTGGCGGCCTCGCTCGGCATCCCGCACGGCGGCAGCCTCCCCGACCAGCCTCGTCTGGCCGTCGCGCTCGAGCGGGGGGAGGTCCCCCCGCTCGGCCGCCGCACCTCTCTCGGGCGGTTCTGCTTCGCGTTCCTGCACGAGTTGTTCGGGCCGGACGCGTGAAGCGGGCCGACACAGCCGTGACGGTCTCGCCGGAGCTGGTGGAGGCGGTCCGCGTACGACTGGCTCGAACGGGCGTCGAGCCCAGTGCCGCGCACGTCGCGGTCGCGCTGCGAGCCGAGCGGGCGATGCTCGGTGACGCGGAGATCCTGGCGGTGGCCCGGGTCCTGTGCGCCGATCTCATCGGGGCCGGTCCTCTGGAGCCGTTGCTGGCCGAGGCCGAGGTCACCGACGTGCTGGTGAACGGCCCGCGCGAGGTGTGGGTCGACGACGGCGGTGGGCTACGCCTGACGTCGATCGTCTTCCCGAGCGAAGAGGCTCTCCGGCGGCTGGCACAGCGCCTCGCCTCCGCCGCGGGCAGGCGCCTCGACGACGCGTGCCCGTACGTCGACGCCCGCCTCGCCGGAGGTGTCCGGCTGCACGCCGTCCTCCCGCCCGTGGCGCCCAACGGCACCTGTCTCTCCCTGCGGCTCCCGCCCAGACGCACCTTCACCCTTACCGACCTGGTCGAAGCGGGCGCGATCAGGGCCGACAGCGTCTCCGTTCTCACGGCGGTGATCGAGTCGAGGCTCGCCTTCCTGGTCACGGGCGGCACGGGTACGGGCAAGACGACGCTGCTCTCCGCCCTGCTCTCCCTGGCTCACCCCGGCGAGAGGCTGCTGCTCGTCGAAGACTCGGCGGAGCTGAGACCGCTTCACCCCCACGTCGTCCGCCTTGAGTCGCGCCCGGCCAACCTTGAGGGTGCGGGCGGTGTCGGCCTGCGCGATCTCGTCCGTCAGGCCCTGCGGATGCGCCCCGACCGGCTTGTCGTCGGAGAGGTGAGGGGAGCCGAGGTAGTTGATCTTCTTAATGCTTTGAACACCGGTCATGAGGGAGGTTGTGGCACTCTGCACGCCAACACCGCGACCGATGTGCCACCCCGTCTGGAGGCGCTGGGGTGCGCGGCGGGTCTCAGCCGGGAGGCGGTCCACAGCCAGATCGCCGCCGCCTTGGACGTTGTCGTCCATCTGGTTCGTGACCGTGCCGACGGACGTCGCCGGGTCGCCGAGATCTGCATGCTGGTCCGTCGCCCTTCGGGGCTGGTCGAGGCCGAATCTGCCCTCACCTTCGCTCCGGACGGGCAGGTGACCCCCGGCCCAGGTCTGCCGGCCCTCGCGGCCCGAGCCCCCGGCGTCGCCGATTCATGTCAGGCGGTGTCCGCGTCCTGTCGCCGCCGGGAGGCCTCCCCGGACGCGCCGAGTGATCCGAGTGATCGGGACTTTGACGAGCCGAGGGCGTGGTCGGTGCCACGGTCGATGTCACGGCCGACGACATGATGGCGACCGCCCTGGTCCTCGCCGCTGTGGCGGCGTGGCTATGGATGGGGGCGGACCTTGGCGCCGCTCGCCTGCGCCGGATGGGGCGTCGCCGCCCGATCGTGCAGGGTTCCCTCCACGAGAGGTTCATCGCGCGGGCACGGCCTTCCAAGCGTGCGGACGCTTGGCGGATCGCGTCGATCGAGCTGTGCCAGGGGCTCTCCGCCGAGCTGGCGGCGGGACGGACGGCGGGCGAGGCGCTGGCGCGGGCCGTGGGGGCGGCGGGCTTTCCCGAGCCCGTGGCCCTGCGCCCGCTGGTCGTGGCGGCGAGAGACGGAGGTGACGTCTCCGCCGCTCTGCTGGCCGTGGCCCCCGAACACGGCGGCGAGGCGTTCCGGGGGCTGGCCGCCTGCTGGAAGGCGAGCGTGACCGCCGGGGCGGGTCTGGCCGTTCTCGTCGACCGTGTCGCCGGTTCGCTGCGAGAGGCCCAGGCTCATCGTCACGAGGTCGCCGCCCAGCTCGCCGGTCCCCGCGCCACGGCCCGGCTGCTGGCGGCTCTGCCCGTTCTCGGTCTGCTGATGGCAGCCGGTCTTGGCATGCGCCCGCTGCACTTCCTTTTCGGCGGCCCGGCAGGTGCGGGCTGCCTGGTCGTCGGCCTCGCGCTCGACGCCTGTGGTCTGTGGTGGACCCACCGTCTGGTCACTCGTGCCCAGCGGATCTGACGGCCACGTGCTCAGAGGTCTGGCCGGTGAGTGCCCCGTGCGGGTTGCCCACCACCCTCGACCTGCACAGGTCCCCCCCACATCGCCCACCCCGGGTCCCAGCACGCCTTTCGGTCGCCAACAGGGAAGGAGCTCGTCGCCCTTCGTAGCACGCCTGCCGGGCAAGGCCAGACCCGCAACCCCGGGCTGGCCGAGGCCCGTGTTCAGGGGTTAGGCCCGTGTCCAGGAGTGAGGAAGGCAGGACATGAGGCCAGGGGGGTTCAGGAAGCCGTGACGTGAGGCCGACGGAGGCGAAAACCAGGACGTGGAGACGTGGGCAGAACGTGAAGACGTGGGGAGGAAAGATGATGATCATCTTGCTGGCCGTGGTGCTCGCCGGAATCGCCGGCCGACTGTGGAGCACCCGGAGAGAACAATCCGACCGGCTCCGTCATGTGCGGAGTTCACCTCACCCGGCCGGGTTCCCCGGGGTGGGGCAGCCGACTGGGTTCCCTCGGGTGCGGCAAGAGGCGGAAACACCCGCGTTTTCCTCTGCGGGGACGGTCCGAGGGCCTGCGGAGGTGGCCCGAGGACCTGCGGGGATGCTCCGAGAGCCGAGAGAGGGCACGGCCCGGGAGCCGCGGGAGAGGCGACGGCCGGGCCGGGTTGAACTCGCGACCGCCGTGGCTCCAGGGCTGGTGGCGTTCCTGACAGTGGGCGGCCTGCCGGGAGTGGTCATGGGCGTCGCCGGTTTCTGGATCGCACTGGTGGTCCTGCGCAGGCGGGAGCCACCCGAAGTCCGTGAGGAGCGCCGGCGGTTGACCGCGGATCTGCCGCTGGCGGCCGACCTCATGGTCGCCTGTCTGCGCGTCGGTCAGCCGATCACCGGAGCCATCGATGTCACGGTGGAGGCGATCGGGGGACCGCTGGGCGAGAGACTGGCCTGGGTGAGTGGCCAGCTGAGGCTGGGAGCCGCACCGGAGGACGCCTGGCGGGCTCTGGCCTCCGAGCGCCCGCTCGCCCTTTTGGCCCGTGCCATGAGCCGGGCCGCGTCGAGCGGCGCACCGGTGGCCGACGTCCTCACCAGACTCTCCGACGACTCCCGCCGTGTCGCCCGCGCCGCGTCCGCGGCGGCCGCCCAACGGGTCGGGGTCCAGGCCGTCGCTCCCCTGGGACTGTGTTTCCTGCCCGCGTTCGTCTTCCTGGGCATCATCCCCGTCGTGGCCGGTCTCGCCGGTGAGGTGCTGCTCCCCTGAGTTATCCACAGGCTTTTCCCCACAGGGAGGGGTTATCCACAGTGCGGCGTTCGGTTTCCCGATCAATCACATGCCCGCCACGGGTGAGGGCTGTTATCGCGGCGTTGATTTCCCTGAGCTGGATGGTCGGCATGGGCCGTCGTGTGAGGTCGCGGTCGTCTCTGACCAGGAGAACCATGGCGAGGTCGACGGGGGTAAGAGCGGGGGTAAGGGTGTCCGCAGCCATCACGGCATCAGGGTCCTCTCGCGCCTCGATGCTGGGTCTTGGTCGATGTAGTGCCCTGGACCGTGCCGACCGGCTTCGGTGAGTCGTTCGGCGACCAGGGGGTGCAGCCAGGTGCTCGCGTGCTGCGCGGGCAACAGCAGCCAGTCGTCAACCTCCTCGGTCTGCAGGGTGAGCGCGGCTAGGTCCTCGGGCAGCAGGGTGCGCGTGGCGAAGACGAAGGCGAGCCGGTCGTGGCGGGCGGGGCTGCTGGCCGGTATCCACGCGACGGTGATAAGGCGGCGGGTCTGCATACCCAGCAAGCCGGTCTCCTCGCGGGCTTCGCGGGTCGCCGCAGCGGCAGGGCTCTCGCCGCGGCGGACGCGTCCGCCAGGGAGCTGCCATCGGCTGTGGTCGCTGGTGGTGCGCAGGATGAGCCACCGGCCCACCTCGTCGAGTGCAAGGAGGTGGGCGGTGACAGCGCAGCCGTACGGCCCCTGCTCGGGGACGGGCCGTGCGTCCGCCGAGGTCATTTTCGGGTGGCGGTGATCAGGTTGCGGGCGCCCTGGTGGAGCAGGTCGGCGGCGACGCGGGCGCCGAGGGTGGCGGGGTCGGAGTGATCTCCCCAGGCGTGGGAGCGGACGAACGCGCTGCCGTCGCGGTTGAACACCATGCCGAACAGGGACAACTGCCCGTCAGCGGTGGTGGAGGCGTGTCCGGCGATCGGGGAGTTGCAGTGGCCACGCAGCATGTGCAGCATGGTCCGCTCGGCGAGGATGTACCGGGCGGTCACCCGGTGGTTCAGCTCGTCCAGGAGCCGCATGACGGGGGTGTCGGACCGGCGGGCCTGGATGCCGATGACGCCGGCGCCCACGGGCGGCACCATGGACACGCCTTCGCCGCTGCTGTGGAACTCCAGGGGCAGCACCTCGTGGTGGCGGTCCAGGATTCCCAGGCGGCTCAGGCTGGTGCGCGCCAGGATCAGCGCGGCGTACTCGCCGTCCTCGTCGAGCTTGGCGAGGCGGGTGTCGACGTTGCCGCGGATGCGTTCGGTACGCAGGTCGGGCCGGTGGATGCTGAGCTGGGCGCGACGCCGTACGGAGCTGGTGCCGATGAGGGATCCGGCGGGCAGCTCGGCCAGGGCGACGCCGTCGCGGGTAACCACGACGTCGTGGACGTCGTCGCGCTCCAGGTAGGCGCCGAACGCGGTCCCCTCCGCGAGGGGGACGTCGCCAGGGACGTCCTTCATGCAGTGGACGGCGATGTCGATCCGGCCACTGGTCAGGGCGCTGTCGATTTCCCTGCTGAAGGCTCCCTTGCCGCCGATCTCGGCCAGGTCGCCGGGCCACAGGTCGGCGCCGACCTGCGTCGGCACAGTCTCGATGGGGATGCCGGGCGCGAGCTTGATGATCATATCGGCGACATGGCCAGCCTGGATCCTGGCCAGGGTGGAGGTGCGGGTGCCGATCTGCAGTGGGGTGTCGGCGAATCGGTTGAGGAGTACGTCGGTCACGGCGAAGCTCTTCCTTCCGGTGAGACTCTGATCGCAAAGTGTGACTATCTGTGGAGGGAAGGCGCACGC
The DNA here is from genome assembly GCF_042898365.1 of Streptosporangium sp. NPDC000509. Classification (NCBI taxonomy): domain Bacteria; kingdom Bacillati; phylum Actinomycetota; class Actinomycetes; order Streptosporangiales; family Streptosporangiaceae; genus Streptosporangium; species Streptosporangium sp. NPDC000509. Next base: position 372,239 of record NZ_JBIAYX010000002.1, on the reverse strand, counting down.
TGACTGCCATCGGATGGTGCCCCGCTGGAAAGGGCTGACGGGGCACCATCATTTCGACCGAGGTTCACACCCCTCCAAGCAGGAGGTCGTACGGTCGCGTCTGCCCCTGCGGGTGGTCCCTGGTGGTGTATCGCCCGCGGGGGTGTCGGAGATAGCGGGGCTTCTCCGGTGGAGAGGGTGGGTTGTCTTACTCAGTCGTGCAGAGGCACGTCCTTTCCTCTCCGTCCACGGTGACGACTCCGGTGTCGCCGCAATTTCCGCAGTAGGGCATTTCTTCTCCTCTGGTAGGTCACGGATCGACCGCCGGGTGTTGCGCGCTCGTACCTGTCCCCCGCGAGCGGCCCCTGGTGGTGCACCACCGCCCGCGGGGAGCTTCAGGGGTTGCGTCAGGAGTCCCAGTGCCAGGGCCGCCACCTGTTGCGCCAGTCCCGAATGAACGAGTCAACGATGAACGTCGCGATGGTGAGCAGGAAGGTCACAGTGACAGCGTCGAAGACTCTCCTGAACGCTTCGATGATCATGTCTCTCGGCCCCGATCCGCGAGCTGGAGGTCTGTGACCTGGACGATGAGCTGGGTGGCCAGCGCCCGCTGCAGCAGGTGGCGCTCACCCAAGCGGACAGGGGTCTGGTGGTGGATCTCCGCCACCCGGCCGCCGTCGTCCTGGCCGTACAGGTTGGCCAGCACCCCGACTGGGGAGTAGTCGCCGACTGTGCAGACGACCGATGCCTCTCTGCGCAGGTACGGGCAGGAAGCGAGCGACTCGCCCACGTGCGCCCTGCACGTGGGCGGGTGAGCGGTGGGCCAGGGTGAGCGGAGGCCGCCGGCCAACGCGGAGGGCATGATCCACCAGACGCGCCCGGTGTCGGGGTCGGCCGCCGACTTCCCGCACACCCGGCACAACCCTTTCAGCATGCACCGGCGTTGGCGCAGCGTGTGCACCAGGTTCCACTGGATCCTTCCCTCCCGTGCGGTGCCGCAGCGAGCCCACAGCGCCCCAAACATTCGCTCCTGCGGGAGCGCGTCACGGTAGGTCAGCCGGGGCAGCCCGTCCGCCCACTCGAAAGCGAGTGGCAGATCCAGGCTCTCCTCCTCGTACGGGGTGATGTACGGCTTGCGAGGCAACGCCTCGACGTACGTCTTCACTGTCGCCTCGCTGCGTCTTCGGATATGCCGGAGGGTGGGACTCGTTCGCCCGGCCCTATGGGCAGGATGCGGGGGTGGGGACGAGCCCCAGGGCCAGCAGCGGCGGTGGCGAGATTCGCTCCAACTCGACGTCGGCCTGCTGCATGAGGTCCCACAGTTCGGCGGCGCTCTGGGCGTGGATGATGCGGCATTCGCGCGGGTCGGCGCACTGCCACGCCTCGAACCGGCGGTGTCGCAGGCTCCACATGACCAGCCAGGTCGGCGCGTACTGCTGCACCTGCTTGGCGGCGCGGGTGGCGTCGGCGTCAGCGCGGGACAACATACTGTGCCGGGATCACGTCGGCCAGCAGCGGCAGCTCACTTTCCAGGAGGCTGGCGGCGGGGCGGGCGCGCAGGATCCGGTAGTGCTCGGCGAGCTGGGCCGCGGCCACGGGCAGTGTCAGCGCGGAGCTGAGCAGGGGTGAGCCGGAGTGGCTGCGTTCGGGGCTGGTCCACCAGAAGTTCTCGCCGTCGGTGTAGGCGAGCAGGCCGAGGAAGACGGAGACGATGGCGTTGCCGGAGGCGAGGGGGTGGACGTCGGCCGAGATGCCGTAGACATTGCCCAGGATGGCGGCGAGTTTCTCGGCGAGCTGGACGGCGGCCGACTGCTCGGCTGGGGGTGACGGCGCGGCGGCGATCGCCTGGGAGACGGGACTGCCGCCGCGCCTGCTTGTGGGGGTGCCGCCCTGCGGGGTCGCGTTCATGCCGCAGCCTCCCGCCAGAGCTCGTGCCGTTGGGGTGGAGGGACACTCGGGCAGCGACCCCGGCCGAGGACGACGGCATGCCCCGGCCGGAGAGTCTGAGGTTGCTGCCCGGGAGGATCCGGCAGCAGAGTGAGCGGCGGTCGGGAGGTCGGCTCCTGGCCCGTGCTCGGGGGCGGGGCGCCACGTTCATGCGCGCGGGCCGCGATGCGGGCCCTGCGGTGGGCGAGGGGGTCGCGGGCGAGCGCCAGGCGGACCGTGCGGTCTTCGGTGGTTTCGACCGGGCGGGGTGCGGGGCGCCGGCTGTCGTCGCGTCGGGCCGGTGTGGTGGCGGCGGGCCGTGCTGCCGGGCGGGGGAAGGGGCGCGGTGTCCGCTTGGGTAGCGGCGTGGGTGCGGTGGGAGCGGCCGGAGCGGGCGGCTCGGAGCGCCGCTGCGCGGGGACCAAGGGGATGACCTCGGCGGGCGCCACAGCGATGGGCCGCTCGACGCGAGGGAAGGGCTGCGGGCCGGTGCGGCGGCGCGCTTCTAGACGCTGGGCCATCAGCGTGCCGGTCGGCTGCATGTACTCGTGGTCGGCGGCTTGGTCGGGGCAGTGGTGGGCGTAGGGGGCGTGTCCGCAGACGGCGCACCCCATCGGCAGGGGCTGCGCGTCGGCGAAGCAGCCGCAGCCACCCACCGTAACCCGGTCGAGAACCGGAGCATTAGGGTTGTTCACGGGTCAGGAGAACCTTCCTGATCAAGAGCCCGTTCGGTCGTGTGCAGCGCCGGACGGGCTCGTTTTGTAGACGATGGAACTCGCTGTCTGTAATGCTGGAGTTACCACACGGCCTTCGGAAGGCCGCCAAGAGGACTTCTATAGGACCTGCATAGGTCGCATAGGTATCACTTCTGTCCACGGAGAGGCCCTTTGGGTACTCTGAAGTCCTTCAATGGATTAACCGTGGAGGCCGCCGTGTCCCGAGAGTCAGGCAACGTCAAGCTCAAGGCGGCTCGCCAGCACGCCGGATACGCCTCACAACAGGCCCTTGCCGATGCGCTCGCTCGCGCCGGCAATGAGCTCGGCGTGGCCGGCGCGGAGGTGAGCCTTCGACAGGTACGGCGCTGGGAGAGCGCCACCCCACCATGGCCGCACGCCGTCCATCAGCGCCTGCTGGAGCACACGCTCGGGATGCCGGTCGACCAGCTCGGGTTCACTCCACCCTGGGGCGAACAGTCCAGCCAGGCCACGCCGGTCCGATCCGGGGCGGCCACTCGCCCTGTCGTGCTGCCGCTGCCACCCTCAACCCCGACGACCGCGACGCAGCCCGCCGTAGTGGCGGTGGACTACGCATCGGTGACCAAGGCGTACCGACGGCTGTACTGGCGTGTCCAGCCGCCCCTGATCCGCTCCGCCGCAGCGGAGCACGCGAGGTTCGGCATCCAGCTCCTGAGCGAGATGGGCGGCAGGCCTCGCCGAGATCTCGCGGCGGCCCTGGCCGAATCGCTGCTGCTGGTGGGACGCATCGAGTTCTTCGACCTGCGGCAGCCGGCAGACGCCGACTCCAGGTTCATCGAGGCGCTGCAGGCGGCCGGTGTCGCTGACGACCAGTTGCTCGGTGCCGCCATCCTGGGGCACTCGGCGTTCGTGCCCGGGTGGGCAGGGGACCGGGACGGCGCGGCCGAGCGGCTACGTGCCGCCCGCGCTTACGCGCGCCGCGCCGATGCGGTGCCCGCCCTGTTCACGGCGTGGCTGTACGCGGTGGAAGCCGAGTGCGAGACGCGATGCGGCAAGCACCGGGAGGCACTGCGCGCCGTCAACCACGCCGAGGACACCCTGGTCGGCGTTGACGAGACCCCGCTGCCGGAGTGGTTCGACTGGTTCTCACCGATCCGGCTGGCCGCCTTCAAAGGCAACACCCAGCTTAAGGCCGGCCACCTTCCCCAGGCCCGGCAGACGCTGCTGCAGGCCCTGGAGAATCTGCCCGAGGAGCACAGGAAGCAGCGCACCGTCGTGCTCGGGGACCTGGCCGCGGTCGCCGCAGCCGAGGAGGATCCGGAGGCCGCCTGTGCCCGCGCGGGTGAGGCGCTCGATCAGCTGTCGATCACTTGGTACGCGACGGGCATGGAGCGGATCCGCGAGGTCCGGCGGGCTCTGGAGCCGTGGGGTGACCGCGAGTGCGTCACGCAGCTGGACGATCGGCTGTACGAATGGCGTACGACCCTCATCGCACTGCGGCGTTGAGCGCGCGAACCTTGTCCGGAAGTTCGGCCAGGGAGTCGATCCGCAGCGAGGGCAGGAGGTCGGCGTCCGGGTCGGCCTGCTGGATTACCCCCCACGGGCCGCGCCGGATCAGCGCGGCGCGCATCCCGGCTGCGATCGCCGGGCGGATGTCGTTGTCCAGACGGTCGCCGACGTAGAGGATCTCGTGGGCCTCGAAGGGGACGACGTCGGCGACCCGCTTGAAGAACTCCGGGTCCGGCTTGGAGGCACCCCAGTCGTCGGAGGTGCCGATGAGGTCGACATCGGCGGTGAACAGCTCGCGCAGGATGCGGCCAGCGCGCACGGTCTGGTTGCCGGCGATCCCAAGCCAGAGCCCATCGTCGCGTAGGGCGGCGAGGGCCGGCCGGACGTCGGCGTACAGGTCCTCTTCGCTGAAGGTCTCCGGCTGTCCGGCGGCGGCGCGTTTGCCGCGTTCCTCGTAGAGGTCGAAGCCGGGCCGGAACACCTGGAACGTCTCGCGGTAGTCCAGGCCGCGGGCGATGGTCGCACCGAAGACGGCGCTGAAGGTGTGGCGGGGGATGTTGAGCCAGTCGGCCCAGGTGCCGTACTCGCGACTCTCGTCCACCAGGCACTCGCCGACGTCGAAGACCACAGCGCGGATCATGGTAGGAGCCTATTGGGGCTCCAGGCGTGTCGGCCAGTCCGCCCGTGGTCGCGGTGGGCGGCGCGGCGGCATACGCCTGGGAAACCGGAGCACTGCCGCGCCTGCTCATTGGGGTGTCCTGTGAGGTCGCGTTCATGCTGCGACCTTCCAGCGGTGGGGCTGGTGCCGTCGGGGTGAAGGGGTGTTCGGGGAGTAGCCCCGGCCGGGGGCGACGGCGTGCCCCGGCCGGAGAGTCTGAGGTTGCTGCCCCGGAGGATCCGGCAGCAGGGTGAGCGGCGGCCGGGCGGTCGGCTCCCGGCCCGTGCTCGGGGGCGGGGCGCCGTGCTCGTGCGCGCGGGCCGCGACACGGGCCCTGTGGTGGGCGAGGGTGCCGCGGGCGAGCGCCAGGACATCACGGTGCGGCTGTTCCACGTGATGGCCGAACTCGCGAAGATCGCCGCCACGATGAGCTGGGACTGCGGCATGCAGACCGCGGCGCAGAAGTACTACGTCCTGGCGCTGCAAGCGTCCAAGCCCGCCAAGAACAAACCTTTCGGGGCCAGCGTCCTGGCGTCCATGGCCCGCCAACTGCTCTACCTCGACCGGCCGCATGACGCGCTGGAGCTGGTCCGCCTGGCGCTGGACGGGGTGCAGGTGGCCGGCACCCCCAGGCTGCGGGCCATGCTGCACACCCGCGAGGCGTGGGCGTACGCCGCACTGGGCAGGCCTGAGGCGTTCCGGCGGGCAACGGATGCTGCCGAGGATGCCTTCGGCGCGATCCGCGCGGGGGATCCCGCCCCCGACTGGATCACCTACTTCGACGAGGCCGAGCTCGCCGGTGTCACCGGGGGGCGCTATCTGGAGATGTCGCGCCGCAGCAGTCAGCATGCGGCCGTCGCCGTGACCCACATCGGCCGGGCGCTGGAACTTCGCCGACGGACCAGCATGCGAAGCCTCGCCCTGGACCAGGCCGGGCTCGCCCAGGCACACCTGCGTAACGGCGACCTGGACGAGGCGGTCGCGGTGGGAAGTGCTGCCGCGGACACGGCCGGCCAGGTGCAGTCCGTTCGGGTCCGTGTCCAGATGCGCGAGCTGCACGCGGAGATCGCAACACGGCGGGACCCCGCGATGGCTGGCCTCAGGAAGCACCTTCAGGAGACACTGGCGCGCTGAGAAGATCGCTGTCGATCAGGAGACGCTGATGGTGCGTATCGGTGTGACCGGCCACATGAACCTGACTCCGGACACGACTCGCCTCGTGTCCGATGCGCTGCGCTCGCATCTGGAAGCGGTGGCCGGTGACGTGACGGGAGTGTCTTGCATCGCCCGCGGTGCCGACTCGCTGTTCGCTGAGGCCGTTCTGCAGGTCGGCGGCGTGCTCGAAGTCGTCCTGCCGTCGCGAGACTACCGGGAGGCCAAGGTCAAGCCGGATCACGCGGAGCAGTTCGATCAGCTGCTGGGCAAGGCCGCCCGGGTACGTGTGATGGATTTCGACCACGCCGGCCGGGACGCGTACGTCGCGGCCAACGAGGCGGTGTTGGGTTCGGTCGACGAGCTCGTGGCGGTGTGGGATGGCGAGGCGCCTGTGGATGCGGGCGGGACGGCGGGTGCTGTGGAGGATGCTCGCCGCCGTGGCGTGCGGGTGACCGTGATCTGGCCCGAGGGCGCCGCCAGGGAGTGATGAGCGCGGCGGCGCACGCCTGGGAAGGGAGTTTGCCGCCGCGCTTGACGGAACCGTATGCCAACTTGGCCCTGGCCGACCGGGGCTATGTTCGGCCTTCTGGGGCCGCCTAACCTCTTGTCCGTGACAATTGATCACGAGGGGGGTGCAGGCGCCCTACCTTCAGCTGGCGGACATCCTGCGCGCCCGGATCGTCTCGGGTGAGATCTCGGTGGCCGACGACTTCCGTGTTCACAAGGGGAGGAGATCTCAGGACTTCATGTGGGACTCGAACCACTTCAGCATCGGCTGGGGGCGCCGCTGGAACTCCAGGTAGCCGTCAAAGCGGCGGTTGGTACCGCGGATCCACTGGAGTCTCTTGTCGGAGACGGGGATGTTGTCGAACATCGTCTGCACGTCGCTCGGGTGGGTCAGCACGTCGTCGTGCACCTGATAGAGGAGTGTCGGGACTCGGACGCCCTTCGCCCACTGCTGTGGCCGCCGCGCCGCGAACGGGATGCCGGTGCGCAACACGACAAGTCTTTCCAACTCGTCGATGCGGTCGGCGGGCACGCCCGCCATGACCAGCCGCCGCGCCATGATGACCTCCATGGTGACCGGCTGCGGCCCCACCAGGCAGCGCACGCCCTCGAACGCCCGCGGGTCCCTGGTCATCGCGTAGAACGTGGAACTGCAGCCCAGGCAGCGGCTGAACAGGCCGATCGTCATGCGCCGAGTGTCCCCGCGCTCGCGGACGTACCGCAGCGAGCCGAGGACGTCACGCGACTCGAAGATCCCGCTGGAGGCGATTCCGCCGTTGGCGGCTCCGCTGAGTCCCATGTTGCGCAGGTCGTAGGCGAGCACGTTGTATCCGGCGTCGTGCAGGATCTTGTAGTCGCGGACGAGGTTCACCTCGATGTCGTTGCCGCTGGAACTCCAGATCGACTTCCACGGTTCCAGATGGCCGGGCAGTCCGGCCCGGCTGAACCCCATCGGGTGATTGGCGATGATCAGCTTGTTGGATCCCCGAGCGGGGATGAACCAGCCTTCGATGGGCACACCGTCGATCGCCTGGAAGGTGACGTCCTCGTAGTCGAGGTTCTCCTCGGAGGGCGAATGCATGATCGGCGAGCGGAGTTGCTGGCCGAACGCGTCGGCCATCTGCTGGAGGATCTGGTCCTCGTCGGGGGCGGTCGACGCGGCCCGTGCCGTACCCGCCAGAAGCGGTACGGCCGACAGACCGATCGTCGTTCCCAGCACAGCGCGGCGAGTTGCCTCAGACATGCGGTTCTCCATCTCCTGGTACGGCAGGTGTCCGACCGGACGGGCTGGACCTCGGTTTCCGGATGCGGTCAACGGTCACGAGAGCGCTTGGATGATCTTGTCTTGAGTGATGGGCAGGTCGCGGATTCGTTTCCCGATGGCGTGGTGGACGGCGTTGCCGATCGCGGCGGTCAGCCCCGTCGAGGGGACCTCGCCGAAACCGCGGGCGCCCAGCGCGTCGCTGGAGGGATCGGGACGGTCGATGAAGTCGACGTCGATGTCGGGCACATCGGCGTTGACCGGGATGAGGTATGTGGACAGGTTCGGCGTGACGATGCGGCCCAGATGCGGATCGACCAGGGCGTGCTCGGTGAGCGAGAGCCCGATGCACCAGGTGGCTCCGCCGATCGCCTGGCCGCGTGCGGTCTTCTGGTTGAGCACCCGGCCGGGATCGAAGACACCGACGACGCGGCGCACGCGAATCCGTCCAAGACCGGGATGGACGCGGACCTCGGTGAAGTAGGCACCGACCGAGTAGCTCATCGGCGTCTGCTCCGGTGGCTCGACGGTGACCTCGATCGGCCGGCCGTGGCGGCGCATCACCTCGCGATAGCCGACACGCTTGGAGCGATGGATCAGGTAGCCGTCCTCGGTTCGTACCTCATCGGGTGACACGCCGCGTAACGGGCCTCGGCGGTCGGCCACGGCGATGGCTATCACCCGCTTGCGCGCCTCGGCCGCCGCGCGCGCCACGGCGGCGCCGACGCTCGGCACGGTCGTCGACGCCACGGCGGGAACCGACCGTGGGAAGACGGAATCGCCCAGCGAGAACCGGACGCTCCGCACCGGCATGCCCAGCACCTCGGCGCCGACCTGCGCCATCACCGTGTAGGTGCCGGTGCCGACGTCCTGCGTGCCCGACCGGATCCTGGCGGTGCCGTCCACGGTGACGGTCACGGCGGCGCCCGCTCCCGCCAGACCACCCGAGACGTGGGCGGCGGTGGCCATTCCCCAGCCGATCAGCTCGTCGCCGTCGCGCATGGAGCCGGGCCGGGGATTCCGTCGTGACCACCCGAAGCGCTCCGCGCCCTGCCGGTAGCATTCCCGCAGGTAGCTGCTGCCGTGGCGCTCACCGGTCTCCTGGTTGGTATCCGACCAGTTGCGAATCCTCAGCTCGACAGGATCCAGGTCCAGCGCGTAACCGAGCTCATCCAGCGCTGACTCCAGGGCGTGGTTCGCGACGCTCTCCGGCGAGCGGACGAAGCCGGCGGTCGGCAGGTCGGAGCGGACCGCCCGCATCGTCGTCCGCACATTCGGGCAGGCATAGAGGATCTTGGTCGGTTCGGTGCCGTTGCACATGGACTCGTCGGTGCGCGAGACGTGCTGGGTGAGGGTGTGGTCGATCGCGGTGAGCCTTCCTTCACGGGTGGCGCCCACGCGCAGCGCGTGATGGGTCTCCGAGCGGTGGCCGTGGCTGGTGTAGGTGTCCGCCCGTGTCAGCACCAGCTTGACCGGTCGCCTGATCTGCCGGGCGACCGCCGCGGCCAGGATGGGCTGCGGCCACGACAGTCCCTTGCCGCCGAACCCGCCGCCCAGATACGGGCAGATCACCCGGACGTTCTCCCTGCGCAGCCCGAACGCCTCCATGAGCGAGTTCTGGACATCGGTGATGGACTGGGTCGACAGGTACACGGTCAGCCTGCCGCCGTCCCAGCCGGCGACCGCGGCCGTCGGCTCCATCGGGTTGTGTTCCTGCAGCGGAGTCGTGTAGGTGGCCTCGACCTTGACCTGCGCGGACGCGAGCCCGGAGGTGACGTCGCCACGTGCGTAGGTGGGTGGGCCGAACGGGCCGGGCTCAGGCACGTACGCCTCGTCCAGACTGAGTAAGACCTGCGGTGCCTCGGCACGGTAGCTCGCCGCGACCAGGGTGGCCGCGTGCTGGGCCTGCTCAAGGGTCTGTGCCACCACCACCGCGACGGGCTGTCCCGCGTGCCGGATCCGGTCGTCCTGCACAGGCAGAAAGCCCTTCACGTAGCGGGCCTCTCCACTCGGCAGGGCGATGCGGGGCATGTTCCGATGCGTGAACACCCCGAGCACGCCCGGGGCGGCGGAGGCTCGTGTCGTGTCGACGGCGGTGACGCGTCCGCGGGCGATCGTGCTCATGACCGTGACGGCGTGGGTCATCCCGGAGGCTTCCGCGTCCGCGACATACCGTGCGGCACCGGTGACCTTCGCGATGCCGTCCACTCGGGAGATCGGCTTGCCGACGCTCATGAGAGAACCTCCGCGAGAGCACGCTGGACCAGCGAGACCTTGAAGGCGTTGTGTTCACGCGGCACGGCTCCGCGCACCAGCGCCTCGCCCGCCGCCTTGATCGAGGCCTCGTCGAGTGGGCGCCCGATCAACGCCCGCTCGACCGCCGGTGAGCGCCAGGGCTGGGGGGCGATACCACCAAAAGCCAGTCGTGCCTCGTGGACCACGCCGTCGTCAAGCCGTACCAGAGCCGCGACGGAGACAACGGCGAACTCGAACGTCGCGCGGTCCCGCACCTTCAGATACCGCGAAATCTTGGCCAAGGGCGTGACGGGCACATCGATCCTGGTGATGAGCTCGCCTTGGCGCAGGACGGTCTCCAGGTGCGGTGTGGCACCGGGAGGCAGGTAGAAGTCGGCGATGGCGATACGTCGCTGGTGCGTCACCACGGTCGCGTCCAGCGCGGTCAGGGCGACGGCCAGATCCGACGGGTGGACCGCGATGCAGTGGTCGCTGCCGCCGAGGATGGCGTGCCACCGATTCTGGCCGCGAATCGCCGAGCATCCGCTGCCCGGCTGCCGCTTGTTGCACGGCATCGAGGCGTCCCTGAAATACCAGCACCTCGTGCGCTGCATCAGGTTGCCGCCGAGCGAGGCCATGTTGCGCACCTGAGGTGAGGCCGCGGCGAGCAGCGCCTGTGACAACACAGGCATGCGGTCGCGTACGGCCGGGTTCCCGGCCACGTCGCTCATCCGGCTCAGCGCGCCGAGTTCGATCCGTCCGTCGGCGTCCCGCACACCGGACAGCGGCAGCGCGTTGATGTCGACGAGGTGGTCATGATGCTCCACGCCGTCTTTCATCAGGTTGAGCACATCGGTGCCACCGGCGATGAACCGTACCCCCGGCTGGGCGGCCAGGCGGAGCGCGGTCTCCGGGCGGTCGGCTCGCGTGTAGAGGAAGTCATCCATGCTTGGCCGCCTGCCGTACCGAGGCCACGATGTTCGGGTAGCAACCGCAGCGGCACAGGTTGCCGCTCATCCACTCACGGATCTCCTCATCGGATCCCGTGTGCCCCTCTTCGATGCAGGCGACGGCCGACATGATCTGGCCGGGCGTGCAGAATCCACACTGCAAGCCGTCGTTGTCGATGAAGGCGCTCTGTACGGGATGGAGCCCGTCGCGGTGGGCCAGGCCTTCGATGGTCGTGATCTCGCTGCCCTGCCACATCACCGCGAGGGTCAGGCACGACTTGATCCGCCGCCCGTCCACGAGCACGGTGCAGGCGCCGCATTCACCGCGGTCGCAGCCCTTCTTGGTGCCGGTGAGACCGATCCGCTCGCGCAGGGCGTCGAGCAAGGTCACCCGCGGTTCGAGCACCTGGGCGTGCGCCTCGCCATTGATCTTCAACGAGACTCGCGTGGGTCCCACCAGCGTGACCGCCATCTGTCCGGCGGCGGTCACGGGCGCGGCGGGCGCCGGAGCGGCCGTGACCGCCGCGAGGGCGGCACCGGCTTTGAGCACGGTACGCCGGGAAGTTTCTGGCACGTTGCTCACCTCACGTTGCGAAGTAGTGGTCGGCGTCGAGGTCCGCGAGGAGGCCGGGCCGTACGGGCCGCCACCCCGGCCTCTCGCAGGTCAGAGCGCTGGAAGCCGGACGATCCTGCGGCACGAAGCGCGCGAGCCAGGCGAAATGCCGTCCGCCTCTACGGATTCGGGTCATCCCCATCGTCGTAACGTCGAGGGCGCGAAGTCCAAGGCTTGTGCGGCATTCTCATACGTTTGAGGCATCACCCAAGGTCAACTGGGGAGCTATGCTGCAAACATGTCCGAATCAGCCCCGGACCTGGACCTACGGCTGGTGCGCTACTTCACGGTCGTCGCCGAGCACCGGCACTTCGGCCGCGCGGCCGAAGCCCTTCACATCACCCAGCCCTCCTTGAGCCGTCAGATTCGCAGCCTGGAGCGACAACTCGGTGTCCGCCTGCTGGATCGCACCCCGCAGGGCGCCCGGTTGACCGAGGCGGGCGAGGTCTTCCTGCCCCGCGCCAAGGCGCTGCTGCGATCATCGGCTCAGGCGGCGGCTGTCACCCGTGCCGCGGCCCATCCCAGCAGGATCACGATCGGGCACACTCTGAACGTGCCCGTCGTGCCCGCGGTGCGAGAGCTGCGCCACAGGCATCCCGACGCCGACGTACGCGTCGTGCAGCTGGCCTGGAACGAACCGCGCCCCGCGCTTCTCGAACGCCGGGTGGACGTGGCGGTGTGCCGGCTGCCGCTCCGCGACGACGGGCTCCGTGTGACGATCCTCTACGACGAGCCGCGGGTCCTGCTCGTTGCCCGCGATCACCGTTTGGCCGGCAGGGAGCACGTCACCCTCGACGACATCAGCGACGAAGCCTTGCCTCGGATGCGCGATACGGCCTGGAACGCCTACTGGCGGATCGACCCCCGACCAGGTGGCGTTCCCGCGCCGGACGGCCCGCTGGTCGAGGCTCCTGAGGAGAAGTTCGAACTCATCGCGGCCGGGCAGGCCGTGGCCATCGTCTCGGCGGGCCTGCGCGCCGAGACCCTCCACCCCGACGTCACCGGCATCCCCATGCATGGTGTGGATCCGAGCCAGGTCGTCCTCGCCACTCGCGCAGGCGATGACAACCGTCTGCTCGCACCCTTACTCGAAGCCGCCAGGACCCATCTCACGAGCAGTCTCGTCGCGGCGGGGGTCGCCGGTGAGGCGCCGCTTCCCTAAGTTATCCACAGGGTTTTCCCCGCAAGAAGGGGTTATCCACAGGAAAGCGGTGTCGCCTGTGGATAGACGTCCGGAAATTTCCTCATTGAGGACCTGGAAAGAATCCCATCCGTTGAAGGGGCCTTTCATGCTGCCTAACACCATTTTTCGCTTGCCGAGCTGTGGATAACCGGAGGCTCTTTCCCCAGAACGCGGTTCGGGTCAGCGGTGCCTCGGGCGTATGGAGAACCCTGGCGGCACCGATGCCGGGCGGTGGGTCCGGCGGAGATCTCCAGGAGGAGCAGATGGCTCGAACGAGTGCTGTTCACGCGCGGCGCGACCGGTCGCGGTGGTTGCGCGCCCGATGGGCGCTGCTGGTCGCCGGCGCGCACCGTGATCAGGGCATGTCCACCGCCGAGTACGCGGTCGGGACGATCGCCGCCTGCGCTTTCGCCGCCCTCCTCTTCAAGGTGGTGACGAGTTCCGACGTCCAACAGATGATCACAGGTCTGATCAATCGAGCGCTCACCGTGGCCGGATGATCCTCACGACATCGTCGGTCTCCTCCCGCCGGTCGGATTCCCGCGGGTCCAGGGGCTCGGTGACAGCGGAGACGGCCGCCGCGCTGCCCGCCCTCATGGTCGTTCTGGGAGCCGGGCTGTGGGCCGTGGCGGCGGTCGAGGCGCGACTGGAGTGTGTGGACGCCGCGCGAGCCGGGGCCAGGGCCGCTTCGCGCGGCGAGTCCCTTGAGCGGGTTCGGGGCGGTGTCCTGTCCGTGGCTCCGCCGGGCGCCGTGGTCACGGTGACCCGGAGCGCGGAGGTGACACGGGTGGAGGTGTCCGCGAACGTCAAACCCCGATGGGGTGCCTCGCTCCCGAGCGTGATCGTCCATGCGACCGCCGTGTCCGTCACCGAGCCAGGTCTGGAACGGTAGGCCGGGCATGGCCGGTATGGGGAGGGGGAACGCACAGCGGGGGTCGGCGACGATCTGGACGGTCGGGCTCATGGCGCTGGTCTTCGCGGTCGCGGTGGCGGTCGTGTTCGCGGGCATGGCCAGGGTCGCGCGCCACCGGGCGCAGAGCGCCGCCGACCTGAGCGCGCTCGCCGCCGCCCGGCTCGCCTTCGCGGATCCGGACCGGAGCTGCCTGAGGGCCTCCTCGCTCGCCGCGGGCAACAAGGCCAGGATCACCCGCTGCTCTCTCAGCGAGGGTGGCGTCGCGGACATCGAGGTGGTCATGGAGGTCTCGCTACCTTTGAAAGGGCCGGTGGCGATCACCTCCAGGGCACGTGCGGGACCTGTTCACATCGCTGATCCAGGACCTTGACGGCGGATCGAGCAAAACAACGGTGAGGGCATCGAGTAAAGCGGCATCGAGTAGAGCAGCGGGGAAGAGCTCATCCGCCGTCCGCCGCCCCGGCGGCTCTCCCACCCGTCACATCCGAAGTGTCCTGAGTTTTCTGGGAAAGCAGGGGCACGTCCGCAGAGTCCTGGGGGAGCGAGGACACGTTCACCGGCTGTTGCGGGAGGGGGGACGTATCCGAGGGTTCCGGGAGGGGCGAGGGCATGTCCGTGTGCTCCCGGGAGAGTGGGGAGGCGTTCGCGGGCTCTTGCGGGAGCGGGGGTGTGTCCGTGGGCTCGGGGGAGAGCAGGACGGCGAGAAGGCGGAGGGCTCCGGCCTTGTCGAGAGGTTCGTTGCCGTTGCCGCACTTGGGAGACTGGATGCACGACGGGCAGCCGCGCTCGCACTCGCAGGAGGCGATGGCCTCGCGGGTGGCCGTGAGCCAGTCGCGCGCGCGGGCGTAACCGCGTTCGGCGAAGCCGGCGCCGCCCTCGTGGCCGTCGTAGACGAAGACGGTGAGCACCCCGGTGTCGGGATGGAGTTCGGTGGAGACGCCTCCGATGTCCCAGCGGTCGCAGGTCGCGAAGAGCGGCAACAGGCCGATGGAGGCGTGTTCGGCCGCGTGCGCGGCGCCGCCGAGGTCCAGGCCCACCTCGGCGAGGGGAAGGATCGCCGAGGTGGGCAGCGTCCACCAGACGGCCCGGGTCCGTAGCGTGCGCGGGGGCAGGTCGAGAGGTTCGTCCCCCATGAGCTCACCGCTCTGGGCTCGGCGCTTGAGATAGGCCACGACCTGGCTCGTCACCTCGACCGCGCCGAAATGGAGCTCTCCCTGACCGAGAGGGTGCGAGCGAAGGGACTCGATGACCGAGATATCGGTGACATCCCTGGCGAAGGTCGTGTAGTCGGGGGTTCCCGCCTCGACCAGCGCGACCCCCGCCTCCAGATCGAGTTCGGCCACCAGGAACGTCTCTCCCTGGTGCACATAGACGGCGCCGGTGTGCACGGCCGAGTGGGCCGAAGGTTCGTCCACGGTGCCGAGCAGCCGTCCGGTGGACATCTCGACGACCTGAATGGGCGCGGCGCCCGCCCCTCTGATGTCGGCGAGGTCGGTGGCGCGTTCCCGGCTGGTCCAGAACCAGCCTGTGGCGCGTTCCCTGAGCAGGCCGTCCCCGACCAGATCGGCGAGCACCTCCTTGGTGGTCGGGCCGAAGATGTCCAGTTCGTCGTGGGTGAGCGGGATCTCGGCCGCTGCCGCGCACAGATGGGGCCCCAGCACGTACGGGTTGCCGGGGTCGAGCACGATCGTCTCCACGGGACGGCCGAACAGGGCTTCCGGATGGTGGACGAGGTAGGTGTCCAGGGGGTCGTCCCTCGCGACCAGCACCGCCAGCGCGTCCTGCCCGTCTCGCCCCGCCCGCCCGGCCTGCTGCCAGAGAGAGGCGCGGGTCCCGGGCCACCCCGCGATGAGCACGGCGTCCAGCCCGGAGACGTCGACGCCGAGTTCCAGCGCGTTGGTCGTCGCGAGACCGAGCAGTTCGCCGGAGCGCAGGGCCCTTTCCAGGTTCCTGCGATCTTCGGCGAGGTATCCGGCCCGATAGGCCGCGACCTTGCCGGGCAGCTCCGGGGGCGCCTCCCCGTCGATGACGAGGTCCTGGAGCTTGGCCCGGGTGGTGAGGGCCACGGTCTCGGCGGCCCTGCGGGAGCGGACGAAGGCGAGGGTCCGCACGTCGGAGGCGACGAGATCGGCCAGGAGATCCGCGCTCTCGGCGGTCGCGGGGCGCCGGACCGGGGCGCCGCCCTCGCCGCGCAGATCGGTCAGGGGTGGCTCCCACAGTGCGAAGGTGGTCGCGCCCCGAGGAGAGGTGTCCGTGGTCACCTCGGCCATCTGGAGGCCTGTCAGGCGCTGCGCGAAGACTCCGGGCTCGTTGGCCGTCGCCGAGGAGAGCAGAAACGCCGGGCGGGAGCCGTAACGCGCGCAGATCCGGCGTAGGCGGCGCAGGATCTGCGCGACGTGGGAGCCGAACACGCCTCGGTAACCGTGGCACTCGTCCACGACGACCATTCGGAGCCGCCGCCAGAAGAGCGACCACTGAGCGTGACGGGGCAGCAGGCTGCGGTGAAGCATGTCCGGGTTGGTGAGGACGTAGTTGGCGTGCTTGCGCACCCATGCCCTCTCCTCGAAGGAGGTGTCGCCGTCATAGGTCGCGGCGCGGAGGCCGGGAGGGTCGAGCTCGCGCAGCGCGCGGAGCTGGTCGGCGGCGAGTGCCTTGCTGGGCGACAGATAGAGGACCGTGCCGCCGTCGAGCGTCGAGGAGAGTGCCGGGACCAGGTAAGAGAGGGACTTGCCCGACGCCGTCCCCGTGGAAATGATCACGTTTTGGCCACGGTGGATCAGATCCGCGGCCTCGGCCTGATGTGGCCACAGGCCGGAAATACCGAGGTTCGCCCAGCGCGTAACCAGCCGCTGGTCGACCCAGTCGGGCCATCGGGTATCACCGGCCTGACGTGCGGGAACGTGCTCCACATGGGTAACACGCGCCCGACGTGCGGGAACGTCGAGGAGGCGGCTGAGGGCGGTGCCCGCGCTGAGGGGCGAGGATGAGGGCGGGGTCACTGGTTTCCAGTCTCACATCTGTGGGCAGAGTCGCCGGGAATCGTGATTTCGTATAGACACTGAGCGTACGCATGGTTGAATGCCGCGCGTCGGGGCTTGTCGTCCGGGGGTCACCCGGTCCCAGGAAGGCATGCTCGAATCGGTACTTTCGCAGGCAAGGCGCTGGAGGATCTGTGGATCTGAAGTTGGACCACCATTCCGAGGACCGTCTCACCATCGTTGAGGTTGAGGGTGAGATCGATGTCTACACCGCGCCCAGATTGCGTGAGCTCCTGATCGACCTGGTCAACAAGGGGAATTTCCACCTGCTCGTCAACATGGAGAAGGTCGACTTCCTTGACTCCACGGGCCTTGGTGTCCTGGTCGGCGGGCTCAAGCGAGTTAGGGCGCACGATGGCTCACTGGAGCTTGTCTGCACCCAGGAGCGCATCCTGAAGATTTTCCGGATCACTGGACTGACGAAGGTCTTCGGGATCTACGCCTCGGTCGACGAGGCCAAGGAAGCTCACGGTCGAGACAAGTAGTCGTGGCTACCGTCGAGCTGACGTTCAGCGCTCTCCCCGCGCATGTGCGGACGGCACGCCTGGTGGCCACGGCCATCGCCAGGCGTACCGGCGTACAGGAGTCGTTGCTGGACGAGGTACGGCTCGCTGTTGGAGAGGCGTGCTCGCGGGCTGTGGAGGCACATCGCCTCCACTGTCCGGGAGAGCCGATCCGGATCGAGCTACGTGATGACTTAGGGCGTTTTGAGGTGACAGTCACCGACTCCGCCCCTAGTGATGAGCTGGAACATGATCGGGCCCTTCTGGGGTTCGACGATCCGTTCGGGCAGCTTCCCGATGACCTGATGGCCGGTTTCGGCATCGCGGTCATCGCGGGGCTGGCCGACGACGTTCAGGTCTACCCAAGCCAGAAGGGCATGTGCATTCGCATGAGCTGGCCGGCGGCGACGAACGGAATGTCTCCGGTCTGAAAAGCAGACTTCGACAGCCGGGCGTGTCCATATGGACACGCCCGGCTGTTTTTGTTGGGAGTGCGCGGCCACAAGATCGTCTGTGATGACATCCGTGCCGGGGTCGCATCCGTCTGTGTCGTCCGTGGCGTCCGTGGTGTGGCGGTCATCGACCCGAGGTGTGTTCGTTGGAGACGTGTCCGGAGGCCGGATGATCTCGCCTCGCCAACGGGCCGCCGATGGCGCTCGCCGGGCCCGCCTCGCCGTTCGCCGGGGCTGGGAGCCGAGGCGGGGAGAGAGGCCGCCGAGACCCGGCGCGGCAACGTCGTTCCGCCTGCCTCGCCCGTATACCGGGGCTGTGGGTTGGGGGCTGAGGGTGGGGAGAGGGGCCGCCGAGACCCGGTGCGGCAAGATCATCCCGGCCTGCGCCGCCGTTTACCCGGCTGAGAGTTGAGGGCGGAGGGAGGGGGCCCGGAAGATCGTCCGTGATGTCCGGTGGGCGAGCCCGGTCGTTCCCCGAGGAGATTTCAATTTCGGTCAAAACTTAACGTGGCTGTTTCTTGACTGAAACTGGGAGGAAACAGGAGCTGAGGGGTGGATGTGACGGGTGAAATGACCCCATAAGCAGGTCGGCTGTCAAAGGGGGCCGCTCGCGTCGTCAATTGGGCGGGGGCAGAGGCTTCATATCCGCGTCGTCGCTGCGTAGACTCCCGGGACCGGCCAAGGTTTATCCTTCGGAGCGGCCCGTCACGCGAGCCGTACTCCGCGGGGGTCTGCAACTGGAAGCGGCACTGCCCACCATCCCGGAGTGCGCCGCCTCAGCCGCCTGACAATCACCGCAGCGCACTCCGGGCAGGACGTGTTCCCGTCTTGCCAAGGAGAGTCGGATGTCTGTGCTCCATCTCGCCGCTGCGGAGCCAGCGGTTTCCCTAAGTGGTCACCACTTCACCATCGTCATCGTGGTCGCCGCCGTCGCCCTGCTCGCACTCGCCGTCGCCGGCACACTGGTGCGGGAGGTGCTGTCCGCCGACCAAGGCACCGAACGTATGCAGAACATCGCGAGAGCCGTCCAGGAGGGGGCTTCCGCGTATCTCGCGCGACAGTTCCGGACGCTCGCGCTATTCGTCATTTTGATCCCGTTCCTGCTGTACCTTCTCCCGGCCGAGACGACCAGCGTGAGGATCGGCAGGTCGGCGTTCTTCGTCGTCGGCGCGCTGTTCTCGGCGTTGACCGGATTCATCGGCATGTGGCTCGCGGTCCGCGGCAACGTCCGTGTCGCCGCCGCCGCCCGCACGTCCGGTGAGAAGGTCGCCATGCGGATCGCCTTCCGCACCGGTGGCGTGGCCGGAATGATCACCGTTGGCCTCGGCCTGCTCGGCGCGGCCGTGGTGGTGATCGCCTACGGGGGCGAAGCCCCGGCCGTGCTGGAGGGCTTCGGCTTCGGTGCCGCGCTGCTCGCGATGTTCATGCGAGTCGGCGGAGGCATTTTCACCAAGGCCGCCGATGTCGGCGCCGACCTCGTCGGCAAGGTCGAGCAGGGCATTCCCGAGGACGACCCGCGCAACGCCGCCACCATCGCCGACAACGTCGGCGACAACGTGGGTGACTGCGCGGGCATGGCCGCCGACCTGTTCGAGTCCTACGCGGTCATGCTGGTCGCCAGCCTGATCCTGGGCCGGGTGGCCTTCGGCGTCGAGGGACTGGTGTTCCCGCTGATCGTGCCCATGATCGGTGTGATCACGGCGATCATCGGCATCTTCGTCACCGCCCCGCGCGCCGGCGACCGCAACGCGATGGCCGCGATCAACCGGGGCTTCTTCATCTCGGCGGCCATCTCGGCGGTCCTCGTCGCCGGCGCGGCCTACCTCTACCTGCCGGCCAGCTTCTCCGGTCTGACCAATGTGAGCCCGGAGATCGCCGCGGTCACCTCGGACCCGCGTCTGATCGCGATCGGGGCGGTGCTCATCGGCCTGGTCCTGGCGAGCACCATCCAGATCCTCACCGGCTACTTCACCGAGACGAACCGCCGCCCGGTGCAGGACATCGGCGAGAGCTCCCGTACGGGCCCCGCCACGGTCATCCTGTCCGGCATCAGCGTCGGTCTGGAGTCGGCGGTCTACTCCGCGCTGATCATCGGAGCCGCCGTCTACGGAGCCTTCCTGCTCGGCTTCGGCAACGTCACGATCGCGCTGTTCGCCGTGGCGCTGGCGGGTACCGGCCTGCTGACCACGGTCGGCGTGATCGTGTCGATGGACACCTTCGGTCCCGTCTCCGACAACGCCCAGGGCATCGCCGAGATGTCCGGCGACGTCGAGGGCGAGGGCGCTCAGGTCCTCACCTCGCTGGACGCCGTCGGTAACACCACCAAGGCCATCACCAAGGGCATCGCGATCGCCACCGCCGTGCTCGCCGCGACCGCGCTGTTCGGCGCGTTCCGTACGGCGGTCGAGGGCGAGCTGGTGGGTGCCACGGCGAGCGTGAAGGAGGCGCTGGGCTCGTTCAGCGCGTTCAGCCTGAGCGTCGACTCCCCGAACGTGCTGGTCGGTCTGATCATCGGCGCCGCGGTGGTGTTCATGTTCTCCGGCCTGGCGATCATGGCGGTCGGCCGCGCGGCCGGACGGGTGGTCTTCGAGGTGCGCGAGCAGTTCCGCACCAAGCCGGGCATCATGGCGGGGACGGAACTCCCCGACTACGGCAGGGTCGTCGACATCTGCACCCGCGACTCGCTGCGGGAGCTGGCGACGCCCGGCCTGCTCGCCGTCCTCACCCCGATCGCCGTCGGTTTCGCCCTCGGGTACGCCCCGCTCGGCGCGTTCCTGGCCGGTGCCATCGCCTGCGGCACGCTCATGGCGGTGTTCCTGGCCAACTCCGGTGGTGCCTGGGACAACGCCAAGAAGCTGGTCGAGGACGGCCACCACGGTGGCAAGGGCTCGCCGGCCCACGAGGCCACCATCATCGGTGACACCGTCGGCGACCCGTTCAAGGACACCGCGGGACCGGCGATCAACCCGCTCCTCAAGGTGATGAACCTCGTGGCGCTGCTGATCGCCCCCGCCGTGGTGACCTACGCCGACAACCCGACGCTGCGCATCGGCATCACGGTGGTCGCGGTCGGCATCGTCGTCGCCGCGGTCGTCTTCTCCAAGCGTCGTTCGGCGGGCATCGCCCCGACGGAGGAGAGCAACTCCGACCGGGAGCCGGAGCAGGTCTCCAGCTGAGCGAACGCTCGACGGAAACGTTCGACGGAAACGTTCGACGGAGGGGTGCACGGGCCACGTGCACCCCTTCGGCGTGTGCGGGCCACCCCGGTGGGAAACTGGCCCGTATGGAACAGCAGCCTTCCGGAGGCAAGACACTCGTCCTCATCCTGCTGGCGATGGCCGCGATGTTCGCGGTGATCGTGGGTCTGGCCGTGTGGGCGTCGCGATGACCGCGCGCACGCTCGTCGTCCTGCGCCACGCCAAGGCGGCTCACACCTCCGGCCTCGCCGACAGGGAACGCCCCCTCACCGATGTCGGCGAGCGCGACGCCCTCAAGGTCGGCGCGGCCCTCGTCGGTATGAACCTCACCCCCGACCTGGTGCTCTGCTCGCCGTCGGTACGGACCAGGCGGACCGCCGACCTGGCACTCCCCGGTGTGGAGACCCTCATCGAACCGGCCATATACGAGGCATATCCCGACGAGCTGCTCACGCTGATCCGGCGGAGCGATCCCGAGGCGCGCACGCTGGTCCTGGTCGGCCACAACCCCGGGGTTCAGGAGCTTGTCATGCAGCTCACCTCGGCCGACGGCGACGCCGGGTTCCCGCCCGGCGCGTTCGCCGTCATCGGGGTCGACGGCGAGTGGGCCGAGCTCGACACCGGCCGCGGCATCGTCCACTGGACCCCCAGGAAGCACTGAGAACCCACGCGAGAGCTGAGACACGAGTGACCGTCTCAGCTCTTCGGCGACGCCTCGGGACAGCCGTACGGTGATCGCGTTCGCGGGTGGCCCACCCCACCGATCATGGTCAACGTTCGGCGGCGGTGACACCGTCCTCGGCGTCGGCGTCCTCCACCTCGGCGCGCGGGATGCCCAGCAGGTAGAGGATCGAGTCGAGGTAGGGGACGTTGACCGCGGTGTCGGCGGCGCGGCGGACCACCGGCTTGGCGTTGAACGCGATGCCGAGACCGGCCGCCGCGATCATGTCCAGGTCGTTGGCGCCGTCGCCGATGGCCACGGTCTGGCTGATCGGGATCCCCGCCTCGCGGGCGAAGCGCTCCAGTGCCCGCGCCTTGCCCGGCCGGTCGACGATCTCGCCGACGACCCGCCCGGTCAGCACGCCGTCGACGACCTCCAGGGTGTTGGCCGCGGAGTAGTCGATCCCGAGGTCCTCGACGAGGGCGTCGGTGAGCTGCGTGAACCCGCCGCTGACGATCGCGAACCGGTAGTCGAGCCGCTTGAGCGTCCGTACCAGCGTCCGGGCGCCGGGAGTCAGCACGAGCTCCTTGCGTACCTTCTCGAAGACCTCCTCGGAGAGGCCCTCAAGCTGCGCGACCCGGCGGCGCAGCGACTCGGCGAAGTCGAGCTCGCCGCGCATCGCCTCCTCGGTGACCCGGGCGACCTCCTCCAGGCAGCCGGCGTGCGCCGCGAGCAGCTCGATCACCTCGGCCTGGATGAGCGTCGAGTCGACGTCCATCACGATCAGGCGCTTCGCCCTGCGGTGCAGGCCGGTCCGCTGCACGGCGACGTCGACCTGCTGGGCGTGCGCCTCGACGGCCAGCTCCGCCCTGAGGGTGTCGGGGTCGGCGCCGGAGAGCGAGAGCTCGATGCAGGTCACCGGATAGCTGGACAGGCGCTCGATCCGGTCGATGTTGGCACCGGCCGCGGCGATCCGCCCCGCGATCCCCGCCATGGCGGCGGGCTGCAGCGGTGAGCCGAGCACGGTGACGTCGAGCCGCCCCCTGCGCCGCTTCTCCTTCGAGTCGGAGCCGGTGGACAGCTCCACGTGGAGTCCGAGGTCCTCCGCGGCCCGCTCGACGGCGGTCCAGAGGGCCCCGAGGGTGCCGCCGGTGCCGGTCGGCGTGTCGCCCGCGTACGAGACGAGGACGCCGAGGGTGAGCCGGCCGCGGATGACGACCTGCTCCACGTCGGCGACGATGACGGGGAAGCCGGCCAGGACCGAGAAGAGGCGTGAGGTCACGCCCGGTCGGTCGGGGCCGTTCAACGTGATCAGAAGCGTGCGCTGGTTCATCGGTTCCTACGGTACTTGGCTCCGGATTCGACCGTGAATGTGGTTCATCATCCGGACGCCTGGAGTTCGCGGGGCCCTCCGGTCCCGCGTCATCTGCGAATGTCTTCATGAACCTCATGACGACCCTTCCCGTGGAGTCGCGCCTCGCCCGCTACAGTGTCGGGCTGGCCGCTACCGCCGTCGAGATGCGCGAGGCCCAGCGCCTGCGCCACCGCGTCTTCTCCGAGGAGATGGGCGCCCGGCTGGACAGTCCCATCACCGGCCTGGACGTCGATCCGCTCGACGCCTACTGCGATCACCTCCTGGTGAGGTGCGACGACACGGGTGAGGTCGTCGGCACCTACCGGCTGCTCGGCCCCCGCAGGGCCGATCGCCTCTACTCCGACTCCGAGTTCGATCTCAGCGCGCTGGCCGGTATCCGGGGGAACATGGTCGAGACCGGCAGGGCCTGCGTACACCCGGAACACCGGGGCGGCGCGGTGCTCGGGTTGATGTGGGCGGGCATCGCCCGCTACATGACGGCCGGGGGGTACGGCTGGCTGGCCGGGTGCTGCTCGGTGCCGGTGGCCGACGCGGCCGGGATCATGGAGCGGGTGCCGCTCTCACCGCCGGGCTACCGCGTCACGCCGCACCTTCCCTGGCGGGCGGGCCCGGTCTCCGGCTCTCCTCGCCGGAGAGGGAGGTCGGGCCCCTCGGCCGCCTCCGGGTCCGTGCCGGTCTTCCCGATCGGCACCGGAGCGGCGCGGTCGCCGCGGGAGGACGCCTCGAAGCGTACGGCCGCCACGAGCCCCGCCGCCAACCAGGGACGGGCGACGCTGCCGCCGCTGCTGCGCGGGTACGTGCGGCTGGGCGCCTGGGTCTGCGGCCCGCCCGCCCACGACCTCGACTTCGGTACGGCCGACTTCTTCGTCCTGCTCTCGATGGCCGAGGCCGACCCCCGCTACCTGCGCCACTTCCTGGGAGCCGCATCGTGAGCCCGTGGATACCCGTGGCGCCGTGCACGCCCGCCGGCTGCCTGTCCCCACCGGGATCGAGGGCCGAGGCGCCGCGCAGGGCGCTGCGACTCGCGGCGGTCGGGCTGGTCGTCCTGGCGGGAGTGGTCCTCACGCTCGTGGCCCGTGGACTCGGTACGACGAACAGGATCCGGCTGACGAGCGCCTGGTCCCAGCTGGTGCTGCGGGCGGTCGGCGTACGGATCGAGGTCAGGCGGGGGTTCGCGTTCATGGCCGGCTCGGTCGCCGGGCCCTATCCGGTCGCCGACGGATCGTCCGGGGCCGCTCCGCTGGTCGTGGCCAACCACGTGTCGTGGCTGGACCCGCTCGTGATGGCGGCGGTCCTGCCGTGCCGGGTGCTCGCCAAGCAGGAGGTCCGGGCGTGGCCGGTGGTAGGCCTGCTCGCGACGGGCTCGGGCGCGTTGTTCATCGACAGGGACCGGCTCTCCGCGCTGCCCGAGACCGTCGCCGACGTGGCCGCGGCGCTCGCCGCCGGCCATCCGGTGGCGGCCTTCCCCGAGGGGACGACCTGGTGCGGGCGCGGGATGGGCTCGTTCAGGCCCGCCGTGTTCCAGGCGGCCCTGGACGCGGGGGCCCCGGTCAGACCGGTCGCGATCAGATATCTGGAGGGGGAGGACGTCCTGGCCAGCGGACCCGTCTATGTCGGTGACGACCTCCTGTGGGCGTCGATCCGCCGCGTGGTGGCCGTCCGGCGGTTGACGGTGGAGGTGACGATGCTGCCCCCCGTACGGGGACGCGACCGCGGGGAGCTGGCCTGGACGGCCGAGTCGTCCGTCGCCTCTGTGCTGGTCGCCGGGGCCGCGCACGGTGTTCCCGCCGCGGCCTGATCCGACCTCGGAGCCTTGGCCCCGGCTAGGCCGAACCCAGGTATGTGATGACGGCCGCCACCCTGCGGTGGGTGTCGGGACTGTTCTCCAGGGCCAGCTTCATGAAGATCGAGTTGACGTGTTTCTCGATGGCGGAGACCGACAGGTGCAGGGCGCGGGCGATTCCTCCGTTGGACAGGCCGTGTGCCATCTCCCTGAGCACGTCCAGTTCCCTGGGGGTGAGCTCCGCGGGCGGGGGGCCGCCGCGTACCCCGCGCTTGGCCAGCAGGCCCTCCACCACCTTGGGGTCGATCACCGAGCCGCCTCCCGCCACCGACCTGATCGCGCCGAGCAACTCGTCGATGTCACCGACCCGGTCCTTGAGCAGGTACGCACGCCCCTCGGTGCCGTCCCTGAACAGATCCAGGGCGAACATCGCGTCGGAGAACTGGGAGAGCACCACGACCCCGATGTCCCGTGAGGCCGCGCGGATGCGGTGCGCCGCGTCGATGCCCTCCATTCCCGGGCGGACGAGATCGGCCGAGCCCGGCATCCGGATGTCGGTGACGACCACGTCGGGGCGCAGCCGTCTGGCGGCGTCGAGCAGGTCGTCCGCGGTGCCCACGGCGGCGACCACCTCGATCTCGCCGGAGGTCTCCAGGAGCCTGCGGGTGCCCTCACGCACCAGGTAGTGGTCCTCGGCCAGGACGACTCTCAGTTCAGCCATGGATCGCGCACCGCCCGGAACCGCCATGGGGAGATCCTGCACGGTGCGCGGGTGCCGTGTACATGAGGTTGCCCGCACTCGTCGCCGTCGTCGGGATCCGGGAACGGAGCCGGTGGCGGGAGCGAGCGGAACGAACCGAAACCGGTGGCGAGATCGGAACCAACCGGTTCCGGAACCGGGAACGGGAGCGGGAGAGGGAGAGGCGGACGGTCAGCAGGTGCGAGGCGCGGAACGCGTGGTCAGCGGAGCACTCGGGTCTTCACCCGCACGTACTTGATGTCGGTGCCGATGTCGATGCCGTAGATGTCGAAGGTGTCCAGCCCGCCCGCGGGGACGTCGATCGAGACCGAGCCGAAATTGGCGGTCGCGGTGCCGCGGGCACCGTTCTTCAGCCAGACCTTGACCTTGAGGGTGGCCGTTTTGCCGGGGTTCAGGGTGTCGAGCAGACAGCCCACCTCACGCCCCGAGATCTCGCAGTACGAGCCGGCGGGCTTGCCGACGATGCGGATCTTGGAGATGTGCGGGGAGAGACGGCCGCCGACGTAGGCGATGTCGGTGTACCACTTGCCGACGTTCTTGACCTTCAGCGTGTAGACGTACGAGTCGCCCGCCCAGGCCTTGCGCGGGTAGAAGACGGTCGTCTTCAGCGGCGCGAGCGGCGGGCCCGCGACCTTCTGCGGTGCGGTGATCGGGGGGGCCGAGGCGTTCGCGGTCGCGGGGGTGAGCAGCATGCCTCCCGCCAGGGCGATGGCGGCGATGGCGGCCAGGTGCCGGCGCATTTTTACTCCAGTCGGATTTCGTCCCGTTGATTACGGATCATCATGGGAGATCCGACTTGTAAACCTCTTGCGATTGACTATCCGCTAACCGGTGATCAGGTGGACATCGCCGAATTCGTGCCAGAGATAGCCCTCTCCGAGCGCCTCCGCGTACGACCGCGAGAGCAGATCGCGGCCGGCGATCGCCGACAGCATCAGCAGGTGGCTGGAGCGCGGCTCGTGCAGCCCGGTGAGCAGGCCGTTCACCGCCCTCACTCCGACCTCGGGGGTGACGATGTGCGAGGTCCAGCCGTCCGCGGCCCGGACACGGCCGGTGGCCAGCGCGGCCGTCTCCAGCGCCCTGACCACGGTCGTGCCGACCGCGATCACCCGGCCGCCCGACTCGCGAGCGAGCTCCACCTGCCGCGCGGTGGCCTCGGGCACCTCGAACCGCTCCGGATACGGTGGCTCGTCCTTCTCCGGAGACGCCACCCCCGTGTGCAGGGTGATCGGCGCGATCCCCACCCCGCGCGACACCAGGGAGGTCACCAGCCCGGTGGTGAACGGCCGCCCCGCGCTGGGCATCTCCGCGCTGCCCGGCCGCACGCCGAACACGGTCTGGTAGTCGGCGAGCGGCCAGTCCCTGTCCACGTACGAGTATCGGATCGGCACGCCGTACCGGCGGAGGTAGCCCGTGACCTCCCGGTCCAGCCTCGCCCGCCACAGCCGCGGCGTCTCGCGTCCCAGGAGCCGCAGGGTCGCCCCACCCGGCAGCGGCAGCCACTCCCCGTCCGCACCGCCCCGGTAGGGCTCACCGGCCGTCTCGGTGCTCCCGGGGCCTCCGGCGAGGCCCGTCCGCTCCCTGAGCCTGCGGAGTTCGACCAGCCAGGTACCGTCCTCACGCTCGGTGGAGAAGTGCACCGCGAGCCGATCGAGCCGGACGGCCGCGGGAAGCGTGCCGGAATTGTTCACCACGAGCAGGTCGCCGGGGCCGAGCAGACCGGGAAGGTCGGCGAACGCGTGGTGCCCGATCTGTCCGGTGCCCCGCTCCGAGACCAGCAGGCGTACCCCGTCACGGGCCAGCCCTCGGGCCTCCGGGGGCTCGTGCGCCTCCAGCTCGCGCGGGAGCACGAAGTCCGCGGCCATCGCGTCCGCCGCGGGCGCGCTCACGTCCCCTCCCCGTACGCACGCACGGATTCCGTCGCCGTTCTCACAGGTCCTCCTCGTTCGGTGCCCCGCCCGTTCATCCGTGCCTCACCCGGCCGCTGTCCGGGCGGTCGGCGATCAGCCGCAGCAGGGTGGGAACGACGCTCTCCGGGGCCGGGGCCTGTTCGGCCTCCTTGGCGCCGACGGCGTCGGCGAGCATGGCGGTGGACATCTCGCCCGGATCCACCCACCAGACCGCGACGTCGGGTTCCTCGACGGCCAGCACGTGGGAGAGCCGCTCCAGGGCGGCCTTGGTCGCGCCGTATCCGCCCCAGCCCTCGTACGCCTCCACCGCCGCGTCGGAGGAGATGTTCACGATCGCGCCGCGCCGCTCCCTGAGCCCGCGCAGGTTCGCCTGAATCAGTGCCAGCGGGGCCAGTACGTTGGCCTGGAACAACTCCTGGAGCGTGTCGAGCGGGTATCCGGCCAGCGGCGGCAGCGGGACCGCGCCCAGCCCTGAGGCGTTGTTGACCAGCAGGTCCAGCCCGCCGTGTTCCTGTACGGCCCGCGCCAGCCGATCCCGGTGGGCGGGGTCGGCGACGTCTCCGGCCAGGGCGAGGGCACCGAGCTCGTCCGCGGCGGATCGCAGCGCGTCCTCACCCCGCGCGGTGAGGACGAGCCGCCAGCCGTCGGCGGCGAGGGAGCGGGCGAGTGCCAGGCCGAGGCCGCGGGAGGCGCCGGTGATGAGTGCGGTCTTCGTCATGCCTCGACGCTAGGAGCCGCGCGCCCGCCGTACATCGGCCGCCGGACCTGGCCGGAGGTGGGCCGATGGGCTTAGGACCGATGGAGTAGGCGGCGGGCGTCCGCCGCCGCCTAGAGTCGTCTCGTGAACTCCGAGAGCGAGGACAGGGACGCCGTGCTGCACGCGGTGAGCTCGGCCGTCCTCGCGGTCACCAGGCACCTGTCGGTGCGGGAGGTGCTCCAGGTGATCGTGCGGTCGGCGCGGCGGTTGCTGGACGCACGCTACGCCGCGCTGGGCGTGCCCGACGACCAGGGGGCGTTCGCCGAGTTCGTCGCCGAGGGCATCTCCGACGAGCAGTGGGACGCGATCGGGCCCATGCCCCGCCAGCACGGCATGCTCGGCGCGATGCTGCGCGAGGGCACGCCGGTCCGGCTGCCCGACATCCGCAGGGACCCCAGGTTCGAATACTGGCCGCGGGCCCATCCGGTGCTCAAGGACTTCCTCGGGGTGCCGATACTCGACGGGGACGAGGTGCTCGGCATCATCTTCCTGTCCAACAAGCGGGCCCCCGGAGGCTTCACCGAGGCCGACCAGCGGCTGCTCACCATGTTCGCCGCGCACGCCGCGATCGCCCTCACCAACGCCCGCCTGTACGAGCGCGGCCGGGAGCTCACGCTGGTGGAGGAGCGCACCCGGATGGCGAGGGAGCTGCACGACGCGGTGACCCAGAAGCTGTTCTCGCTGCGCCTCACCGCGCAGGCCGCCGCGTCGCTGGTCGTCGACGATCCCGTACGGGCGCTGCGGGAGCTCGGCCAGGTGGAACGGCTGGCGGGGGAGGCACTGGCCGAGTTGCGCGCGGTGATCGTGGAGCTCCGCCCGGCCGACCTCGACCGGCACGGCCTGGCCGAGACGCTCCGCAAGCACGTCCGTCTGCTCGACCGGCTGCACCCGGCCTCGTTCTCGTTCGAGGAGTCCCCGGTGTGCGAGCTCGAACCGGTGATCGAGGTGGCCGTCCTGCGGGTGGCCCAGGAGGCGCTGCACAACGCCTCAAGACACTCGGCTGCGCGTGTGGTCGAGGTGCGGCTGGGCTGCGAGGGCGGGCGCGTGGTTCTTGAGGTGAGTGACGACGGGGCCGGTTTCGACGTGACCGCCGCCGCGGGGAGAGGGCTGGGGATCGCCTCGATGGGCGACAGGGCGGAGGCCGTCGGCGGCGACGTGCGGGTGACCTCGGAGCCGGGACGGGGCACACTCGTCCGGCTGGAGGTGCCCGCGTGACCCGTGATGCGGAGAAGGATGATCGTTCGACCCGTCGCCCTGGGGAGTCTGCCGTAGGCGGTCCCGACGATGGTCGTCCGGTCCGTCGCCCGGGTGAGTCGCCGGAGTCGGCCGTACGCGGTCCTGACGGTGGTCGTCCGGTCCGTGGCCCGGGTGGGTCCTCGGGGTCGGCCGTACGCGGTCCTGACGGCGACGACCGGGTGATCCGCGTCCTGATCGCCGACGACCACCCGGTCGTGCGGCAGGGCCTTCGCACCTTCCTGGACCTGCAGGAGGATCTCGACGTGGTCGGCGAGGCCGCCGACGGCGCCGAGGCGGTCGCCCTGGTGGAGTCTCTCGCCCCCGACGTGCTGCTGCTCGACCTGAAGATGCCGGTGCTCGACGGGCTCGGCGCGCTGCTGCTGCTGGACGAGCGAGGGCTGTCGCCGAGGGTGCTCGTGCTGACCTCGGTGAGCGACAGGGGCGACGTGGCCCCGGCGATGCGAGCGGGTGCGGCGGGCTTCCTCTACAAGGACATCGAACCGGCCGCGCTCGTGCGCGCGATCCGGGCGGTGTACGGCGGCCAGGTGCTGCTCGCCCCCGAGGCGGCCGAGGCGATGCTGGCCGGTCCCGAACCTGTCCGGGCCGCGCGGGAGGGCGGACAGGAGGACAGGTATGTGGCGCCGCTGACCGACCGGGAGCGCGAGGTGCTCGCGTTGATCGCCTCGGGCCGTTCCAACCGGGAGATCGCCAGGCAGCTCGCGGTGGCGGAGAAGACGGTGAAGACCCACGTCTCCAGCGTGCTGATGAAGCTGGGCGTGCAGGACAGGACCCAGGCCGCTCTCTACGCGGTGAGAAACGGTCTGGCCTGACGGCGGTGTCCCGGCGGCCGGATCCTCGGACCGGCCCTCGGGCCGGCTCTCAGACCAGTTCGGTGATGGCGTGGTGGGCGACCACCCTGGCCCGGCGCACCGCGCGGTCGAGCTCACGCAGGGCCTCACCGCGTACGGCGATCTGGCCCGAGGTGAGCCCGCGGTCGTCGGCGACGCGGAGCACCGCGGCGAGGCGGGCGGCGAGGGCGGCGACCCGGTGGGCCCTGGCGGGGTAGCCGGGGGCCAGGCCGTCGTCCACGATCTTCAGCCGCCGGTGGCCCTGGGCCGGACCCTCCACGCCGAGCAGGGCGTCGGTGGCCACCCGCATCGCGCGGGTCAGCTCGTGCTCGGCCTCGGCGAGGGAGGGCAGGTCGGGGGCCGTGGTACGGGCCTCCAGCACGGTCCAGCGAACCCCGGCGTACGATGACCCGCGGCGGTCGTTTACCGGTATCAGGCCGAGACATCTGTCGGGAAGCACGGCTGTCGCCGCCTGCCCGGCCTCGATGGCCGCGGAGTTGAAAGGGGGCGGTCCGGTGAGACCGAGTGGGTCGCCCGCGACGGGAAGGGCCAGTCGCAGCGATTTCATGCCCTCGATCCGCAGGTCGGCGAGGAATCCGCGGAGGGCGAGGTCGCCGGTCTCACCGGCGACGAGTTGGGGGCCTGCCTGCCGCTCCACGCGGTCGGCGGCCTCGTCGAGGCCGACCTGTCCGGCGAGCCAGGCGTTGCCCCAGCAGACCAGGGTGGCCGAGATCGGTGAATCAGGGTGCACCGATCCACGATATGCGCTTGTCCTGCAATAGGTTTTGTTCGAGCGATTCACAAGGAGGCGTAAGGGATGGGCGGTCAGGTGCTTCGGCTACAGGACGTCACCGTCCGCAGGGACGGAGCGGTCCTGTTGCGGGAGATCGACTGGACCGTTCACGAGGACGAGCGGTGGGTCGTCATCGGCCCCAACGGCGCGGGAAAGACGACGTTGCTGCAGGTGGTCGGGGCGATGCTGTTCCCCACCGAGGGCGTCGTCGAGATCCTGGGCGAGCGGCTCGGCCAGAGTGACGTCTTCGAGCTGCGGCCCCGCATCGGGCTCGCGAGCGCCGCGCTGGCGGAGAAGGTGCCACCGGACGAGAAGGTCATCGATCTGGTTCTCACGGCCTCGTACGCCATTCTCGGCCGCTGGACGGAGGAGTACGACTCCCACGACGTGACGCGTGCCGTCGAGCTGATCGACCAGCTCGGCTGCGCCCACCTGATCCGGCGCCGCTTCAACACGCTGTCGGAAGGGGAGCGCAAGCGGGTCCAGATCGCCCGCGCGCTCATGCCCGACCCGGAGCTGCTGCTGCTGGACGAGCCCGCCGCGGGCCTCGACCTGGGCGGGCGCGAAGACCTGGTGCGCCGCCTGGCGACCTTCGCGCACGACCCGAAGGCGCCGACCATGGTGCTGGTCACCCACCACGTGGAGGAGGTGCCCAGTGGGTTCACCCACGCCCTGCTGCTCCGGCACGGCTCGGTGGTGGCCCAGGGCCCGATCGACCAGGTGATGACCGCGGAGAACCTGTCGCACACCTTCAGCGTCCCGCTCACCCTCGATCGGGGGCGCGAGGGCCGCTGGTACGCGCGGGCGCACCAGCTCTGAGGGGGACCCGAGAGGTTCCGAGATCGTTTCGGTCGTTCAAAGGCCGGTGAAGGGAAAAGCAAATATCCTGCCGGGTCAAGAGTTCCACGTGACTCGACCGCCCGGGGTGGTTCATGGAAGCGCTTGTCGCCGCACTCGTCATCGTGGTCGTGGCGGTGTTCGCCGTCCATCGGATGGTTCGCGTCGTGCCGCACGCCACGGCGGGTGTCGTGGAGCGGTTGGGGCGCTACCACAGGACGCTCGGTCCCGGGCTGAACCTCGTGGTGCCGTTCATCGACCGGATCAAGGACATGGTCGATCTTCGTGAGCAGGTCGTCGCCTTCCCGCCGCAGGCGGTCGTCACCTCCGACAACCTCGTCGTCTCGGTCGACACGGCCGTCTCCTTCCAGGTGACCGACGCCCGCGCGGCGACCTACGAGATCGCCAACTTCCTGGTCGCCGTCGAGCAGTTCGTCGCGACCACGCTGTGCGACGTGATCGGCGGGATGGACGTGGACCGCGTGCTGGGCTCCCGTGAGGAGATCGGCGCCGAGCTGCGCCGGGCGCTCGACGACGCGGCGGGCGGGTGGGGGCTGCGGGTCGGCCGGGTCGAGGTGAAGACGATCGACCCGCCCGTCTCGATCCAGGAGGCGATGGAGAGGCACTCCCGCGCCGACCACGACAGGCGGGCCGCGCTGCTCGCGGCCGAGGGGGAGAAGCAGGCGGCCGTCCTCGCCGCCGAGGGGCGGAGAAAGGCCGCCGTACTGGCCGCTCGCGGCGAGGCGGAGGCGACCGTGCTCAAGGCGCGGGCCGACGCCGAAGCCAGGGCGACGCGGGCCAGGGCGGAGGCCGACGCGATCGACATGCTTTTCCGCGCCGCCCGTGACGGCAGGCCCGACCCGGAGCTTCTCGCCCACGAATACCTGCGGGCGCTCCCCGAGCTCGCCAAGGGGGACGCGGGCAAGCTGTGGATCGTCCCGCCGGACCTGAGACGGACCCTCGAAAGCCTCGCGGACCTTCTCCCGGACGGGGACGAGCCCTCCGGAGAGTCCGACGGAGGTGTGCCTTCGGGCGGTTCGGTCAGGGAGGACGGGCCGGGCGGACACCGACCTTCGGGCGAGGAAGAGGTGCCGGGCACGTGGGAGCCCTCGGTCAAGGGAACCTCGGTCAAGGGCGGTCCCGTTAAGGACACCCCCGCCATCGGGTGATCCCGATCTCCTCCTACCATCCGGTGAGGGCCGTGCACCTGCCCATGGGCGCGAGCCTGACGAGTGAGGGGAAGCGCATGACACCGTGGGAGGCGGTCGCGATCTTCGTGGCCGGCGTCGGGGCGGGGGGCATCAACGCCGTCGTCGGTTCCGGGTCTCTGATCACGTTCCCGACGATGGTCGCGCTGGGCATGCCACCGGTCATCGCGAACGTCTCCAACACCGTGGGCCTGGTCCCGGGGTCGCTGACCGGCGCGTTCGGCTACCGGGAGGAGCTGAGGGGGCAGCGCCCGCGGCTGATCAGGCTAGGGGTTCCCGCGTTGGTCGGTGCGCTGATCGGCGGGGTGCTCCTGCTGTACCTTCCCGCGGAGACGTTCGACGTCGTCGTGCCCGTCCTGATCGCCCTGGCGTGCGTGCTGGTGGTGATCCAGCCGAGGCTCAACGGCTGGCTGAGCGCCCGGCGGGAGCGTCCCCATCCGCACGGCGGTCCCTGGCTCTGGGGCGGCGTTCTCGTGTGCGGCATGTACGGCGGCTACTTCGGCGCGGCCCAGGGGGTGCTGCTCATCGGGCTGATGGGCAGTTTCCTCGACGAGGGCCTGCAGCGGATCAACGCGGCCAAGAACGTGCTCGCGCTGCTGGTCAACGCGTGCGCCGCGCTGCTGTTCATCGTGGTCGCGGAGGTCGACTGGCTGGCGGCCCTGATGGTGGCGCTGGGCGCCGCGATCGGCGGTTTCCTCGGCGCGAAGATCGGCAGGCGACTGCCGGCCCCGGTGCTGCGCTGGTTCGTGGTGTGCGTCGGGATCGTGGCGATAGTCAAACTGGTGTACGGGTGAACCTGCCTGCTACCGGGTACTTATTCAGGTATGAAAGGTGACAAAGTCGAGGTTGTCATCGACGCAGGAGACAGTTCCCGTACCTACGAGGTCAGCGCTACCAGAGCGGGGCGCCGCGTTGAGGTGGCCAACGCCCGAGGCGGCGTTGTCGAGGTGAGCGAGGTCACCCGGAGCGGAACGGCCGTGCGCACCGCCCGCTTCATGTCCAGCCGTATTCTCGCCCTGGTCGAACACCCCGCCGACGGCAAGCCGGCCTAGGCCGGGCCGACGGCGGTAGCCGGTTCTCGTCACGCCCGGGTGGGACGTACGGTCACGCCTGGGCGGGGCGTCCGCCCGGACCCGGGTTCTCCGCGCCCGGACACCTCGCCGGGTTCCCGGCGAGGTCCTGGAGACGGACGCGGGTGTCCTTTCGGTTTCCCGGTCAGATCCGCGCGACCGGACGCGGGTGTCCCCTCGGGTTCCCGGTCGAGTCCGCGCGGCCGGGCGCGGGTTCGTCCCCGCGGGTGCCCGGTCAGGTCTGCGCGGGACGGACCTGGAGCACCCCGTCGCGGCGGATCCGGGTCTCGAAGGACGGCTGGGGAGCGGTGGCCGGGCCGTGTACGACGGCTCCGTCGGAGAGCCTGAAGGTGCTCCCGTGCCACGGGCAGACCACGCAGGCGGTCCCCTCCTCCGAGATCAGACGCCCCTGGTGGAGCGGGCCCGCCAGGTGCGCGCACTGGTCGGCGAGCACCGTGACGTTCGCGCCGACGCGCAGCACGAACAGATCGATGTAACCCAGCCTCCGCGTCACCGGGCGCCCGTCCGGCAGGTCGCCGACGTCGCACAGGTCGTGCCAGCCCAGCGGGACCAGGTGGGCGACGGACTCGGCGTGGTTCGCCCCGGCCGCCTGCCGGTAGGCGAGGTGGCCGCCGAGGTAGCCGCCCACGCTCGCGGCACCCAGCCCGGCGAACGACAGCACCCGCCCGGTCCGGTCACGCCCGGCCATCCGCAACACCAGCGAACCCGCGTAGAGCCCGAAAGCGGTCAGGTTGGCGATCGCGTGCACGAACCCCACCCGTTGCTGCTCACGGTGGAGCGCCGACCAGTCGGTGATGCCCGCCGCCATCGCGGGCATCGCGGTCGCGAGCCCGCCTGCGACCAGCATCCGCGACGCTCGTGGATCGGCGCGGGTCACGTCGAGCACCGCCGTCGCCGTCCAGAGACCCAGGCTGACGTTGGCGAGCGGTGGATGCAGCGGTTTGCCGATCGGCACCCCGTGCAGCAGGTCACGCAGCGGTCCTGGACCGATCCGCCGGCGCACGGCCTTGGCGAGCACGCGGATCGGTCTGTCGGCCTTGGGCGAGCGCTCGATCCGATCGGTGAGCTCGACCCCGGACACCAGACGCCTGGTCCGACGCCCTGTTTTGACAGTTTCCTTCACCATTGCCCCCTCCTTGACCATAGGGACCTACCCGAGAACGGCGTTATGCACGCGCCAAATGCCCTCGGCTGACGGAGAGGGCGATGATCTCGGTGGCGTAGGCGCCCAGTGTGGCCGATCCCTCCTCGATGATTTTCACCTTCTCCAGCACCTGCTCGGCCGTCACCTTGTACAGCGACCAGGTGCCGCCCTCGTTGTGGTGGTTCGCCATGATGGGGGCGATCCGGTCGAGGGCCTTGGCGAATTTGGCCTCCGGCGTCCTGCGTTCCTCGAACTCGTCCCAGAGCTCGCGCAACCGCGCGGCCTGGTCGCAGGGGAGCAGCCCGAAGATCCGGTCGGCGGCTTTGCGCTCGATGTCCAGCTGGGCCTCGACGGCCGAGGCGTCGTAGATGAACGTGTCTCCCGCGTCGATCTCGACGATGTCGTGGACGAGCAGCATCGCGACGACCCTGTCGAGGTCGGTGCCCGGTGGCGCGTGCTCGGCCAAGACCATCGCCAGCATGCCCACGTACCAGGAATGCTCGGCGTCGTTCTCACGCCGCGACCCGTCCATGAGGGTGTTGCGGCGGACGATGCGTCTGAGCTTGTCGATCTCCATGGCGAAGGTGAGCTGAGCGTGCAGACGGTCCGGTGCTGGAGGGGTGGTCACGCGCGCAAGCCTAATGCGCGTCGATCCCGCTTTTCCGAGCGATCATGGGATCACGCCCGGCCGAGGGTGACGGGAACCCCGTTGAACACGGCGTTTCCCGAGGGTATGTCCACGACGGAATCATCTGTCAGCGTGTTCGCGTTCACTCCCGCGTGCTTGGCCGCCACCGGTTGCGAGGTGCCGGAGTGCCCCCATCCGTGGGGCAGGCTCACCACCCCCGGCATGATCGTGTCGGTCGGCTCAAGCGGCACGACCAGCTCTCCGGCGGCCGAGCGCACCACGGCGTGCTCGCCCAGCCCGAGCCTGCTCACGTCGTCCGGGTTGATCTGCAGGGTGCACCGGTTGGTCCCGCCGACCAGCGGCCCCACGTTGTGCAGCCAGCTGTTGTTGGAACGCAGATGGCGCCGCCCGATCAGCACGATCTCCGCGGGCGGGACGGCGAGCCGCTCGCGCAGCCGCGCGGCGTCCTCGACCAGCTGCGGCGGGGCGAGCTCCACCCGTCCCGAGGCCGTACGGACGATCTCCGCCAGCCGGGGCTCCAGCGCTCCCAGGTCGATGCCGTGCGGGTTCGCCAGGAGAGTGGCCAGGGAGAGTCCGTACGGTCCGAGCCTGAGCATGGCGTCCAGCCGCCTCTCCGCCCCGCTGCCACCGTCCAGGGAGGCGCGCAGCTCGGCGGGGTCCGCGCCCTCCACCGGAGATCCGGGCGTCTCGACGGCCCTTCGGAGCATCCGGTCGAGGATCAGCTCGTCGAGCAGGGCCGGATCGGCGTCCGCACCCTGACCCGAGGCGATCATCGCCAGCCGTGCCATGATCTCGGCCTCCGACGGACGTCCCGGCTCCAGCGGCAGGACCGGCGGGGAGAACCTCGCGTAGTTGCGGACCGCGAAGGCGAGCAGCGTCAGGTCGTAGTGCGGCGACTGCGTCACGCGCGGCGGCGGCAGGATCACGTTCGCGTGCCGGGTGGTCTCGTTCAGGTACGGGTCCACGCAGACCATGAACTCCAGGTCGCGGAAGGCCCGGTCCAGCCGTGGTCCGCCCGGCGCCGACAGCACCGGGTTGCCGGCCACCACGACCAGCGCCCTGACCTGCCCCTCTCCCGGCGTCTCGATCTCGTCGGCGAGGGTGGCCACCGGGATCTCGCCGTTCGCCTCCGGCAGCCCCCGGACGCGGCTGTGCCAGCGTCCCGTGACGTACGGCCTGCTCCGGCGGCCGTTCTCCACGGCGGTCTTCGCGAACATCACCCCGCCGGGACGGTCGAAGTTGCCGGTCAGGATGTTGACGACGTCGACCAGCCACTGCGCGACGGTGCCGAACTCGGCGGTGCAGGTGCCGATGCGGGCGTAGACGGCGGCCGTCGGGGCCGCCGCCAGCTCACGTGCCAGCCGTACGATCTCCCCGGCCGGTATCCCGCACATCGGGGCCACGACCTCGGGGGCGAAGTCCCTCGCCAGCCGCCGCACCTCCTCCAGCCCGTCGATCCCGATGCCGCCGATGTCGGCGCCGACCGAGGTGAGGTCCTCGGCGAGGAGGGTGTGGACGATGCCGAACAGCAGGTAGGCGTCCGTGCCCGGGCGTACGAACAGGTGCTCGTCGGCGAGGGCGGCGGTGCGGGTGCGGCGCGGGTCGACGACCACGAGTTTGCCGCCGCGCCCGCGCAGCGCCTTGAGACGGCCGGGGAAGTCGGGGGCGGTGCAGAGCGAGCCGTTGGACTCCAGCGGGTTGGCGCCGAGCATCAGCAGGTGGTCGGTACGGTCCAGGTCGGGCACCGCGATCGCCATCGGGTCGCCGAGCATCAGACCGCAGGAGACGTGCTTGGGCATCTGGTCGACGGTGCTCGCGGAGAAGACGTTACGGGTGCCGAGGGCGCGGATCAGCGGCCCGCCGTACAGGGCTCCCGCCATGGAGTGGGCGTTCGGATTGCCGAGGTAGACGGCGAGCGAACCGCGGCCGTGGGCGTCGATCACCCTGCCGAGGCCCTCCTCGACCGCGCGGAACGCCTCCTCCCAGGACGCCTCGCGCCACTCCTCACCCGTACGGATCATCGGGACGCCGAGCCGGTCGGGGTCCTCGTCGAGGCGGCCCAGGCTCGCCCCCTTGGGACAGACGAACCCCCTGGAGAAGGGGTCGTCCGGGTCGCCCTTGACCGAGGTGACGTGTCCGGCGTCGTCGAGGGCGAGCCGGAGGCCGCAGACGGCCTCGCAGAGAGGGCAGGTCCTGTGAGCTGTTCTCATCGGCGCTCCTGAGTTCGGCGAATGAACTCATCATGGCCGTCGGTCCGGCACGGGGAAAGCCCCGGAGCGTGGCTTGGATTCACGTGGTCGTCGCGACATCTCGATCCGAGAAGTCGCGAGGACCCCTTGAAACCACCTGTGCTCCGGGGCTTTCCTTCGCGGCCGGGTGGAGGTTCACGCGGCCTGTCGGCGCCTCCCGGGAAGCTCGCCGGGTCCGGAGAACGGGACGGTGGCGCGGTGGATGTCGGGCTCCTCCTCTGTGGTGCGGCGGGCCTGTCGGGGGTGGCCGGTCTCCGTGGTCCGGCCGGCCTCCGGGGCCTGGCCGGCCTCCACGGCACGGAGGACTTCTGCCGCGTGGAGGGCCTCTGTGGCACGGTCGGTCTCCGTGGCGTGGCCGGCCCGCAGGCACACCCAGTTCGTCCGCCCGTAGAGCCGGTCGAGACCCACCGGGGGACCGAAGACCTCGCCCCCACGGACGATCTCGACCGTCAGCAGGTTCCCCCACCTGAGGTGCCGGGACACCACGGCGTCGCGGGCGTAGCACGCCGCCGCGATCTCGGCGGAGAAGGCGTCGAAGTCCTCGGCGCAGGTTCCCGCCCTGGCGAGGACGAGCGCCTTCTCCCCGGCGACGGTGGGGGTGATCCACAGGATCAGCGGCAACCGGCCGAAGCGGGTGTGTATCCCGGTCTCCGCGCACGCCCGCTGGAGGCGGTGCCGGGAGACCAGGCACCACACGTGTGCCGTCACCCACTTTCTCCCGAAGCCGGAGGCCACGGGGGTGACGGCGGCGCAGACCACGACGAGAAACGGCCACCAGTCGCCCTCGCGGAGCGAGAGGGCCACGGTGACCGTGAGGAACGAGGCGGCGGCGAGCAGCGCGACCTCCGTCCGCCAGCGCCACAGCCGGACGACGAGGCCCGCACGGCTGGGCGGCCGGCCGCCGGGGTGGCCGTAGCGGCTGCCGCGGAGATCACGCCGCGACATCGCCGCCCGCCCCCTTGTCGTGGACGGGAGCCAGGGTGAGGGCGGGAGCGGCCGTCCGCTCGGCCTTGAGGAGGTCGAACCGCGGCTCGCGGTAGTGCCTGGCCCCGAAACCGGTCCGGGTCACGCTCCAGCCGAGCCGGTAGGCCCACTCGTCCTGGTCCATGCAGAGCTCTCGGTCGGTCACATAGATCAGGTCGAGAATGAAGGTCTTGATTCCGTGGGTTCTGTTGGTACGGTGGAAGGACATAGGAGACTCCCTTCGTGGCTTTGACGCGGAGTTCTTGTGCCAACCGGGTCGGTGGCCGCCGACCCGGTGTTTTTTGTGTCCGATCAGGACACTCTCGTGAGTGCGTGCGACTTTGGGCCGTCGCCGGCCGATTACCGCTGCTCCCCCTGTCGGCCTCCCCGTGTCAACTCCGTTTCTTCGAAGACGGCGCCGTTGCCGAAGAGCCGCGTGTCTGTTTCACACCCGCGGCTCACGAATGCCCTCGAAGACGCCCTCCGGATGATCGCCGGTGGCTCCCCCGATCTTGCGAGGACCTTCCTGTTCTGATAGTCGCTCAGCATAGATTTGGCTGCAAGACTTGCCGTAAGGAAAAAAGCAATAAACTTCCACAGATGCACTGCAACCATCAGTGTAATTTGCACTACTATTCATCGAGTTCCTGTTGAGGCCGTGACAGCCGCTCGCCCGTCATGGTGGGGAGGTCGTGATGTCGGAACGTGGCAGTCCAGCACTCCGCCAGCGTTGGCTGGGCATGGAGCTGCGCCGGCTCCGCGAAGGCCTGAACATGACGGGTGACGAGGTGTCCGGTCGCCTGGGGTGGTCGACCGCGAAGGTCAGCCGGATAGAGACCGCCAAGACGCTGGCCAAGGAGGCGGACGTCGAGGCGCTCGCCGACCTTTACGGCGTCGACGAGCGGCTCAGGGAGACCCTGGTCGCGCTACGGCGTGAAGCCTCCAGGAAGGGCTGGTGGGAGAGATATCGAAATTCCGTTCCCGATGACTACATCACGCTCATCGGGATGGAGGCGGAGGCCACTGAGATGCGTAACTGGGAACCCCAGATCGTGCCGGGGCTTCTCCAGACAGAGGAATACGCTCGTGCGGTCATCTCGGTGGGGCAGCATGCGAGCCAGGTGCCGTCGAGTTGGTTCCAGGATCGGGTCGAGGTGCGGATGGCGCGTCAGCGTACGTTGCTGTACGACTCCAGGCCGCTGACCCTGCTGGCGGTGTTCAACGAATCCGTGTTGAAAAGTCAGTACGGTGACGCTCGCGTCATGCGAGATCAGCTGCGACACCTGATCGAGGTTTCGGAGCTGGAACACGTAGATATGAGAATTCTTTCCAAGGATGTTCCGCCACCGGTGTCCACGGGACCGTTCGTGCACCTCACCTTTTCCGATTTTCCGGACATAGTCTACCTTGAATCGCTTTTCGGTGGACGGTACGTGGATGATGTGGAAAAAGTGTACGGGTATGAGCGTGCCTTTGAGCATTTGATGGAACGAGCTCTTCCAGAGGCCGGCTCGCAGGAGCTGATCAAAGAGGTAAGCGAGCATTGGGGCAGGTAGCGACCGGTCTGCCAACCGGCGACTACCGTCATTTTTATGGAAAGAAAAATGAACGCGACTGATTTCAGCGGTGCGATGTGGAAGAAGAGCGCGCACAGCTCTCCGAACGGCAATTGCGTCGAAGTGGCGACGCTGAGCGGAGGCGGCGTAGGGGTCCGGGACAGCAAGAACGGATCCGGGCCCGTGCTGGTCTTCACTCCCGATGAGTGGAAGGCATTCGTCGGCGGAGTGAAGGACGGAGAGTTCGACATATAGCAGAAGCGGCTCCAGTGCTCACCTGGAGAAAAAGAGCCGCTCCGCTGCGATTACCGCGTTTCATTGTCTCTGCTCACCGGATGGATTGACCGCCCGCCGGTGGAGCAGGGGAGAATCATCGCACACCGGGGAAGCGCGTCGGACATGGTGTCCTATCTGGACACGTCCAATACCTTGCACGTTTTCCATCACGCCTTCATTCTTAAGGTGCCCTATGACCACCTATGGGAGAGGAGGTGAGATGTGTCCGATATTGACCAATATGGAGTGATCTGGCGAAAGAGCAGGCTCAGTGCCGCGAGTGGCAACTGTGTTGAGGTGGCTCGCCTGGCCGGCGAGGGGTTCGCGGTCAGGGACAGCAAGGACAGGCGTGGACCGGTGCTGCTCTTCGGCGGGACCGAGTGGAGCGAGTTCGTCGCGGCGGTGAAGAGCGGAGACTTCGATCTCTGAATGACCGTCCTTTCAGGACCGGGGGCTTGCCCAACGGCGGGACAGCCCCCTTTCGTGTTCCAGGGAACAGTCCGGAACGGTCACGTGAGGTCGTAGGGCCCGCGGTCTCCGGGAGAAACGAGCCGTGCGAGGACAGGCGGCCCCGGAACACCCTGTCCGGCTGCGGCTCGCGACGCCGGGCATCGGCGACCGGCTCCGGCTTTTCGCGGAAACGAATCCGGCGGCGCGAGTTGTGACACGGGGATGGACGAGATGGCATCCTCGGATACCGATGGACACGTACACAGCTCGCCGCCTCGCCCTGGTCGCCGCGGTCACCACCTCAGCCGTGCTTCTCGCGGCCTGCTCCGCGGCCGAGTCGGCCGCCCCCGAACCGTCCTCCGACGCCGTGAAGAAACCCACCGAACCGGCCGAGGCCACCCCCACGCCCGAGCGCAAGCCGTACACCATCTCCTTCGGCGGGGATGTGCACTTCGAGGGCGTGCTGCGAAACCGGCTGAACGCCGATCCGAAGACCGCGCTCGGCCCGATCGCCAAGGTGCTGAGAAGCTCCGACCTGGCGATGATCAATCTGGAGACGGCGATCACCACCGGCGGCACCCCGGCCCCCGGCAAGCAGTACACCTTCCGTGCCCCGGCGACGGCGCTCACCGCGCTGAAGGCGGCCGGGGTGGACGTCGCCTCCCTCGCGAACAACCACGGCATGGACTACATGCAAAGCGGGCTGACGGACTCTCTCGCCGCCATCAAACGGTCCAGGTTCCCGGTCGTGGGTGTGGGCAGGAACGAGGCCGAGGCGTACAAGCCGTGGCGGACGACCGTGAACGGCAACCGCGTCGCCATCATCGGCGCTACCCAGGTGCTGGACGCGGAGTTCATCCAGGCGTGGACGGCCTCGGGCGACCAGGGCGGCCTCGCCTCGGCGAAGAACGAGGCGAGACTGCTCCAGGAGGTGCGCAGGGCGCGCAAGAACTCGGACACCGTGATCGTCCATCTGCACTGGGGTACCGAGCTGCAGAAATGCCCCAACGAGGCGCAGCGCGGCCTGGCGCCCAAGCTGGTCGCGGCCGGCGCGGACGTCGTCGTCGGCGGCCACGCGCACATCCTGCTCGGTGCCGGATACCTGAAGAACAGCTACGTCAGTTACGGTCTGGGCAACTTCGTCTTCTACAACTGGGGACCGGAGACCGGCAGGACCGGTGTGCTCACCTTGACGATCAACGGCCGCAAGGTGCTCAAGGACCAGTGGACCCCGGCCACCATCCAGGGCGGGGTGCCGGTCCCGATCACCGGGACCGGGCGGCAGCAGGCGGTCGCGGACTGGAAGGCGCTGCGCGGCTGCACCGGCCTCGCCGCCAGGCCCACCCGCTCAGAGTGACTCGGAGCGGGCCCGGCGGAGGTTCCGGACATCTCCCGATATTCCGGAGGAGGCGCGGAACAGGTTCCGGGCGTCTCGTGTGGCAGGAGGGCGTGACGCCGGTGGAGGAGCCAGGTGACGTCCCACCGGCACTCACACACCGCCTCACATGCGGCGTTGCGCGGTTCGTCCGGTCCACCCCGGGGTGGAGAAAACTCGTGATTGGTGAATAACTACTGACCCTGACGTGTCAGAGGGGCAAGATGGTGTGGTGTCCACCATGTCCTGCGAGGAGCACGGAGAGGCTCCACTGCGGCGCCAACCCACCCAGCGACGGAGCGCGCGACGTGTCGAGCGGATGCTCGATGCATGCGCCGACCTGCTGGACGAGATCGGCTACGACGCGCTCTCCACCACGAGGATCGCCGAGCGCGCGGGGGTCGCGATCGGTTCGGTCTACCAGTTCTTTCCCGACAAGCGAGCCATCACCCAGGCGGTGACCCGGCGCCACGTGGAGGGGTTCGTCTCCCGTATCGGCAGGCGCTTCCTGCTGGAAGACTACGAGGGCTGGTGGGACGCGGTCGACGCGATCATCGACGAGTACGTGGAGATGCACAGGACCGTGCCGGGTTTCCGGTCCCTGCACTTCGGCGACGTGGTCGACCTCAACCTGCTCGACGCCTCGTCGGAGAACAACACGGTGATCGCCGGACGGTTGCGCGGTCTCCTCCTGCAGGAGTACGGGCTGGCCGACAGCGAGGAGTTCGACCTGGCGATCCTCGTCGCGGTCGAGGCCGGGGACGCCGTGCTCAAGCTGGCCTTCCGGCGCGATCCGAACGGCGCTCCGGAGGTCGTGGCCGAGGCGAAACGCCTCATCCGGGGCTATCTGAACCGCCAGTTCGCCCGCGTCTCGGTCTGAGAGCCATCGCCCCCCTGACGAAGCGCGAGCCGCGCGAAGGGGCGAGCCGTCACCGCGCCCGTGTTCCGGGCTGAGGGAATACGGGCTGAGGGGATACGGAAGGGGAAGCCCCGACGGGGGATGTGCCGGTGCCCTCCGGCAGGCTCTCGACGCCGAGCGCGTCCGGTGCGGTGAGCGCGTCCGGCGCGGCAGGCACGTCCTCCCCCTCCCGGTGTCGTCCGCCCCGGCGTTCGAGCTGGGACCGCCGCTCGGGGAAGGCGGCCTCACCGGGCATCCCGGCCTCGGGGCGCCCCTGCGCCGTCAGCCCCTGCCGCGCGGGCTCCGGTACGCCCTGCCCCGGCGTTTCCCGCCCTCGCGTGCCCCGTTCCCGAGTACTCGGCCCCTGTCCCTGCGGGACGCGTTTCCTGACAACGTGTCCGCGCGCACGCGGCCGCTCGTCCTGCCGCCGTTCCGTGCCCGCCACCGGAACGGGAACGACCGCGGACAGTCCGGGTGGCCGCGTCCTCGGCTCCGCGCGAGACCTCCCCGAGGAATCGCACGACTCACGGCGGGACGAGATGATCGGCTGGAGCCGCCTCTCCCGGTGGTTTCGTTCGACTTTCCTGATCCGGGCGGCGAGCCTCTCGCCACGGATGCGGTTCTCCAGGGTGACCAGCTCCCGGTGTGCCTGCCCGATCGCCTCCATCTTGACCGAGAGGTATCCGGCGGACCCGGGAACGACCACGGAGAAGGCCAGAAGGAGCATCAACGTGAACGATGTCTGCTTGGACATGCCCATCGCGACCCCTTCCC
Source organism: Streptosporangium sp. NPDC000509 (assembly GCF_042898365.1). Classification (NCBI taxonomy): domain Bacteria; kingdom Bacillati; phylum Actinomycetota; class Actinomycetes; order Streptosporangiales; family Streptosporangiaceae; genus Streptosporangium; species Streptosporangium sp. NPDC000509. The sequence goes on along the minus strand of NZ_JBIAYX010000002.1, from coordinate 327,872 downwards.
GTGACCCGCTCCTCTGTCAGTAGTCGTTGGTCATATGCCCGTTTTGCTGGGAAAAAACGCGCAGCGTAGTCGTTCGTTTGCCCAAGGTAACGTGGCCAATACCTGCCGTTGGCCGTACGCGGTCGAGCGTCGCTCGGTACTCTCGCGATGTGGCGCATGTGACACGTGAGCAACTTGATCGATTGCTTGAGCAGGCACTTCTGGCCGACGATCACGAAGACCTGGCCCGGCGACTCGAAGACCTGGTCGAGACGTACGCGTCCGGCGACATATCACGGGCGGCGATCCTCGTGCTCGCCGCCGAGGAGTGGCGGCAGGCCGGACAGCCCGCCCGGGCCTTCGACTGCTTCCAGCGGGCGGTGGACGACGGCGGCGAGGTGAGCGTCGATCCCCGGGCGGGGATCGCCGACACCCTCTTCGAGCTCGAACGGCCTGACGAGGCGAGGGAGGTGATCGCGGCGATCCGCGCCGTCGGTGACGTCACCGCGGCCACCGCCCTCACGGTCGCCGAGACCCTCGTCGCCTACGGCGACCTCGGAGAGGCCCATCAGTGGGCGACCGAGGGGGCGCACCGGGCGGTGGAGGGCAGCGGCGAGCACATCGCCCTGCTCAGAACCCGCTACCGGATTCGCGTGGACCTCGGTCTCCCGGAGGACGACCTCGACGCCCTCCTGGACGCCTCGCACTGACGGCGCCCCGGTCCCGCCGACCTGACATGCGGCGGGGGAGGGCCGTGCCTCGTGAGGCACGGCCCTCCCCCGCGATGGTTCGGCGGTGGATCTATGCCGACCCGCGGGCTGATCCGCGGATCGGCGGCCGGTCCACCTGCCGGCTCCGCATTTACTCCACGTTGAGGTTCGGGAGCGTTCCCTCGGGCGCGGGAAGAACGGGAACCGCTGCGGCGCTCTGCACCGTGGTGCCGCTCGTGCCGCCTTCCGTCGTGGCCTCGCCGGCCGCGGGAGCGTCCGGCGGCACGGGGGCCTCCGGGCGCGCGGCGGACGGCGGCTCCACCGTGGGCATGTTCGCGGTGGGTGCGTCGGCGGTGGGTGCGTTCGCGGTTGGCATGTCCGCGGTGGGTACGTCGGCGGGCACGTTCGCGGTGGGCATGTCCGCAGTGTGGGTGTCCGCGGTGGGTGCCTCGGTGGCGGGCGTGTCCGCGGTGGGCATGTTCGTGGTGGGCATGTTCGTGGTGGGCGCGTCGGCGGTGGTTGCGTTGGCGGCGGGTGCGTCGGCAGCGATCGCGTCAGCGGTGGGTGCGTCGGCGGCGGGTGCGTCGGCAGTGGACGCCTCGGTGGAGGGCGCGTTCGCGGCCGGCATGTCCGTAGTGGGTGCGTCGGCAGCGGCCGCGTCCGTGGTGGGTGCCTCGGTGGTGGCGGGCGCGTCGGCGGTGGTTGCGTTGGCGGCGGGCGCCTCGGCAGCGATCGCGTCAGCGGCGGGTGCCTCGGTGGCGGTGGGCGTCTCGGCAGTGGACGCCTCGGTGGAGGGCGCGTTCGCGGCCGGCATGTCCGTAGTGGGTGCCTCGGCAGCGATCGCGTCGGCGGCGGGTGCGTCGGCAGTGGACGCCTCGGTGGAGGGCGCGTTCGCGGCCGGCATGTCCGTAGTGGGTGCCTCGGCAGCGATCGCGTCGGCGGCGGGTGCGTCGGCAGTGGACGCCTCGGTGGAGGGCGCGTTCGCGGCCGGCATGTCCGTAGTGGGTGCCTCGGCAGCGATCGCGTCAGCGGTGGGTGCGTCGGCGGCGGGCGCGTCCGCGGTCGGCAGGCTCTCGGTGACGGCCTCCGCCGGGACGAGGTCGGGCATCGGAGGCGCGGGCACGTTGACCGGTGCGTCCGAGGTGCCCGAGGTGACCGGCACCTCGACGAGCTCACCGGGTGCCGGCGGGGCCGGGGCCCGCAGCCAGCTGATGCCGTCGCCGGGAGCACCCGGCGTGCCCGGCAGTTCCGGTGCCTCGGCCATGATGCTCACCCACGAGTTCGTCCACTCGTGACCGGGAAGGCTCGACAGCCCGAAGGCCCCGGCGTCCGCGAAGTCGACCACGGCGGAGGGCTGGGAGAACTGGGGCAGACCGGTGACGCGTGCGAGCCGGTCCGCGGTGACGGACGTCTCCCCGATGGTCGCGGTCACCGGCGCCTCAGCACCGGCCACGGCCGCCGGCGCCTGCTCGCTGTTCACCGTCACCGGCGTCCCCGGAGGAGGCAGCTCCGTGTCGCTCACCGTCACCGGCGCCTCGCCGCTGGTCGCGGCCTGTGGCGTCACGGTGCTGTCCGTCGAGAGGTTCGCGGCGCTGTCCGTGGTCGGTGAGGTGACGGTGCTGTCCGTCGAGAGGTTCGCGGCGCTGTCCGTGGTCGGTGAGGTGACGGTGCTGTCCGTCGAGAGGTTCGCGGTGCCGTCCGTGGTCGGCGGGGTGACGGTGCTGTCCGTCGTCGACAGGCTCGCGCTGTTGTCCGTGATCGGAGGTGTCACGGTGCTGTCCGTCGTCGACGCTGTGACGGCGCTGTCCGTGGTGGGAGCCCCCTCGGGTGTCGCGGCGGTTCCGGCGGCGCCGGTCTCCTCGCACGCGGGCTCCACCGGTCCGGGCGTTCCCAGAGCCGTCGCCGTGCCCTGCTCCTGGCAGGGCACGAGCTCCGCCGACGCCGGGGAGGCCATCGTGAGGCCGGCGCCGACCGTGAGCACCGCCATCGCAAGGATTCCCCGGATGTTCCGTGATGAATTCGACATTCGCATCCCCCTGTTGCGTTCGGTAATCCGACGAAAACCGAACGTAACAGGGGGGTCTCGCTCAGGGGCGGGCTTAGCTCAATGGTGGTCAAGCCATTACCGGGCCGCGTCGGAGGTGGTCAGGTCCTCACCGGCCTCCAGCCGCCCACCGACCTCCACCCGGCCTGCCGATTTCATCGCGCGGTCGCCGTCAGGCCCTCACCGGGCCGATGGACAGGGAGTCCCTCGCCTCGTCGAGGTCGACCAGCACCTCGTCGCCGTCCTGGACCTCGCCGGAGAGGACCTCCTTGGCCAGTTTGTCGCCGATCGCGGACTGGACGAGGCGGCGCAGCGGACGCGCGCCGTACAGGGGGTCGTAACCCGTCAGCGCCAGCCAGTCGCGCGCCGCCGGGGTCACGGTCAGCGTGAGCCGCCGGTCCGTCAGGCGCCTCGCCAGGTGGGCCACCTGCAGGTCCACGATCCTGGACAGCTCCTCGGTGCCGAGCGCGTCGAACTGGATCACGTCGTCGAGCCGGTTGAGGAACTCCGGCTTGAACGAGCTTCTGACCGCCGTCATCACGGCGGCCCGCTGTGCCTCCTTCTCCAGGCCCGGGTCCACGAGGAACTGCGAGCCGATGTTGGAGGTGAGGATCAGGATCACGTTGCGGAAGTCGACCGTCCGGCCCTGTCCGTCGGTGAGCCGCCCGTCGTCGAGCACCTGGAGCAGGATGTCGAAGACCTCGGGGTGGGCCTTCTCGACCTCGTCCAGCAGCACCACGCCGTAGGGCCTGCGCCGCACGGCCTCGGTGAGCTGGCCGCCCTCCTCGTAACCCACGTAGCCGGGAGGTGCTCCCACCAGGCGCGCGACGCTGTGCTTCTCGCCGTACTCGCTCATGTCGATGCGGACCATCGCCCGCTCGTCGTCGAACAGGAAGTCCGCCAGCGCCTTGGCCAGCTCGGTCTTGCCGACGCCCGTCGGGCCGAGGAACAGGAAGCTGCCGGTGGGCCGGTCCGGGTCGGAGATGCCCGCCCGCGCCCGCCGTACGGCGTCGGAGACCGCCTCGACCGCCTGTCGCTGGCCGATCAGCCGCCTGCCGAGCTCCTCTTCCATACGGAGCAGCTTGCTGGTCTCGCCCTCAAGCAGCCGGCCGGCGGGGATACCGGTCCAGGAGGAGATCACCTGGGCGATGTCGTCGGAGCCGACCTCCTCCTTGACCATGGGGTCCTCGGGCTGGGCGGCCTTGCTCGCCTCGGCGAGCTCGGCCTCCAGCTTGGGCACCTCGGCGTACATCAGCCGCGAGGCGGCCTCGAAGTCACCGTCGCGCTGCGCGCGTTCGGCGGAGCTGCGCACCTCGTCGATCTGCTTCTTCAGGTCGCCGACCCGGTTCAGCCCCGCCTTCTCCTGCTCCCAGCGGCCGACGAGGGCGTTGAGGTCCTCCTGGCGGTCGGCGAGCTCCCCGCGGAGCCGTTCCAGCCTCTGCAGGCTGCTCTCGTCGGTCTCCTTGGCGAGCGCCAGCTCCTCCATCTTCATCCGGTCGACGTTCCGCTGGAGCTGGTCGATCTCCACGGGGCGAGAGTCGATCTCCATGCGGAGCCGGGAGGCCGCCTCGTCGACGAGGTCGATCGCCTTGTCGGGCAGGAAGCGGGAGGTGATGTAACGGTCGGAGAGCGCGGCGGCGGCCACGAGCGCGCCGTCGGAGATCTGGACCTGGTGGTGCGCCTCGTAGCGGCCCTTGAGGCCGCGCAGGATGGCGATGGTGTCCTCGACGGTGGGCTCGCCCACGTAGACCTGCTGGAACCGCCGCTCCAGCGCGGGGTCCTTCTCGATGCGCTCGCGGTATTCATCCAGGGTGGTCGCGCCGATCATCCGCAGCTCGCCGCGGGCCAGCATGGGCTTGAGCATGTTGCCCGCGTCCATCGCGCCCTCGGCGGCGCCCGCGCCGACCATGGTGTGCAGCTCGTCGATGAAGGTGACGACCTGGCCGTCACTTTCCTTGATCTCCCCGAGCACCGCCTTGAGGCGCTCCTCGAACTCGCCGCGGTATTTGGCGCCGGCGACCATCGCGCTGAGGTCGAGGGCGATCAGGCGCTTGTCGCGCAGGCTGGAGGGGACGTCGCCCGCGACGATCCGCTGGGCCAGCCCTTCCACCACGGCGGTCTTGCCGACGCCGGGCTCGCCGATGAGCACCGGGTTGTTCTTGGTACGGCGGCTGAGCACCTGGACGACGCGCCGGATCTCCGAGTCGCGGCCGATCACCGGGTCGAGCTTGCCCGCCCTGGCCCGCTCGGTCAGGTCGATCCCGTACTTCTCCAGCGCCTGGTAGGTGTCCTCCGGCGTCTCGCTGGTCACCCTGGCGTGCCCGCGCACCTTCTCGAAGGCGTCGAGCAGCGCGTTCGGGCTCGCGCCGTTGGACTTGAGCAGGGTGGCGACGGAGCCGCCGTCGGTGGCGAGACCGACCAGCAGGTGCTCGGTCGAGACGTAGTCGTCCTCAAGCCCGCGGGCCCGCTGGGCCGCGGTGTTCATCACGGTGAGGAGCTGCCGGGAGCTCGACGGGGCGCTGACGGTGGAGCCCTGCGCCTTCGGCAGGGCCGCGAGCTGCTTCTCGGCCTCGACGCGCAGTTGCTTCCAGTCGGCGCCCACCGCTTCGAGCAGGGGCACGGCGGTGCCACCGGTCTGGGTGAGCAGCGCGGTGAACAGATGGGCCGGGGCGACCTCGGGATTGCCTTCGGCGGCCGCCCGCCTGATGGCGGAGGAGACCGCCGCCTGGCTCTTCTGGGTGAGCTTGTAGTCCATGCTTGTCAGGCCTCACTCGAAAGTGCTGTGTCATAGGGCGACGCCGGCCCGGCGGATCCTCACGGGGCGTGTGCCCCCGGCGCGTTCTCACGGCCGGTCACAGACGCGTCCTCAAGGTGTGGGACGGAGTCTCAGGCGGGGGGCAGCTGATACTGGATGAGCGCGCGGATCGTGTTCATCTCCGCGCGCAGGCGGTGGTTCTCGTCACGCAGGCGCATGGCCTCCGTTTCGAGGACGAGGATTCGCTTGATGCCCGCGAGGTTGATGCCCTCCTCCTGGGAGAGCCGCTGGACCTCGCGGAGCATCATGATGTCGCGGGTGGAGTACAGGCGTCCGCGACCGGCCGTACGGCCTGGACTGACCAGGCCGAGACGGTCGTACTGGCGCAGGGTCTGCGGGTGCAGACCCGACAGCTGGGCGGCCACCGAGATCACGTAGACGGGTGTGTCGTCCGACAGATCGAAGTAGTTGGCTTCCATGGCTACTCGCTTCTGGCCTGTTCGATCAGGTCCGCCCGCGGGTCACCACCCGAGGTGGCGTCGCGGAAGTCCTCAAGGGCGCCTCTCGCCTTGTCTTCCAGCTGCTGCGGCACCAGAACCTCGATCGTGGCGAGCAGGTCGCCCTTGGTGCCGTCCTTGCGCGCCACGCCCCTGCCGCGCACCCGGAAGGTGCGGCCGTTCGGGGTGCCCTCGGGGATGCGCAGGGTGACCGGCAGCCCCTTGAGGATCGGCACCTTGATCTCGGCGCCCAGTGCGGCCTCGGTGAAGGTGACCGGGACGGTGACCGTCAGGTTCTCTCCCGTCCTGCCGAACACGGGGTGCGGCTTGACGTGGATCTGGACGTAGAGATCACCGGCAGGACCACCGTTCTCGCCGGGTGCGCCCTTGGCTTTGATCTTGATGCGCTGGTTGTCGCCGACCCCCGCCGGGATGCGGGCCTGGATCGTGCGGGTGCTCTTACCCCGCCCGCTCCCGTCGCACACCGGGCACGGGTCGTCCACCAGCAGGCCGCGGCCCTTGCAGTCGCGGCACGGCTCGGAGAAGGCGAAGTTGCCGAGGTTGCGGCTGGCCGCCCCGGTGCCCTCGCAGGTCGGGCAGACCCGCGGGGTGGTTCCGGCCTTGGCGCCGGTTCCTCCGCATCCGGTGCACGCGGAGGAACTGGTCAGGCGGAGCGACACCGTGGTGCCCTCCACCGCCTCGGAGAAGGAGAGCGTGACCTCGGACTCGATGTCCTGGCCGCGCCGCGCCCTGCTCGTCGTCCCCCCGGGGCGGCTCGCGCCGCCCCGGTTGAAGAGCCCACCGAAGATGTCGCCGATGCGCTCTCCGGTGCCGCCCTGCTGTTGCTGCTGGCCGGTCCCCCCGAACAGGTCTCCCAGGTCGAACGGGAAGCCACCCGAGCGCGGAGCCCCCCCACCACCGGAGTAACCGCCGAGACCCGATCCGAACAGCGTCCGCGCCTCGTCGTACTCCTTGCGGCGCTTGGTGTCGGAAAGGATGTCGTACGCCTCGGAGACCTCCTTGAACTTCGCGGTGCTCTCGGAGGTCGCCGAGCTTCCGGGGTTGGCGTCCGGGTGATACTGCCTGGCCAGCTTCCGGTACGCCTTCTTGATCTCATCGGCCGTAGCGGTCTTGGGCACACCAAGGACGGCGTAGTAGTCCTTCTCCAGGTAGTCCTTGGTGCTCATCTACGTTCCTTCTCAGAGATCAGATGTGGGGGTGTCAGTTGTCGTCCGCGGCGGGCTCTTCTGGCTCCGCGACCGCGACGCGCGCGGGGCGGAGCACTCGCTCGCCGATCCGGTAACCGGGCTGCAGGATCTCCACGCACGTCGGCTCCGTGACGTCGGGGGAGTAGCTGTGCATCAGGGCCTCGTGCACCGTCGGGTCGAACGGCTCGCCCTTGGTGCCGTAGGTGCTCAGCCCCAGCTTCCCGGTGGCCGCCTCCAGTGATTCGCTCACCTTGGCGAAACCGCCGGTCAGCTCCCCGTGGTCACGGGCCCGGCCGATGTCGTCGAGGACCGGCAGCAACTCGGCCAGCACGCCGGCCACCGCCTGCTCCTTGACGGCCACGCGGTCTCGCTCGACCCGCTTGCGATAGTTGGAATACTCGGCCTGAAGACGCTGCAGGTCCGCGGTGCGCTCGGCGAGCTGGGTGGCCAGCTCGATCGAGGCCAGGTCGGACGCCAGGGAGGACGACGACTTGTCGGTCGTCTGCTCCCTGTCGTTCTGGCCCGTGGTCTCGGCCGGCTTCGTCTCGCGTATCTGCCCCGTCTCCGGGTCTATCTTCCGGTTGTCGCGGATCACCGGCTCCTCCTCGGAACCGTTCTCGCGCGTGCTCACGCTGGTGCTCCCCTCGGCGTTCCGGCCGTCACTTGGCGCCGTTGTCGCGCTTCGGCTCGTCGTCCACGATCTCGGCCTCGACCACGTCCTCGTCGGCCTTCTGCCCGTCGGTGGCGTCCGCGCCGGGAGCGCCGGCCGGGGTCTCGGACCCCTGCGCCTGGGCGTAGATGGCGGATCCCATCTTCTGGCTGACCGTGGCGAGCTTCTCCGCGGAGGTGCGGATCACGGACGAGTCGGTGCCCTCCAGAGCCTTCTTGAGCTCGGCGACGGCCTCGTTGACCTCGGTCTTGATGTCGTCCGGGACCTTCTCGGCGTTCTCGCCGAGGAACTTCTCGGTCTGGTAGACGAGCGAGTCGGCGTTGTTGCGGACCTCGGCCTCTTCGCGACGCTTCTTGTCCTCCTCGGCGTAGGACTCGGCCTCGCGCATCATGCGCTCGATGTCGTCCTTCGGCAGCGCGGAGCCGCCGGTGATCGTCATCGTCTGCTCCTTGCCGGTGCCGAGGTCCTTGGCGGAGACGTTGACGATGCCGTTGGCGTCGATGTCGAAGGTGACCTCGATCTGCGGGATGCCGCGCGGCGCCGGGGCGATGCCGGTCAGCTCGAAGGTGGCCAGCTTCTTGTTGTACGCGGCGATCTCGCGCTCGCCCTGGTAGACCTGGATCTGCACCGACGGCTGGTTGTCCTCGGCCGTGGTGAAGACCTCGGAGCGCTTGGTCGGGATCGTGGTGTTACGCTCGATGATCTTGGTGAAGATCCCGCCCTTGGTCTCGATGCCCAGGCTCAGCGGGGTCACGTCGAGCAGCAGGACGTCCTTGACCTCGCCCTTGAGCACACCGGCCTGCAGGGCGGCGCCGATGGCCACGACCTCGTCCGGGTTGACGCCCTTGTTGGGCTCCCGGCCCGCGGTCAGCTCCTTGACGAGCTCGGCCACGGCGGGCATGCGGGTCGAGCCGCCGACGAGCACCACGTGGGCGATGTCGGAGACCTTGATCCCGGCGTCCTTGACGACCTGGTTGAACGGGCCCTTGCACCGCTCGAGGAGGTCGGCGGTGATCCGCTGGAACTCGGCGCGGGTGAGCTTCTCCTCCAGGTGGAGGGGACCCTCGGCCGAGGCGGTGATGTAGGGAAGGTTGATGGAGGTCTCCGACTGGCTGGAGAGCTCGATCTTGGCCTTCTCCGCTGCCTCGCGCAGGCGCTGCAGGGCCATCTTGTCCTTGGTCAGGTCGACACCGTGCGCGTTCTTGAACCGGTTGGCCAGCTCGTCCACGACGCGCTGGTCCCAGTCGTCACCACCGAGGTGGTTGTCGCCGCTGGTGGCCTTGACCTCGACGAAGCCGTGGCCGTCCTCCTGGCCGACGTCGAGCAGGGACACGTCGAAGGTGCCGCCGCCGAGGTCGAAGACGAGGATGGTCTCGTCCTTCTCCTTGTCCAGGCCGTACGCCAGCGCGGCCGCGGTGGGCTCGTTGATGATGCGCAGCACGTTCAGGCCGGCGATGGTGCCGGCTTCCTGGGTGGCCTGGCGCTGGGCGTCGTTGAAGTAGGCGGGAACGGTGATCACCGCGTCGGTGATCTTCTCGCCCAGGTAGGCTTCCGCGTCCTGCTTCAGCTTCTGCAGGACGAACGCGCTGATCTGCTGCGGGTTGGACTTCTTGCCGTCGATCTCGACGGACCAGTTGGTGCCCATCTCGCGCTTGACCGAGCGAATCGTCCGGTCCACGTTGGTGACGGCCTGCCGCTTGGCGACCTCGCCGACGAGGACCTCGCCGTTCTTCGCGAACGCGACCACGGACGGCGTGGTCCGCGAACCCTGAGAGTTGGCGATGACGGTGGGCTCACCGCCCTCGAGAATCGAGACGACGGAGTTGGTCGTCCCCAGGTCGATACCTACCGCACGTGCCATGAGTACGTCCTTGTAGTCAAAGTTGAGTCGATGGGACTCATAGTGGAACCTCGTGTGAGGTTTGTCAAACGACTTGAGTCTACTGGGCTCAACCTTCTGACGCGCGGCGGCATTCCCGATTTCGGGAGGAGGGCGAAGGTGTGTCAGCGGGCGCCGTCGACCACCTTGCGCGCGCCGAGGGGCTTCTTGAGCTTGACGGTCGTCACCTTCTGGATGGCGATCTCGATGCAGGCGACGTTCTGCGCCTTGCTGCTCGGGCCCTCCCAGAGGGTGACGGTCACCCGCTTGGAGGTCTCGCGCACGGTGACCCGGTCAAGCACGTTGCACGGCTCCACTCCGGACCACCAGACGATCCGCAGGCTACGGCCGTCCTTGGACGGCTTGGCCGTCAGCCACCGCACCTTGCGGGGATTGTCGGTGTGGCCCTCGGGTTTCGTCGGTTTCGGGGTGCCGCTCGTCGTGGGCTCCTCCCGGGGAGCCACGGTGTGGGCCGCCGGCTCGGAGGGGCTGCCCGGGACGGAGGTGGTCTGACTCGCCGGACGCGAAGGGGAGGCGGTGACGGTGGCGCTGGGTTCGGTGCCGCAGCCCAGTGCCAGCAGAAGGCTTCCGGCCAGGATAGAGGTCGCGATCATACGCATACCCCTAAGACGGACCGGGCTCCCGGGCGGTTCAGGACACCCCGATGTCGTCCCGGCAAGACCGCCGGGACGGATGGTCACCCGTCGCCTTCGACTCATACACAGGATGATTCCCACCGGTGGCGGGGCCGATAGGCTGCGGGGAGTTCCGATCCACGATTTCGAGGTGCTCACATGATCGCGATTCTTGGCACCGGCAAGATGGGAGAGGCCCTGCTGTCCGGGCTGCTCAGAGCCGGGTTCAAGCCGGGCGACGTGATCGCGACGGCACGGCGTGCCGAGCGCGGCCAGGCCCTCGCGGAGCGGTACGGCGTGCGGGTCGCCTCCAACGCCGAGGCGGCGAAGGACGCGGACACGATCATCCTCGCGGTCAAGCCGCAGGACATGGGGTCCCTGCTCGCCGAGATCGCGGGACACATCCCGGCCGACCGCCTGGTCGTCTCGGCGGCGGCGGGGATCACGACCTCGTTCGTCGAGTCGAGGCTCGGCGCCGACATCCCGGTGGTCCGGGTCATGTCCAACACACCGGTGCTGGTCGACGAGGCGATGAGCGTGATCTCGGCGGGCGCCCACGCCTCCGAGGAGCACCTCAGGCGTGCCGAGGACCTGTTCAGCCCGGTCGGCAAGGTGCTGCGCATCCCCGAGTCGCAGCAGGACGCCGCCACTGCCCTTTCCGGCAGCGGCCCCGCCTACTTCTTCTACCTGGTCGAGGCGATGGTCGACGCCGGCATCCTGCTCGGCATGCCCCGTGCCGCCGCCCTCGACATGGTCACCCAGTCGATCGTCGGAGCGGCGATCATGCTTCGTGACTCGGGGGAGCACCCCGTGATCCTCCGCGAGGCGGTCACCTCCCCGGGCGGTACGACGATCGCGGCCATCGCCGAGCTGGAGCGGCACAGCGTTCGTGCCGCCTTCCTCGCCGCCATCGAGGCCGCCAGGGACCGGGGGCGCCAGCTCGCCGAGGGCTGAGCCCGCCTCCTCCCGCGCGCTTCCCGCGGCCGGCCGACCGCCTGGTCGTCTCGGCGGCGACCCCGTCTCCTCCCACGCGCTTCCCGCGGTCAGAGGACCGCGCGGGTCTCCTCCACCCGACCTCCTCGTCAGGAGGTATGGCGATCCCAGGAACGCCCGCCGTTCAGGAGGGACCTGCTCAACGTGCCTGTTAAAGCAATAAATCAAGATATTTCGCTCAGATGAAAACAGGCACGTCCTCCAAGACGGCTGCGTAAACGCCATTCCGTACACGTGCGGTAACGTCGAGCCGGGAGCAGGAAGATCGGGCCGTGACGTGTGGCGTCGCGACCAGACAGGGAGTGCCCATGAGCCGGTCCGTGCGGGTTGTCTGGGACGATGCGCTCACCTCGTACGACTTCGGCCCCGAACACCCGCTCGCGCCCGTACGGGTGGAGCTGACCATGGCGCTGGCCGGGGAGCTCGGCGTGCTGGACCAGGTGGAGATGAGCGGTTGCGCGCCCGCCACCGACGACGAGCTGGCCCTCGTTCACCGGCGCGACTACATCGAGGCCGTCAAGCGGGTCTCCGCCACCGGGCGGCCCGACGTGGCCTACGGGCTCGGCACCACGGACAACCCCGCCTTCGCCGGGGTCCACGAGGCGTCCGCGCTGATCACCGGTGCCAGCCTGGCGGCGGCCCGCGCGGTGTGGAGCGGTGAGGCCGAGCACGCGGTCAACGTCGCGGGGGGCCTGCACCATGCGATGGCCGCCGTGGCAAGCGGTTTCTGCGTCTACAACGACCCGGGCGTGGCGATCGCATGGCTGCTCTCCCAGGGCGCTTCCAAGATCGCCTACGTGGACGTGGACGTGCACCACGGCGACGGCGTGCAGGCGCTGTTCTACGACGACCCCAGGGTTCTCACCATCAGCCTGCACGAGAGCCCTCGCACCCTCTTCCCCGGCACCGGTTTTCCCGAGGAGCGTGGCGCGGAGGGCAGCGCGGTCAATGTGGCCCTGCCGGCCGGATGCGGCGACAGCGGCTGGCTCAGGGCCTTCCACGCGGTGGTCCCGCCGCTGCTGCGGGAGTTCGCCCCCGAGATCCTGGTCACCCAGCACGGCTGCGACAGCCACGCCCTCGACCCGCTGGCCAACCTCATGCTCAGCCTGGACGGCCAGCGGGCCACGTACGCGGCGCTGCACGAGCTGGCCCACGAGACCGCGGGCGGGCGGTGGATCGTGACGGGTGGCGGGGGATACGAGCTGGTGCAGGTGGTGCCCCGGGCGTGGACCCACCTGATCGCCGAGGTGGCGGGCCATCCCCTCGATCCCCGGACGGCCACCCCCGAGGCGTGGCGCAAGTTCGTCAAGGAGCGGACCGGCCAGACGGCGCCGTTGACGCTCACCGATGGCCGAAATCCGGAATTTCCGGATTTCTCCGCTGGTTATGACCCAGCAGACCCGATCGACCGGGCCATCATGGCGACGAGGAACTCCGTCTTCCCCTTCCACGGGCTCGATCCCCTCCCGTGACCCATGGCCCCCGATGATCGAAACCGAGGACGAAGTGCCCCTCCCAGCACCCGAGCCGCGACGCGAAGCGTCGCCGACAACGCGAGCCGAGCTTCGTGAGCACCTGATCCGTACCCGGATCGCCGGTGATGTGGCGACCAGCCGGGAGAACAACCTGGACCACTACCGGTCGCTTTCCAACCGTGATCCGCACTACATGTTCGGGCTGACGATGGACGGCGCGTGGTCCTACCGGGACGTGCTGGAGCTGATGGCGAAGTCGGCCGGGGTCGTGGCCGATCCCGGGCACCGGGAGGGGCAGGACACCATCGACCCCGATCGCACGATCGAGGCGACGGAGAAGATGGGCGACACGATCGCCGGTGTGCTCCAGGGGGAGAACCCCAGGATCCTGATCGCCACCGGGCACCCCACCGGCCTGCTCACCGTTCACATGGCCCTGGGCCGGATGCTCAGGGCGCGCGGCGCGACCCTGATGGCACCGGCCGAGGGCTGGTCGTACTGGGGCAGCGGTTTCGGGCGCAGGCGCAAGATCCGTTACATGGACGACGTCGCGATGCTCGACGACAAGGGCGCCTTCGTGCACACGCACGACCCCGCCCCGATGCGCGCCATGATCGCCGAGCTGGGTGCCGACCGTCCCGATCTGGTGATCGCCGACCACGGCTGGGCCGGGGCCGCGGGCGAGGCGGGCATCCTCACGGTCGGATTCGCCGACAGCAACGATCCCGCCCTCTTCGTCGGTGAGGCCGAGGGCAAGATCGCGGTCACCGTCCCGCTCGATGACAACGTGCTACCGAGGTATTACGAACCGCTGACGCACCACCTGGTCGAGAGGGTCGTGCGAGCCCTCTGAGACGGGGGATGCGCAAATTAGGTCATCCCTATACGGGCATTTCGCGCCTGCATTCCACCTAGCTCGCCGCCCGTTTGCCAACTTTTTGGGGATTGTGGGCGACTCTAATGGGAGACAGTTGGTCCGTTCCAAGATCAATGTGAGAGGCACGATCAGGCTGCTGGCCAGCGTTTTCATGCGTTTCGCTGACGTGGGACTCCGAGGGCTGAGAAAATAGGGGGTTTGCGTGGCAGGGGTCCCGATTTACGCTGACGGCAGTACACGTGCGTGAGCAATGGCACCAGTGGGGATAACCCGGATACACGTGCGGAAGAGGCGTCCGATGGGTGCAGGCGAAAGACCTCTCAGCGAGGTGAAGTTCCTGACGGTGGCAGAAGTGGCCACTGTCATGAGGGTGTCCAAGATGACTGTGTACCGACTCGTGCATTCGGGCGAGCTGCCGGCCATCCGGGTCGGTCGATCCTTCCGAGTGCCGGAGCAGGCGGTACACGATTATCTCAGGGATGCCTACATCGAGGCAGGTTGAGGCAGGGTGAGCTCGACGCGTCGAGCCGAGCGGCCGGGGGGAGTGTTCCGGTCGTGAGGTGAAGGCGCCAGGCCGCTCACGGTCCTGCTCTTTTCCGGTCTGTCGGGGCACGATCTCCGGTACGGCCGCGCGAGAGCCGGGCCTGGCCTCATCGGGGTAGCGACGTGGTCGTCACGTCGTGAGTTCATGCGCCCGGGGTCCCCCCAGGGGCGATCTACCGTGGATCGCCGGTAGTCTGTTGTGCCGGTGTGCTATCGCGCACCGGTTCGACAATCTCGGCTACCAGCTACCTGGGGGTCCCGTGGGCTCTGTGATCAAGAAGCGCCGTAAGCGCATGGCGAAGAAGAAGCACCGCAAGCTTCTGAAGAAGACCCGCATCCAGCGGCGTAACAAGAAGTAGCGCGGATCTGCGAGGCGCCGATGACCCACACCGTGCTTGTCACCGGGGTCTCGCGCCACATCGGCGCCCGAGTGGCGAGCGTTCTCGCGGATGACCCGGACATCGACCGGGTCATCGGAGTGGATACGGTGCCGCCGCCCTCGCTCTCACGTGATGGCGGCGTACCTCTCGGCCGGACGGAGTTCGTCCGCGTCGATCTGCGCAGCCCCGACATCGCCCAGGTGATCGCGGCCGCCGACATCGACACCGTCGTTCACATGAGTCTGGTGAGCGCCCCTCCCCGGAGTGGTGGCCGAGCGCTCATGAAGGAACACAACGTCATCGGCACCATGCAGTTGCTCGGTGCCTGTCAGCGGTCCGCGACGGTTCGTCGTGTCGTCGTGCGATCGACCACCGCCGTCTACGGTTCCTCCCCGCACGACCCCGCGGTCTTCACCGAGGACGCCGAGCCGGGAGAGCCTCCGAGCCGTGGCTACGCCAAGGACGCCTCGGAGGTGGAGGGCTACGTCCGCGGTTTCGCCAGACGGCGGCGCGATGTGGCGGTGTCGACGCTCAGGTTCGCCAACTTCATGGGACCCGGCGTCGACTCACCGCTGACGCGTTACTTCACCCAGCCCGTCCTGCCGACCGTGTTCGGGTTCGACCCGCGGCTGCAGTTCGTCCACGAGGACGACGCGGTCGAGGTGCTGAGGCGGATGGCGATGGAAGACCACCCGGGCACGTTCAACGTGGCCGGAGACGGCGTGCTGCTGCTGTCGCAGTGCGCGCGCAGGGCGGACCTGCTCTCGATGCCCGTCCCCTCCCCCGTCTTCCGTTTCATGGGCGAGCTCGCCCGGAGCGCGGGACTGGTCGGTTTCTCTCCCGAGCAACTCCGCCTGATGTGCCACGGACGCGTGGTCGACACCACCGCGCTGTGCACGGCTCTCGGCTGGAAGCCGAAATTCTCCACCGCCGCCGCCTTCGAGGACTTCATCCGCGCGCGTGACCTGTCAGGGGGCCTGCCCTCCGCCCTGGCGGACATGGTGTCCCGGCCGGTGCCGGGGTGAGCGATACGGCGAACGGCAGCGGGGACGGCGACCACCGGCTGGCCGAGACGCTCGCCTTCCTGCGCCGTCGCCTGACCGGAGAGTACGAGGTCGACGAGTTCGGGTTCGACGCCGAGCTCACCGACAAGGTGCTCCTGGAACTGATCCGCCCGCTGTATCGCCACTGGTTCCGCACCGAGACCTTCGGCATGCGCAACGTACCCGGTGACTCCGGAGCCCTGATCGTGGCCAACCACTCGGGCACCCTCCCCCTCGACGGGCTCATGCTCCAGGTGGCCCTGTACGACGACCACCCCGAGCGTCGCGCGCTCCGTCTCCTGGGGGCCGACCTGGTCTACCGGCTCCCGATGCTCGGCCACCTCTCCCGCAAGACCGGCCACACCCTCGCCTGCCGCGACGACGCCGACCGGTTGCTCCGCAAGGGCCAGATCGTCGGTGTCTTCCCCGAGGGGTTCAAGGGGGTCGGCAAGCCGTTCTCCGATCGCTATCGGCTACAGCGCTTCGGCCGGGGTGGGTTCGTCGCCTCCGCCATCCGCGCGGGTGTGCCGATCGTTCCCTGCGCCATCGTGGGCGCGGAGGAGATCTACCCCAAGATCGGCGACCTGCGCTTCCTCGCCAGGGCCTTCGGCCTGCCCTACCTGCCGATCACGCCGCTGTTCCCCTGGTTCGGTCCTCTCGGGCTGGTCCCGCTCCCGTCCAAATGGATGATCGGCTTTGGCGAGCCGATCCGCACCGACGAACTCGACCCCACCGACGCCGACGACCCCATGCTTGTCTTCAACCTCACCGACCAGGTGAGGGAGTCCGTCCAGCAGCGGCTCGACGAGCTCAGGCTCAGGCGCGGCCACGCCTTCCCGCCCTTCTTCTGAGCCCTTCCGAGGTCTCACGGCACTCCTACGGCACCGTGGCTGTACCGCGAAGGGAGCAGTCCTCAGCGGCCGGAGCGGTAGAGGCGACGCAGGGCGACGGCGGCGGCGATACCGCCCGCGAGGGCACCCGCGCCCGCCGCGATGGGCAGGCCGACCATGGTCGCCTTGCGTCCCGTACGGAAGTCCTTGATGTCCCAGCTGTTCTGCCGGGCGAACTCGCGCAGCTCGGCATCGGGGTTGATCGCGGTGGCGTGGCCGACCAGGGAGAGCAGGGGCAGGTCGTTGGCCGAGTCGCTGTAGGCGGAACAGCGGGACAGGTCGAGACCCTCCCTGCGGGCCAGGGCCCGCACGGCCTCCGCCTTGGCGGGACCGTGAAGCAGGTCACCGACGAGGCGGCCGGTGTAGACGCCGTTCTCGGTCTCCGCGACGGTGCCGAGCGCGCCGGTCAGCCCGAGACGCTGGGCGATCACACGGGCCAGTTCCACCGGGGTCGCGGTGACCAGCCAGACCCGCTGGCCGGCGTCGAGGTGCGCCTGCGCGATGGCGCGGGTGCCCGCCCAGATACGGTCGGCCATCACCTCGTCGTAGATCTCCTCGCCGAGCCGGACGATCTCCTCGACCTTGTTGCCCGCCACGAACGCGAGCGCGGTCTCCCTGGCCTCCTCGATGTGCGCGGGGTTCTCGTCGCCACGGACCCGGAAGATCAACTGACCGAGCGCGAACCTGAACAGATCCCTGCTGGTGAACAGGCCCCGGGAGGCGAGACCGCGGGCGAAGTGGTAGATGGAGGCGCCGCGCATCATGGTGTTGTCGACGTCGAAGAAGGCCGCGGACACCGGGTCGGGCTCGGCCATCGGCATCGCGACGGCGGCCGCGGCCGCGACCTCGCCGGCCGCGATCTCCCCCACCGTCGCCCGACCGGCTGTTCCCGCCTGGTCCCGCCGTCGTAGTAGCCGCCTCATAGCCACTCAGCTTAACCGCGACAAGGTGGTGAGATCGGTAGCGTCCGTGTTAGCCGGATGTGACGTCTTGGCGTCGTACGACGGTCATGCGGCATCGCGCGAGCCCGGTGGAGTCGGGTTTTCCGGCCCGGTGGGGGACGCGTCGGACGGGACGGTCGCGCGGTCGTGGACGCCCAAGGCGAGACCTCTGTCCGGCTCTCCCCGCGTGAGGGGCGGCCCGGGAACCGTTTTCGAGGCTGCCGCGAACCCTCGCACGTGCCGGAGATCTCGGTGAATGCCCGTTCCCGGGGAACCTTAATCGGGTGGGGCGAGGCCCTCGATGTAGTTGAGATAGACGTGGGCCTTGCGCTGGTTCTCCGCGCCCATCTTGGGGATCATCCCGGTGATCTGGGTGCGCTGTTTCTGGACGAAGCGCTTGAGCTCCCTGGTGCGCGTGGAGTCGCGGCGCCGTATCTGCCGCAGGGAGGTCACCGCGGAGCGGGTGGTGTCCTCCATGGCCTGAAGGGTCTCCCCGATCACCTTCTCGCCCTCGCCGGAGCCCAGGAGCTCCTTGACCTCACGGGCGCGGGTCTCGGCGTAGCCGAAGGAGCGGTCGGCCCGCTCGGCGTCGTCGCTGCTCAGGTGGAACAGTGTGTTCTCGGCGGCGCGCTTGAGCGGATAGAAGGTGTCACCGGGCATCGACCGGTAGGTCCCCATCACGGACGCGACCATCGCGACCACCAGGGCGGTGCTGAGCAGTTGCGGGAAAAGTCCCGCACGGGATCTCCGCCGGGAGTGGCGGGGGCCCGCCGGGCGTCGCTCGGCGGTGTCCTCTGCCTGAGGGGGGCGGGTGAGCTGCTCACGGAGCCTGGCGTTGAACTCGGGCCGGGGGCCGGCCGTCATGCGGGCTCCCAGCCGTGAAACACGGTTTTGGATGCGTGCCTGCGACCTCCGTGAGAATCCAGGCAGCCACTTCCCCATGAACGCTCCCTGCCGCCCCCAGCTCATGATCCATCGGTGTCACTTGCCTAACGACGACTCTGCACGGCAGGTTACGCGCTGCGCCGTATCGGCATGGGAACCTCGTCCCCGGCATGGCGGCCGCACCGGAGGGCTGGAGCCGACCGGGGGCGACGCCGGCGTGCAGGTGTCAGCTGAGGTCCGGGGGCAGCGCGCGGGCCAGGGCGCGGATCGCGCGGAACTGGAGTGCCTTGATGGCGCCGCTCTTCTTGCCCATGATGAGCGCGGTCTCCGCCAGTGACATGCCGTGCAGGAAGCGCAGCACCACGCACTCCTGCTGCTCGGGGCCGAGATCGCGGACGGCGGTGAGCACCCGGTCGCTGATCATCGCGGTGACGACGGCGTTCTCCGGGATGTGCGGGCCGTCGAGCGGGGTGTCGATCACCTCGGCCGTCGTGACCTCAAGACGGTATCTGCCGGACTTGAAGTGATCGGTGATCAGGTTTCTCGCGATGGTCACGAGCCAGGCGCCGAAATCACGCCCCTGCCAGGTGAAGTCCGTGATCCTGCGGAGCGCGCGGAGAAAGGTCTCGCTCGTGAGATCCTCGGCCAGCGGATGTGAGCCGACCCGGAAGTAGATGTAGCGGTACACCAGGGTGAGGTAACGATCATAGAGCGTGCCAAAAGCATCCGAGTCTCCGGTCTTGGCACGCAAAACGAGCCTCCGGAGTTCTTCGGAGGCATCCTCACGCACGGTGAGGTCGCTGCTGCGGACGGGTCGGGTCACCCCGGTCGTCGTAGGGAGGTGCCCGGCGAGCGGCCACGTTTCAGGCATCCGGTATCCCTGAGGGGAGGGGGTACGGCGTGCTCGCTCACTCTAGAAATCATCTAGTAATTCCACAATCCACTTTGGAATGTCGTGACTGGGGGTAACCGCCGTATACGGTGTTGGGTCGGTCGTTTCGGACCGGCTCCGGGAGCCGACTCAGGGTTCGGCTACCGGTTGGGGGGTAATGTCCGGCAGCATTGGAGACACCATGGAAGTCCTCGTCGCTGTCATCGCCTTCGCCGGTGCATTGCTCGCAGCCATCGCCACCGGCGCTCTCATCAGCCGTCTCCGCAGTGAGCCCAAGGGCTGGCTGATCGCCTGGAGCATCACGACGGCGTCTCTCGCCGTCTCACTGGGAGTAATCGCCACCGGCTATTTGATCGGGTTTGGGACGGGCACGTTCCGGATTTATCAACTGACCGGATCCATGCTGGCGCCCCTGTGGCTGATCGTCGGGGTCATCCAGTTACTGGCCCGTAAGAGTGCGGTCAGATTCTCCTCCTGGCTCCTGGGGATCGCCCTCACCGTCATCGCAACGGTGATCCTCGCGGTCGACCCCGTCCTGCAGGAGAAGGACTTCACCAAGGCCCTCCCGCTGGGTGGTCGCCACTGGGGCCTGCCCCCGGCCTCCCTGCTCCTCGCCGTCCATGTGATCGTCGCGCTCGTGCTGCTGGGCGGGCTGGTCTTCGCGGTCGTCCGCTGGCGCGGCGGTGACGACTACGACGCCGACAACATGCACGCGCTCCTGGTGCTCGCTCCCACCGGCCTCGCCCTCGTCGGTGCTGTCAGCTTCGCGGTGCCCGGGATGTTCACCGCGCTTCTGCTCTTCGTCACCGCCGCCGCGGTCTGGTACGTCGTGCTGCGCCCGCTCGCGCCCTACGAGGACGACGACGAGGAGGAGGGCGACGAGTGGGAGGACCGCCCTGCGCCCCGTCGCCCCGAGTACCAGCCCCGTGACGTGCAGGTCGCCGGCCGCCGCGTGACCCCGGAAACCCCTCCCGCCCGGACTCTGGCCGAGGAGACGCCGCGCCGCTCCGGTCTCGGCGACCTTGTGGCCGAGTATCGGGCGGGCGAGCAGGACGTCGACTACGCTGCGCGCATGCGGCAGCAGCCCTCCCAGGGCGACGACAGGTTCGGTGGTCCGGCCACGGGGATGTTCATGGCGGGCGAGTACGGAATGCCGCCCGCCGACCAGCCGCCCGCCGCCGACCCGGGCAGGCGCGGCGGTGATCCCGGAAGGCAGTCACCGCCGCCGGTGACCGGTCAGTTCGGCATGTCGAGCCCCGGTCCCGCGACAGGGGAGTACAACATCCCCGCCAATGAGTTCGGCAGGCACGGTGCCCCGGGACCCGGCAGGTCCGCGGGCCCTGGCACCGGGGAGTTCGGCAGCCCCGGGGGTACGGGGGAGTTCGGCAGGCCCGGGGGCACCGGGGAGTTCGGCAGGCCCGGGGGCACCGGGGAGTTCGGCAGGTCCGCGGGTCCCGGCACCGGGGAGTTCGGGATGCCGGGCGTACCGGGCGCCGGCAGGCAGGGCAGCCTCCAGCCCATGCCCGCCGACCAGGCGTTCGGCGGCGCGCCCTCCCCGGGCTCCGAGCGGGGACGCGGAGGGTCCAGGGGTTATGACCGGGGAGGCTCCCCCGGTTACGACCAGGCGTTCGGCGGCGCCGCTCCCTCGACCGGTGCCCTGTATCCGGGTGGAGCGGGCGGACCGGGAACGCCGGGGGGCGCCGGTGACCTGCCGGGCGGCTCGAACCGTCCATCACCGAGCATCTTCGGCCTGCTCACCGTCTTCACGCTGCTCGACGGCACGGGCGAGAGGTTCGACCGGCTCGCCGAGGAGACCGTCGATTCGGTACGCCGCTCCGAGCCGGACACGCTCGTCTACACCTGTCACTCGGTGAAGTCGGCGCCCCTTCAGCGCATCGTCTACGAGCTCTACCGTGACGAGGTCGCCTACGCCGACCACCAGCGCCAGTCCCACACGCAACGTTTCGTCACCGAGCGTCAGACGATGGTGCTCGCCACCAATGTGATCGAACTCACGGTGAACGCCGCGAAGGTGATGCCGCTTCCGATGGCCTTCAGGCCGTGAGCGCGGGCCGGCCGCGTGGGGTCGGCCGGCGGGCGTCCGATGGTGGTGATCGGGCCGACCCTCCACCGGGCCGGGGTGATCACGTTTTTCCGGCGACGGCCGGGGGCGACCACGTCGGCCGCCCACCCGCCGGGGCGCTGCGGTCGTGTCGCGCATCGCGGGAGACGCGGGAAACGACCTTGGGGACGAGCGGCGCCGTTCAGGGACGAAGAGCGTCCTTGTCCTCAGGTGCCGAGGCCCTCAGGCGCCGAGGGCGGCGCGGAGACGGCTCTCGTCGACGCGCCAGAAGTCGTGCTGCACCCCGTCGACGAGGGTGACCGGGATCATCTCCCAGTAGCGGGCCTCATCCTCGGCGGAGGCCGTGATGTCGCGCTCCTCCCACGGGACGCCGAGTTCGGTGGCGACCCGCTCGATCACCGCCCGTGCGTCGTCGCACAGGTGGCAACCGGGTTTGCCGAGCAGGGTGATGCGATGGTCTCGCGGTGACATGACCGTCACGGTAGCCGAATCGCGGCGCCGCGCCGACTCTCGTGGCGAGCGGTGAAGATCCGGGCCGGGGCGGGGAAAGGCCCGGCGGAACGGGGGCGCGTGCCCGTGGGAGGCGCGGGTCCTGGACCTGGCGAGCGGGTGAAGACGCACAGGTTCGGGGCCTGACGAGGGGGCGGGGAGAGGACCGGCGGGGGGTGCGGCCAAGATTGTGAACACTCACTTTGTGCATCGGTTCACAAAAGGACTAACCTGAATGACAGTGGTTTCACCTCGTCATCCGTCGCGTCCGGGCCGCGCCGGCCGCCTGTCCCCCTGGAGCTCCGGCACGTGATCCGCCGTCTGTCCCAAGCCCGCGACCGCGGCATCCCCGAGGCGACCGTCGCCCGGCTGCCGCTCTATCTGCGAGCGCTGAACGGCATGGCCGAGCGTGGCCTGGCGACCGTGAGCTCGGAGGACCTCGCCGTCGCGGCGGGCGTCAACTCGGCCAAGCTGCGCAAGGATCTCTCCCACCTGGGGTCGTACGGCACCCGCGGGGTCGGTTACGACGTCGAATATCTCATCTACCAGATCTCCCGCGAGCTGGGCCTCACCCAGGACTGGGCCGTCGCCATCGTCGGAGTGGGTAACCTCGGGCGTGCGCTCGCCAATTACGGCGGGTTCGTCTCCCGCGGGTTCAGGGTCGCGGCGCTGCTCGACGCGGACCCCGAGGTGGTGGGCGACCACATCGCGGGATTGAATGTGGAGCACATCGACGAGCTGGAAGCCGTGATAACACGGCGGGGAGTGTCGATCGTGGTGCTTGCGACTCCGGCCACGGCGGCCCAGCAGGTGGCCGACCGGGTCATCGCCATGGGGGTCACCAGCATCCTGAACTTCGCCCCTGTCGTCCTTTCCGTGCCAGAAGGCGTGGATATCCGTAAAGTCGACCTATCGATTGAACTTCAGATCCTGGCGTTCCACGAGCAACGCAAGGCGGATCGGATGACTGGGGGGCCCGTGATGGCCGAGGAGTGGCCCGAGGCGGTGGACTTGTGAAGAGGCACGGCACACGGGTCGGCGGGCACGTCATCTCCCGGCTCCTCCGGACGAGCATGAGCATGACGGGCGTGTTGACCGCGACGTATACCGGCGGGACGAGCCCGAGAGCGGATCACGTCCTCTCCTGGAAGGCCGGTGGGGGCCGATGAGCGTTCTCGTCGTCGGCCTGAGCCACCGGACGGCACCGGTGGCCCTGCTGGAGCGGGTCTCCGTCTCCGGTGACTCGCTGGTGAAGCTGCTCCAGGACGTCCAGCAGGACGCCCACGTCGCCGAGGCCATGGTCGTCTCGACCTGCAACAGGGTCGAGGTCTACGTCGAGGTCGACCGGTTCCACGCCGCGGTGACCTCGATCTCCCGGTTGCTCAGCACCCACTCCGGCGTCCCCATGGAGCAGCTGGCCTCCCACCTCTACGTGCACTACGAGGATCGCGCCGTCGAGCACCTGTTCTCCGTCGGTTCCGGCCTCGACTCGATGGTCGTGGGAGAGGGACAGATCCTCGGCCAGGTGCGTTCGGCGCTCAGGCTCGCCCAGCAGGAGGGCACGCTCGGCCCGACGCTCAACGAGCTCGTCCAGCAGTCACTGCGGGTGGGCAAGCGCTCCCACACCGAGACCGGCATCGACCGGGCGGGTGCCTCCCTCGTCGGGGTGGGGCTCACCCTCGCCGAGCGCGCCCTCGGCCCCCTGGAGGGGAAGCGGGCCCTGGTGGTCGGCGCGGGCTCGATGAGCGCCCTGTCGGCCGCGACCCTGCAGCGGGCGGGCGTCACCGACATCGTGGTGGTGAACCGGACCCACGACCGCGCGGTGCGGCTGGCGCGGACGGTCGGTGGCAGGGCAGCCGGATTCGGCGACCTGGCGGCCGAGCTGGCGGGGGCCGACCTGGTCATCTCCTGCACCGGCGCCACCGACGTGGTGATCACGGCCGACATGGTGGCTCCCCGTGAGACGTTCCTGCTTGACCTGGCCCTGCCGCACGACATCGATCCCGCCGTACGGCGGCTGCCCGGTGTGACGCTGGTCGACCTGGAGTCCATGCAGGAGGGTGAGGCCGACGCCGGCACCGACGACGGCGGTCGCGCCGAGGCGGTCGTCGCCGTGCGCGAGATCGTCGCCGAGGAGGTCACCGCCTACCTGTCGGCCGAGCGCGCCGCGCGCGTCACGCCGACCGTGGTGGCGCTGCGGAGCAAGGCGGCCCAGGTGGTCGAGGCGGAGCTCGGACGGCTCGTGGCGCGGGTGCCCGATCTTGAGGGGCGTGTCAGGGACGAGGTGGGTCAGACCGTGCGGCGCGTGGTCGACAAGTTGCTCCACGAGCCCACCGTGCGTGTCAAGCAGCTGGCGGAGTCCCCGGCGGGTGATCATTACGCGGAGGCGCTGCGGGAGCTGTTCAATCTTGACCCGAAGGTGCCAGAAGCGGTGAGGCGCGTCGAGACGATCGATGCCGAGCCGGGTAGGAACACCGAGCCGAGCAAGAAGGAGGCAGGCCTGTGAGCAGCGTTTCCTCTCCGCTCCGGCTGGGGACGAGGCGGAGCGTCATGGCGACGACGCAGTCCGGCCTGGTCGCCGCCCGCCTCACCGAGCTGACCGGCGCGGCCGTCGAGCTGGTCGGCGTCACCACCTTCGGCGATGTGACCAGGGGCGACCTCACGCAGCTCGGCGGTACCGGGGTCTTCGTCAGCGCGCTGCGCGACAAGCTGATCGAGGGTGCGATCGACTTCGCGGTGCACTCCCTGAAGGACCTGCCCACCACGCCCGACCCGCGCGTGGTCATCGCGGCGATCCCGCCGCGCGACGACCACAGGGACGCCCTGGTGAGCGTCGCCAAACTGGCCGACCTGCCGCCCGGCGCGGCGATCGGCACGGGATCACCGCGGCGGATCGCCCAGCTTCGGGTGATTCGTCCTGATCTTGATTACGTGCCCATCCGCGGTAACGCCGACACCCGCATCGGCAAGGTGACCTCCGGCGAGCTGCAGGGCGTCGTGCTCGCCGCCGCCGGGCTCGGCCGGCTGGGCCGCGACGCCGAGATCTCACAGATCTTCGAGGTCGAGGAGATGCTGCCCGCCCCCGGGCAGGGGGCGCTGGCCGTGGAGTGCCGCTCCGACCGGGCCGACCTGGCCGAGTTGCTGAGCGTGCTCGACGACGCGCGCACCCGCGCGGCGGTCACCGCCGAGCGCGCGGTGCTCAACGCCCTGGAGGCGGGGTGCGCCGCCCCGGTGGGCGCGTACGCGGCCGAGAACGGGCACGATCTGATCCTGACCGCCGCTGTCGTCGCCGTCGACGGCAGGCGAGCGGTGCGCAAGTCCACCGCCGGAAGCTCTTCCACGCCCATGGATCTCGGTCGCGACCTCGCGGCCGAGATGATCGCGGAGGGGGCCGGCACGTTGATAGGGGAGCGAGCACATTGAGCTCCGGAAGTACCACCTTCGAGCGCCCGTCCGGGTTCGTCGCCTTCGTCGGGGCCGGTCCCGGTGATGAGGGCCTGCTCACGCTGCGCGGCGCCGACCTGCTTTCCAAGGCGGACGTCGTCATTCTCGACCGGGAGGCGTACGGCCCGCTGTTGCGCCACTGCCGTGAGGGCGTCGACGTCGTCGACGCGGCCGAGGACGGCGCCGTCTCGCTGAAGGTCGTCAAGGCGGCCAAGGGCGGGAGCTGCGTCGTACGGCTGTGCGCGGGCGATCCGATGTTCTTCTCCTCGATCACCGAGGAGGTCGCGGCCTGCGCCAAGGCGGACGTGGAGTTCGAGATCGTGCCCGGTGTGCCGCCGGCGACGGCGGTGCTCACCTACGCGGGGATCCCCGCCGCGGTCTCGGTGCCCGAGTTCCGGGTCGTGGACGCGACCCAGATCGACGACTGGGCCGCGTACGCCACCGGATCGAGCACTCTGGTGATCTACAACGGCGTGGCCGAGGCCGTTCCGATCGGAAAGGCGCTGATCGCGGCGGGCCGCCCCGACTCGACGCCCGTGGCGGTGAGCAGCGCGGGCACCACGACCGAGCAGCACACCGTGGTGACCACGCTGGGCAGGCTCGCACCCGATCTCAAGCACGCCGGGATGGCCGAGCCCGCGCTGATCGTGGTCGGCGAGGCCGTCGGCATGCGCGACCGGCTGTCGTGGTTCGAGACCAAGCCGCTGTTCGGCTGGCGGGTGCTCGTCCCCAGGACCAAGGAGCAGTCGGCCGGCCTGGTCGAGCAGCTGCAGTCGTACGGCGCGGTGCCCGAGGAGGTCCCCACGATCTCCGTCGAGCCGCCGCGCACCCCGCAGCAGATGGACCGCGCGATCAAGGGCCTGGTCACCGGACGCTACGAGTGGGTGGCGTTCACCAGCGCGAACGCGGTCAAGGCCGTGCGTGAGAAGTTCGAGGAGTACGGCCTGGACGCCCGCGCGTTCGCCGGGCTCAAGGTCGCGGCCGTGGGCGAGAGCACCGCGCGGGCGCTGGTGAGCTTCGGCGTCAAACCGGATCTGACGCCGACCGGCGAGCAGTCGTCGGAGGGCCTGCTCGCCGAGTGGCCGCCGTACGACTCGATGCTCGACCCGATCAACCGGGTGCTGCTGCCCCGCGCCGACATCGCGACCGAGACGCTCGTGGCGGGGCTCACCGAGCTCGGCTGGGAGTGCGACGACGTGACCGCCTACCGGACCGTCCGTGCCGCGCCGCCGCCTGCCCCGACCCGCGAGTCCATCAAGGGCGGCGGGTTCGACGCGGTGCTGTTCACCTCGTCGAGCACCGTCCGCAACCTCGTGGGCATCGCGGGCAAGCCGCACAACGTCACGGTCATCGCCGTGATCGGCCCGCAGACCGCCAAAACCGCCGAGGAGTTCGGGCTCCGCGTCGACGTCATGGCCGACAAACCTGCGGCTTCCGCCCTCGCGGCGGCGCTCGCCGAGTATGGTGCCAAGCAGCGGCAGGCCGCGGTCATGGCGGGGGACACCCCCCGCAGGCCCTCGCAGACCCGGCGGGGAGCCCGGCGCCGCGCGAAGTAACCTTGAAAGTGGTCGCCGCCCGCGCACGACGGGCGGGCCGGCCGCGTTCGACGGCCCCTGGCGAGCGTCGCGGGCCGTGATCGGCGTTGCGGTGACAACGCGATCGGTTTCATGATCGGCGTTGCGGCCGGTCTCATGATCGGCGTTGTGGTCGGCGGCATGATCGGTGCCGCGTCGAGTGGTGAGTCAGGAACACACAACCGAGATCCTCCGGCCCGCGATTCCGTTACCGGCCGGGGGGAGGGGAAGCACCATGACGGCTCAGTTCCCTGTCGCGCGTCCGCGCAGGCTCCGTCGTACGGCGTCGATGCGCCGGATGGTGGCCGGGACCCGGCTGCACCCGGCGGAGCTCGTGCTGCCGATGTTCGTGAAGGAGGGCATCACCGAGCCGAATCCGATCGGCTCGATGCCCGGGGTGTTCCAGCACACCCGCGACTCGCTGCGCAAGGCCGCCCACGAGGCCGCCGAGGCCGGGGTCGGCGGGCTGATCCTGTTCGGCATCCCCGAGGTGAAGGACGGCCGGGGCTCGGCGGCCGACGACCCGGAGGGAATCGTCCAGCGTGCCGTCGCCGACCTGCTCACCGACGTGGGCGACGCGCTGGTCGTGATGACCGACACCTGCCTGGACGAGTTCACCGACCACGGGCACTGCGGCATCCTGACCCCCGAGGGTGAGGTCGACAACGACGCCACCCTGGAGCGCTACGCGTCCGCCGCGGTGGCCCAGGCGCGGGCCGGATCGCAGGTCATCGCGCCGAGCGGCATGATGGACGGCCAGGTCGCGGCGATCAGGGCGGCCCTGGACGGCGACGGCTTCGAGCAGGTCCCGATCCTGGCGTACTCGGCGAAGTACGCCTCGGCGTTCTACGGCCCGTTCCGCGAGGCGGCCGAGTGCGCTCCTCAGTTCGGTGACCGCAACGCCTACCAGCAGGACGCGGCGGGACCGGTCGGTGAGGCGCTGCGCGAGGTGAGGCTGGACCTCGACGAGGGCGCCGACGCCGTGATGGTGAAGCCCGCGCTGGCCTACCTCGACATCCTGCGCCAGGTGCGCGACGCCGTGGACGTGCCGGTGGCGGCGTACCAGGTCAGCGGCGAGTACGCGATGGTCGAGGCCGCGGCGGCGAACGGCTGGGTCGACCGGGACCGGGTGATCATGGAGTCGCTGGTCGCGATCCGCAGGGCGGGGGCCGACATGATCCTCACCTACTGGGCCACCGAGGTGGCGGGGAAGCTGAGGTGAGACCGGCGGCGCGTGCCGAGAACTGGAGGTTCGCCGCTTGATGGAGATGCGGGTGCGTTAGAGTGCGATAACCGGTGCGGATGTGTCCCAGGTGGCGTAAACCCTGGATATTCGACGTTCCGACTGACCAGAGTGTGGACAGGTCGACCGCATCCGGGGTGCACGCGGGATGCGCGGACGACGGAGGACACGATGGTCGGGGTACCGATGGTTCGTCGAAGTAGACGGCATGGCCATCCGAAGCAGATGATCAACTTTGTGCTGGAGTACGCCGCCCTGGGCTGGGCGAGCTGTCCCGGCGCGAAGCCGCTGAAGGGCGGTTCGCGTTCCTGTTCCTGCGACAGGATCGGCTGTCCCGACCCGGGGGCACATCCGCTCTCGCGGGCCTGGCAGATGCAGGCCACCACCGACCCGGCCCTGCTCACCAACTGGTGGCGGTACGAGCCGGAGGCGAACGTGATCCTCCCCACGGGACGGGTGTTCGACGTCTTCGACGTACCGCTCGCCGCGGGGCGCACCACCCTCGCGAACATGGACTCCGCCGGAGTCGCCTCGGGCCCGGTCGCCGTCAACGGCGACCGGGCCCTGTTCTATGTGGCCACCAGGAACGCCTCCGACGACGAGGACGAGTGGTGGACCTGCGCTCTGGACTTCGGGCCTTCCACCATCGAGGAGATGCCCGGCCTGCGCTGGCACTGCCGCGACAGCTACGTCCTCGCCCCGCCCTCGCTCCTGCCGACCGGTGGGTCCGGCTCGTGGCTGCGCCCGCCCGACGGACGCCCGCTGCCCGACCCGCTGCGCGTCCTCGACTGGCTCGCCGACACCTGCGAGTGACGCTTTTTCCGGGGGTCCTTCGGTGACTACTACCCTGGAGGGCGTGAGCCGTACTGAGAACTCCGAGGCCCTGTTCGCCCGCGCACGTGAGATCGTCCCCGGAGGCGTCAACTCCCCGGTCCGAGCCTTCGGCGCCGTCGGCGGGACACCGCGCTTCATAACCTCGGGGCAGGGTCCCTACATCGTCGACGTCGACGGCAACCGCTACGTCGACCTTGTCTGCTCGTGGGGGCCGATGATCCTCGGCCACCGGCACCCCGCCGTGATCGAGGCCCTTCAGGAGGCGCTGCGCGACGGCACCTCGTTCGGTACGGCGACGCCCGGCGAGGTCGAGCTCGCCGAGGAGATCGTCGCCCGCGTCGAGCCGGTGGAGAAGGTCCGCCTGGTCAGCTCCGGTACCGAGGCCACCATGTCCGCGGTGCGGCTGGCCCGCGGGTTCACCGGCCGGTCCAAGATCGTGAAGTTCGCGGGTTGCTACCACGGTCATGTAGATGCCCTTCTCGCCTCGGCCGGCTCCGGCGTGGTGACCTTCGGTTTGCCCGATACTCCGGGGGTGACCGGTGCTTCTGCTGCCGACACCGTGGTGCTGCCGTACAACTCGGTCGAGGCGGTCACCGAGGCGTTCCAGACCTTCGGCGCCGAGATCGCGTGCGTGATCACCGAGGCGTGTCCGGCCAACATGGGCGTCGTCCCGCCGCTCGACGGGTTCAACGCCACGCTGCGCGAGCTGTGCACCGCGTACGGCGCCCTGCTCATCGTCGACGAGGTGCTCACCGGGTTCCGGGTGTCGGAGTCCGGCTGGTACGGACTCGACCCGGTCGAGGCCGACCTCATGACCTTCGGCAAGGTCATGGGCGGGGGGCTGCCCGCCGCCGCGTTCGGCGGGCGCGCGGACGTGATGGCGCACCTGGCCCCCGAGGGGCCGGTCTACCAGGCGGGCACCCTGTCGGGAAACCCGCTCGCCTGCGTCGCCGGCCTCGCCACCCTGCGCGCCTGCGACGAGGGGGTCTACGACCGGGTCGACGCCGCCGCGCTGGTCATCGGCCGCGCCGCCGCCGACGCTCTGTCGGCGGCCGGGGTGCCGCACCGCCTGCAGCGGGCCGGGAGCCTGTTCTCCGTCTTCTTCACCGACGAGCGGGTCACCGATTTCGACATCGCCCAGAAGCAGGACACCGCCGCCTACCGGGCGTTCTTCCACTCGATGCTGGAGCAGGGGGTCTACCTGCCGCCTTCGGCGTACGAGGCGTGGTTTTTGTCCTCCGCCCATGATGATGAGGCTCTTTCCCGTATCGCCGAGGCGCTTCCCGCTGCCGCTAAGGCCGCAGCGCAGGCCGTCTGAGCCGTTCTGGTTACAGGTCGCGTGTCGCTCGGCTGTACCGGTTGATCAGAGTGTCGAGGTGGGCGGCGAACTCCGGGGAGTCGAGGACGTCGAAGTCCACGTCGAGCATGCCCAGATAGAGGGTGAGCATCTGGAGGGTGTCGGCCCCGGCCTCGATCACGCACGTGTTCTCGTCGACGGCCTCCAGCAGCACGGAGGGCGGTAGCCGCTCGGCGACGGCCTCGGCCGGGGCGTGCAGCCGCACCCGTGCCCGGTATCGCCACAGTGCCGCCCCCACACCGCGTTGTACGTAGGCGACGACGTCGCCGCCGGGCGGCTCCCTGGGGGCGAAGCGCGGACCGGTCGGGGTGCGCGGCCGGATCCGGTCGGCGCGGAACGTGCGCCAGTCGCGCCGCTCGACGTCCCAGGCGACGAGATACCAGCGGCGGCTCATGTGGACCAGCCGGTACGGCTCGGTCAGCCGCCGCGTCACCGTGCCGTCGTGGCCGGTGTAGTCGAACCGCAGGCTCTCACGGTCGCGGCACGCCCCCGCCAGGATGCTGAGCACCTCGGCGTCCACGGTGGGGCCACTGTTCTGGACGGCCACCACGGCGGTCTGCAGGGCGTCCACGCGACGTCGCAACCGGGAGGGCAGGACCTGTTCCAGCTTGGCGAGGGCACGCAGCGACGTCTCCTCGATCCCGGCGACCGTGCCTCCGGCAGCCGTACGCAGGCCCACCGCGACGGCGACCGCCTCCTCGTCGTCGAGCAGCAGCGGCGGCAGGGCGGCCCCGGCTCCGAGCCGGTAGCCACCCGCCGCGCCTGGGGTGGCGTGCACGGGATAGCCCAGGTGGCGTAATCGCTCGACGTCGTTGCGTACGGTGCGGGTGGTCACTCCGAGGCGTTCCGCGAGCTGCGGGCCGGTCCAGTCCCGTGGACTCTGCAGCAGTGAGAGCAGGCGGAGCAGGCGGGCCGACGTCTCCAACATGTTTCTCATCCTGCCCGACAATGCGGAACGAACCTTTCCGCATTGGCGCCTACGGTTCTGGCATGAGCAACGACACGGGGATCCGCCCGTTCCGCATCGACATCCCCCAGGCCGACCTCGACGACCTCGGTGACCGGCTCGCTCGAACCCGCTGGCCTCGGGAGGTGCCCGGCACCGGCTGGAGCCGGGGCGTTCCGCTGGATTACCTGAAGGGCCTCGTCGCTTATTGGGGTGATGGTTTCGACTGGCGCGTCCAGGAGGAGAGGCTGAACGCGTTCCCGCAGTTCGTCACCGACATCAGCGGCCAGGACATCCACTTCCTGCACGTCCGTTCCCCCGAGCCGGACGCGCTGCCGCTGATCCTCACTCACGGCTGGCCCAGCTCGCCGTACGAGTTCCTGGAGGTGATCGGCCCGCTGACCGACCCTCGCACGCACGGCGGTGACCCGGCCGACGCCTTCCACGTCGTGATCCCCTCGTTGCCGGGGTACGGGTTCTCGACGCCCGTGAAAGAGCAGGGATGGGGGAACCTCTTCCGCGTCGCCCAGGCATGGGCGGAGCTGATGAGCCGCCTGGACTACGGCCGCTACGCGGTCCAGGGGACCGACGCGGGCTCGGGGGTGGCGGGGATACTCGCCATGATCGACGCGGGGCGGGTGGTCGGCACACACCTGACCGGGACGACGGCGGCGATGCCGTTCGGCCCTCCGATCGAACTCGGCGGCCTGTCGGAGGCCGACAGGGCACGTGCCGAGCGGTTCAACGCGTCCCAGGCCGACGGGTTCGGCTATCTGCACATGCAGGCGACCCGCCCGCAGACGCTCGCCTACTCCCTGAATGACTCGCCGGTGGGGCAGCTCGCCTGGATCGCGGAGAAGTTCGCCGAGTGGACCGACCCGGCGGCGAAACTTCCGGAGGACGCGGTCGGCCGCGACCAGCTGCTCACCTGCGTCAGCCTCTTCTGGTTCACGGGCGCGGGCGCCTCCTCGGCGCACGCCGTTTACGAGGGGATGCAGGTGTATCGCGAAATGGCCGCTCAGCAGGGGGGCGATCACGCCGGTGGGCGGCAGGGACCGCCTACGGGTGTCGCGGTGTTCGCCGCTGATACGACGATCCGGAGCGTGATGGACCCTGGGGGGTTGATCGAGCACTGGTCGGAGTTCGGGAGGGGTGGCCACTTCCCGGCGATGGAGACTCCCGACCTGCTCACCGAGGACATTCGCGCCTTCTTCCGCTTGCACCGCTGACGCCTGGGGGGTCTGAGGCTTGGGGGTTCGCGCGAGCAGTTGGGCAGGGTGCTGAGTATCAAGCCGGGTGTGTTCGGTGTGCTCGTGTTCTGGTGAAGGCTTCGGTGTGTTCGCGCTTCGGTGCGTGCTGCTTCGGTGCGTGCGCGCTCCGGTGGGCGGGTGCTCCGGGCGGCCGTCGTTGGTGGTCGTCTGGTGGGTCAGGCCTCCGGCCTGGCGGGCGCGTTGGTTGCGGATTTTTATAAGCCGCCCGGAGCACCCGCCCACCTCCGCACACGGCCCGTCTCGCCGTAGGTGGTGCGGGCCGTAGTCGCTTTCTTACGGGCCGCCCAGTGTGCGCTGGGACGCTGAAGCAATCCGTACGGGGGCGTACGGGGGGCGTCGCCGTAGCTGAAGCGCCGGTGCGGAAAGGAGCGCAGAGGGCTCGCCGTGACTCCATCGGGCTCGGCGTGGTTCGCTGACGGTTGGCGTGCTGCGCGTTGTCGTTGCTGGTCACGGACATCACGGCTTCGCGCAGGGATAGGTGTGGCCCTTTGATGGGCCACATCGTGACGGACGGCCACTGTGACCGAAGGGAGGGGTAGGTCTCGTACGAGAGGGCTTCGGCCGGGTGGGTTAGTTGGATGAGGAGCCGGGGGTGCCGGCGTTGCCGGCTTCGTTAGGGCTGTTGGTTTCGTGGGAGGGAAGGCGGAACCAGACGGCGGTGCCCGCTTCGGGGTCGTGGTGGGTGCCCCAGGCGGTGGCCATGGCCTCGACCAGGAGCAGGCCGCGTCCGCCGTCGCTGTCGAGGTCGGTCGCGCGGACGAAGGGCAGGCTGGTCGCCGAGCCGTCGTCGATCACCTCGGCGTGCACCATGTTGCCTCCCAGGCCGAGGCAGACGGTCACCGATCCTGTGGGGGTGTGTCCGGAGTCGGAGTGGACGACGGAGTTGGTCACGACCTCGCTGAGCAGCAACACCACGTCGTCGAGGGCGGCGTCGGTGATCCTTGCGTACAGGAGGTGTCGTGCCCAGGCGCGGACGGTCGCGACCGAGTGGGGGGTCGCGGCGAACTCGGCGTGGCCCAGGGGGCGGAGGACAGACCAGCGCTGCGAGGCCGTTCGCTGGCGTTCGTATCGGCAGGGGGCCTGGTAGGGCGCGATCACGCGATCGCCGCCGAGACGATGACGTCGGCCGCGTTGTCGGCCTCGGCGCAGATCGCTTCGCCGGGCCGCCACGCCCTGGCCCACCAGGGCCGCCAGACGAACACCCAGCCGCGGGCACGGCGTACGGCGGTGATGCGGACGCGGGTCTCGTTTTCGGACATGACCTCCAGGATCGGCTGTCCCCTGTGGGGCAGCACCAGCGAGGTGCCCAGGCCCAGACCCCGCAGGTCCCAGCCCAGCCGCACCAGATGAACGAACTGCTCTTGTGAACCACATTGCTTCATTTCACTATCCGTCCTTTCGGTCGTACGGCTTGTGGGCGCCGTGCGAGCTTCGGTGTCGTGGACTGCTTGTGGGCAAGGGGTGACGTCCTGATTCGCAGTCCGTCATCAAATCGTTGCTCTAAGTGGTCGAAGTTCGACGCCAGAAACGTCGGGCCGTGGAACCATTGCAAGTGTGTTCCCGTAGTTGCTTTTTGGCAACTGCCATCGAGCAACTATCGCAAAAGAGATTGTTGTGCAGAAATGACCGTTTTGTATTGATGGTGAGGATTCAGTAGTGGCTCGTCAGGCATACAGCCCCACAGTCAGGCGGCGGCGACTTGCCGCCGAACTACGCCGCATTCGAGAGGAAAAGGGGCTAACCATCGATCAAGTAGCCGAACAGCTTGACTGGCACGCCACCAAGTTGAGCCGTTTCGAGACCGGACGGCGGGCGGTGCAACCCAGTGATGTGCGCGCCTTGCTCGCCGTCTACGAGATCGAGCCCGGGGAGCGCGATGCGCTACTCACCTTGGCTCGGGAAGCTCGGCAACGTGGCTGGTGGCATGCCTACGGGCAAGCTGTCCCCGAATGGTTCGAGGTCTACGTCGGCCTGGAGTCGGAAGCCTCAGCCCTGCACCTTTATGAGTCCGAGTTCGTGCCGGGGCTGCTGCAGACCGAGGACTACATACGTGCAGTGCATCGTGCCGCACAGATCAGAGCCTCGGAAGAAGAAGTGGATCAACGAGTGGTGGTGCGCGTCGCACGCCAGAAACTGCTGGCAAACGACGAACCGCCGCACCTGTGGGCGATCGTTAACGAAGCAGCCATCCGGCGTCCGGTCGGCGGTGCCCAGGTCATGCGCACCCAACTCGAACACCTGGTCCAAGTGGCCACGCTGCCGCATGTGACTCTCCAAGTCCTACCGTTTTCGGCTGGCGCGCATCCGGCGATGGGTGGAGGGTTCCATGTGCTCCGGTTCGGCCCAAATGACCCTGATGTGGTCTACATCGAATACCCAACCGGAACGATTTATCTGGAAAAGCAATCTGAAGTGGAGCGGTATACGCTGATGTTTGACTACTTGCGTGCTGCTGCCCTGTCCGCCGACTCCTCGAAAGAGCTCATCACGCAGGTGGCGGGCGAACTTGGGAAGTGACAACCGATTCGAGAGAAAACGGAGTGCGGGACGGTGGAGAACCAGCCTGTGGACTTGTCTCACGCAGAGTGGCGCAAGAGTTCGCGTAGTAATGGCAATGGTGGAGCGTGTGTCGAGGTGGCGCGCAATCTGGTCGGGGTCGTGGCTGTTCGGGACAGTAAGGACATCGGTGGGCCGGTGCTGGT
Organism: Streptosporangium sp. NPDC000509; assembly: GCF_042898365.1. Taxonomy (NCBI): domain Bacteria; kingdom Bacillati; phylum Actinomycetota; class Actinomycetes; order Streptosporangiales; family Streptosporangiaceae; genus Streptosporangium; species Streptosporangium sp. NPDC000509. The sequence goes on along the minus strand of NZ_JBIAYX010000002.1, from coordinate 292,633 downwards.
CTTCTCCCCTGGTGGGTGGCGGGCCTTTATCGGTGGGGTCAAAGAGGGTGTGTTCGACAGGTTGGGGTGAGGCGGACGCCTACCTGGTGAGACGGTCGAGGTCGTCGGCGGTCCAGCCTCCCGGGGGCGGGGAGGGCGGGCGGTCGAGGTCGGTGTCCATGGGGGGCACCGTAGCTTTTGGCCCTGTGGGACGTCAGACTCTTTCCGCCTCCGGTGTCGTCTCGGTCAGGGCGGGGGTACTACGGGTGCGGGTGCTGGAGTAGAGGACGCCGGAGATGATCAGGGTGGCGGCGAGGAGTTTGGTGAGGGAGATCGACTCGCCGGTGAACAGGGCGGCGGAGGACATGCCGAAGACCGGGACGAGCAGGGCGGAGGGGGCGACCACCGAGGCGTCGTAGCGCTGGAGCAGGAAGCCCCAGATGCCGAAGCCGCCGAGGGTGGAGATCAGCGAGACGTAGAGGAGGGAGAGGCTGCCCTCCACGGAGAACTCCAGGTGGGGGACGCCCTCGACCAGCAGGGACAGGGCCGTCATGGGCAGGGCCGCGACCGCGCTGATCCAGACCATGAAGCGGAACGAGTTGGGGGGTGCGGCGTTCCTGACCGCGATGTTGCCGATGCCCCAGAAGAACGCCGCGCCGACGACCAGCAGGAACGCGCCGATGGGGCCGCCGGTGCCCAGGTCGGTGGCGATCAGCGCCAGACCGGCGAACGCGACCGCCATGCCGATGATCCGTCGCCGGGTGAGCCGTTCGCCCAGTAGGGCGACCGCCAGGATCGCGGTGAAGATCGCCTGGACCTGGACGACGAGTGAGGTGAGCCCGGCGGGCATGCCCGCCCGCATGCCGGTCAGCAGCAGGGCGTACTGGCCGATGCCGAGCGTGGCCCCGGCCACGAGCACCTTCCGCCAGGGCACTCCGGGTCCGCCGACGAGCAGTACGGCGGGGAAAGCGGCGAGCAGGAAGCGCAGCGCCACGTAGAGCAGCGGGGGGAAGTGGCGGAGCCCGGCCTCCATGACCACGAAGTTGAAGCCCCACAGGGCGGTGAGGGTGATGGCGAGCAGGAGGTGCCGGGTACGCATGCAGCAATCGTCGTTTCCACCGACATTTCAGCACAAGCGAGACCTTCTTGCTTGTGTCGTTTAGAGTTGCTTACGTGTTGGATCTCAACCGGCTCAAGGCGCTGCACGCGGTTTCCGTCTACGGTTCGGTGGGGGCCGCGGCCGAGGCGCTCATGGTGACTCCGTCGGCGGTCTCCCAGCAGCTGGCCAAGCTGGAGCGGGAGACGGGGGCGCCCCTGCTGGAGCGTCACGGGCGCGGGGTGCGGCTGACCGACGCGGCCGGGTTGCTCGCCGACCACGCCGAGCGCATCCTCGCGCTGGTCGAGATGGCGGAGGCCGATTTCGAGGCGCTGCGCGGCGAGGTCGTGGGGCGGCTGGGCATCGGCGCCTTCCCCACGGCGGCGAGGGGCCTGATGCCCGCCGCGCTCGCGCTGTTGCACTCGCGCCACCCCGACCTGCGCCTGCAGCTCATGGAACGCGAGCCGGCGCGGCAGATCCGTGAGGTGGCGAGGGGCGAGCTCGACCTCGCGGTGGTCCAGGACTGGATGAACCGTCCGATGGCGATCCCCGAGGGGTTGTCCCGGGCCACGCTCTTCGACGACATCGCCGACGTGATCCTGCCCGCGTCGCATCCGCTGGCGGGGCGTCCCGAGATCGAGCTCGCCGAGATGTCGGGGGAGCAGTGGATCAGCTCCTCACCCGGTACGGTCTGCCACGACTGGCTGGTCTACACGCTGCGCTCGGCCGAGCTGGAGCCGGACATCGCCTGCATGGCTGACGAGTATCCGACCCAGATGGCCCTGGTCGCGGCGGAGCAGGGGTGCGCGATCATCCCCCGGCTGGGCCGCGACTTCGTCCCGGAGGGGGTGCGGGTCGTCCCGATCCGGTCGCGTCCGACGCGCAGGATCTACGCGCTCTGGCGCAGTGACGCCGCCCGCAGGCCGGCCATCCGCGCCGCGGTGGAGGCGCTGAAGGCCGTCTCGGTCGAATTTCGCGGGCCTGTGTCCGAGCCCGTCGAGTCGGCGACGATTCCGGCCGGTGGGTGAGCGACGCCAGGTCGATCGGGGCGTTCACTTCCATCCTCACTGTCAGCCGAGGGCGATCGTCACCACGCCGCCGACGATGACGCAGGCCGCGAGCAGCCGCCGGGTCAGGTCGCCCTCGGCGAGCAGCCTGCCGCCGAGCAGCACCGCCACGAGCACGCTGACCTCGCGTACCGGGGCCACCGCGCTGATCGGCGAGAACGTGTACGCGGTCAGCGCGAGGAGGTAGGAGAGCGGCATCAGCACCGCCGCGCCCAGCACCCGCGTCTTGTGCTCTCGCCAGACGGGCAGGATCAGGCCCCTGCGGCGGGGGGCGAGCACCGGCGAGGTGAGGACCAGGGCGCGGCCGAGGTCGCCGCCGTAGTTGAGCAGGATCGGCGCGACCGCGAAGGCGCTGACGACCTGCTTGTCCCAGACGGTGTACGCCGCGATGAACAGTCCCGTGGCGAGTCCGTACCCGATCCCGCCCAGGTCCTGGCGGCTGGGTCCGTGCGCCGCGCCGAGCAGGAAGACGCCCACCCCGACCAGCAGGATTCCCGCGACGCCGACCGGGCCCGGCCGTTCGCCCAGGAAGAGGACGGCGACCAGGCTGGCCAGCATCGGCCCGGTGCCCCGGGCGATCGGGTAGACCATGGAGAGGTCGCCGTGCCGGTAGCCGCGCTGGAGCAGCATGAAGTAGCCCAGGTGCAGCGTGGTGCTGGCGGCGATCACCGCGAGATCGGCCCAGGAGGGGCCGGTGCCGCCGAGGAGCAGGTAGCCCGCCGCGACCGGGGTCCAGAGGAGGGTGGAGGCGGCGGCGACCATCCAGACGAAGACGACACCGTCGGCGTCGGCCGCCTGCTTGCTCATGAGGTTCCAGCAGGCGTGGGCGACGGCGGAGGAGAGGACGAGGGCGAGCGCGAGGGGGCTCACGGGGGGACCTTATCCTGCCTCGTCCGACCCGAGTGACCCACCTGCCAGGCCACTACCCCGTACCTGTCGGTAGGCTGGCGAACACCATGGCTGAGACCACCGTCGTTCACCTCCTGCGCCACGGTGAGGTGCACAATCCCGCGAACGTCCTGTACGGCAGGCTTCCCGACTACCACCTCTCCGACAACGGCATCCAGATGGCCGAGACGGTGGCGAAGGCGGTCGCCGGACGTGACGTCACCGCGCTGTTCTCCTCGCCGCTGGAGCGCGCGCAGGAGACGGCGGCCCCGCTCGCCGCGACCTTCCACCTGGATGTCACGATCGACGAGCGGCTCATCGAGGCCGAGAACATCTTCGAGGGCCTCTCCGTCGGCAGCTTCCGTAATCCGCGCTTCTACCGCTACCTGTGGAACCCGCTCCGCCCCTCCTGGGGGGAGCGCTACATCCATATGGTCAGCCGGATGAGGGCCGCGATCGACACCGCCCGTGACGCGGCCCGCGGCCATGAGGCGATCATGGTCAGCCACCAGCTCCCGATCTGGACGATCAGGCTCGCGGCCGAGGGCAGGCGCCTGCCGCACGACCCGCGTCGCAGGCAGTGCGGCCTCGCCAGCCTCACGAGCTTCTCCTTCGAGGGAAACCGTCTGATCAGCGTCGGATACAGCGAGCCCGCGGCGGCGCTCGTCAAACGCCCCACTGTGCCGGGCGCCTGACTCCGCCGGTACAGTGATTGCTCTACCGGTTGTAGTACAGGGAGTCTCCGTCACCCATGCGCGCACAATCCTTCGCCGCCGTCGCGCTGCTGATCGCCGTGGCCGGATGCGCCGGAAACCAGGGGGCGCAGCCGCAGAGCGGTGACACCCGTTTCGTGGCCGGTGACGGAAAGATCACTCTGTTCCAGGCCGAGGACCGCAAGGTCGCCCCGCAGGTGGAGGGGGAGACCCTCGACGGGGGCACCGCGAGCCTCGCGGCGCACAAGGGCAAGGTCGTGGTGCTCAACTTCTGGGCCTCCTGGTGCGCGCCCTGCCGGGCCGAGGCGCCGGTGCTCAAGGACATCCACGCCAAGAAGAAGGCCGAGGGTGTGGAGTTCCTCGGCGTCGACTTCAAGGACCGCAAGGCCGACGCCCTGGCTTTCGAACGCAGCCACGAGCCGGGTTACCCGAGCATCTTCGACCAGCCGGGCAAGGTCGCCCTCTCCTTCCAGGGGACGGTGCCGCCCGCGGCCATCCCGTCGACCCTGATCATCGACCGGCAGGGCCGGATCGCCGCCAGGGCACTCGGCGCGGTGAAGTACAACGACCTTCTCGACGCGGTGACCAAGGTCGGCGATGAGAGATAACCGCTCGGGGTCGTCGTGAGCGCCGACCTCGTGGGCACCGTCGCCGGTGGCTCGCTGGCGCTGGCGCTGCCGATCGCGGTCGCGGCCGGGCTGGTGTCGTTCATGTCGCCGTGCGTGCTGCCGCTGGTTCCCGGCTACCTGTCGTACGTGACGGGCATGAGCGCCGACCCCAGGCGGGGGCGCATGGTGGCGGGCATCGTGCTGTTCGTCCTGGGTTTCGCGGTCGTGTTCGTGGCCGGGGGAGCGCTCTTCGGCGGCCTCGGCGCGGTCCTGTTCACCAACGCGGGGATCATCACGCGGGTGCTCGGCGTCTTCACGATCGTGCTCGGTCTCGCCTTCATGGGGGTGATCCCGGGTCTGCAGCGCGATTTCCGCATCCACCGGGTCCCGGCCGCGGGGCTGGCCGGGGCGCCTCTGCTCGGCCTGGTGTTCGGGCTGGGCTGGACCCCCTGCATCGGCCCCACCCTCGGGGTCGTGCTCACCCTCGGCCTGAACGAGGGCAGCGCCGGTCGCGGCGCGCTGCTCGCCTTCGCGTACGCGCTCGGCCTCGGCCTGCCGTTCGTGGCGGCCGGACTGGCGTACAGCAGGGCGTTGAGGACGTTCAAGGCGGTACGGCGGCACTCGCGGCTGATCACGCGGGCGGGCGGCGTCATGCTGGTCGTCGTCGGCGTGCTGCTCGTCACCGGCTTGTGGGGGCAGCTCGTCGCGATGACGCAGGGCTGGGTCGGCGGATTCGAGCCGGTGATCTGATGGTGTCGGTCGACCCGAAGACGGGGGAGCGAACGGTGAACGAGGCGCGGCGGCCCGCGGGTCTCGGGGTCGTGGGGTGGGCGCGCTGGTTCTGGCGGACGCTCACCTCGATGCGGACCGCGCTGATCCTGCTGTTCCTGTTCGCCCTGGGCACCATTCCCGGCTCGATCTGGCCGCAGCGCGGGGTCTCCGACGCCATGGTCGCCCAGTACTTCGACGACAGCCCCGGGCTCGCCGAGTGGCTGGACAGGTTCTGGCTGTTCGACGTCTTCAGGGCGCCCTGGTTCGCCGCGATCTACCTTCTGCTGTTCGTGTCCCTGATCGGCTGCGTGCTCCCCCGCACCGCGACCCACCTGCGGGAGCTGCGCAGGAAGCCGCCCGCGGCGCCGCGCAACCTGGGCAGGCTGCCCCAGCACGCCTCCTTCGAGGCGGATCTCACCGTCGAGGAGGCCGCCGCGAGGCTGCGCGCCAGGCGGTTCCGGGTGACCACCGGGCCCGGCTGGGTCGCCGGGGAGAAGGGCTACCTGCGCGAGACCGGCAACCTGCTGTTCCACGTGGCCCTGCTCGGCCTGCTGGTCGCGGTCGGGATGGGGTCGCTGTACGGCTACCGGGGCAACGTGCTGGTCGTGGAGGGCGAGGGGTTCGCGAACACGGTCGCGGCCTACGACCGCTACATGCCGGGCACCCAGGTGAACGCCGAGTCGCTGGAGCCGTTCTCCTTCACCGTCGACGACTTCCAGGCGACCTACATCGCGCAGGGCGAGAAGAGGGGGCAGGCCCTCGACTACGAGGCCAGGCTCAAGGTCGAGGACGCCCCGGGCGCGGCTCCGCGCGACTACGTGCTGAAGGTGAACGAGCCGCTGGACGTCAACGGCACGCTGAGCTACCTGATCGACCACGGCTACGCGCCGACCTTCAAGATCACCGACGGTGAGGGCGAGGTCGCCTTCGACGGACCGGTGCCCTGCCTGGTGGTCCAGCCCGCCACCTTCACCTCCGAATGCGTGATCAAGGTCCCGGACGCGCGGCCGGAGCAGCTCGGCGTCCTCGTCGGCTTCCTGCCGACGACCGTCCCGATGGGCTCGGAGTGGATCTCGGTCTTCCCCGGCGCCGCGAACCCCACCGCCCAGGTGTACGGCGCGTTCGCCGGTGACCTGGGGCTGAAGGACGGCCGGCCGCAGTCGGTCTACGAGCTCGACCCGGCGAGCCTGAAGAAGATGAAGCCGCTGGTCATGAAGGCAGACCCGCTGGCGCTCGGCGAGAAGCTCACATTGCCGAACGGCGCGGGCTCGATCGAGTTCACCGGCGTGCGGGAGTGGATCGCCCTGCAGATCACCCACGACCCGGGCCGGATGCCCGCGCTCGTGGCCTCGATCCTCTGTGTCGCCGGCCTCGTGCTGACCCTGACCGTCCGCCGCCGCAGGATATGGGTGCGGATCCACGGGGACCGCAAGGTCGAGGCGGGCGGCCTCACGCGCACCGAGGGCGGCGATTTCAGCGAGGAGTTCACCGAGATCGTCTCCGTTTTGAACCCAGGAGTTCCCGATTCAGGAGTGAAGGATGTCCGCTGAGGTCGACGTCGGCCTCGCCACGCTGAGCGACCAGCTCATCTTGGCGACGGTGCTGTTCTACGTCTTCGCAATGATCGCTTATGCCTTCGACCTGGCCTTCGGCCGACCGGCGAGGGCGTCGGCCCGCGTGGACCGGCCCGTCCTGGCGGGTGTCGGCGGGAGCGAGCCGGCCGACGCGGCCCCCGCCGAGGGCGATCCCGCGGTCAAGGCGCCGCCCGCCTGGGTGGTGTGGGCAGGGTCGGTGGGCGTCGGGCTGAGCTGGCTCGGCTGGGCCGCCAACCTCGCCTCCATTCTCACCCGTGGCCTGGCCGTGGACCGGTGGCCGTGGGGCAACATGTACGAGTTCGTCGTCGCGATGTGCTTCGCGGCGGTGAGCGCGTTCCTGTTCATGCAGCTCCGCTACCCGATCCGCTTCCTCGGTGCGTTCGTCACGGTCGCGGCCGCGCTGGGGCTCGGTTTCGCCGTACGGTACCTGCACGTGCAGGCCGGTCCCGTGGTGCCCGCGCTGAACTCGTACTGGCTCGTGATCCATGTGTCGGCGGCGATCGTCGCGAGCGGGCTGTTCATCGTGGCGGGAGTCTGCGGCATCCTCTATCTGGTCAGGAAGGACACCTCGGTCCGGCTGCCGTCCCGGCAGGACCTGGAGCGGGTCGCGCACCGGGCCATCGTGATCGGCTTCCCGATCTGGACCTTCGCCGTCATCGCCGGGGCGCTCTGGGCCGACAAGGCGTGGGGCCGTTACTGGGGCTGGGACCCCAAGGAGATCTGGGCGTTCATCACCTGGATCGTCTACGCCGCCTACCTGCACGCCAGGGCCACCGCGGGCTGGAAGGGAAAGGCGGCCACGATCGTGCAGCTCATCGCCTTCGCCTGCCTGCTGTTCAACCTGGTCGGGGTGAACATTTTCATCGGAGGGCTGCACTCCTACGCCGAGATGCCCGGCTGATTCTCGACACCGAGATTTCCTCGGGCTGAATTCTTCCATTGGGATTTCCGGCCGAATTCCCACGCCGAATTTCCCGCCGATCCTCGCACCGAGGTTCGCGCGGGAATTCGGCCAACCTTAACGACCGTATCGGTCACGCATAAAGGTCGATTCCGGCGCGCTCTCAGTCGTCGTCGCGCAGGCGGCGGTCGAGATCCTTGAGGAAGTCGGGGTCGTCGTCGGGGCCCTTCGGGGCCTCGGGGCGCGACGGCCTGTCCTCGACATGGAGGAAGCGAGGCGGTCTGGGGCCGGTCGGCCGACCGAGCAACAGCCAGAAGACACCCCCCGCCACCGGCATCAGCACCACGATGAGCACCCAGAGGAGCTTGGGGAGGTTCCTGGATTCCTTGTCCGGCGTGGTGATGACGTCGAACAGGCAGTAAAGCCAGAAGGCGAGTATCGCCAGACCAAGCAGGGGCATGCCCGAACTGTAAGCCATCATGAGACCTGCTGCGGTCCGGCACCACGTTACGGATGACTGGCAAGGCTCCCACCCCTTACCGTAGGAGCCGTTGCCACTTCCCCAGGGGGTGTGATGGCACATTCGGGCGACAAGGGCCGCCATCGACGGCGGTGGTGGCAGCGAGGTCCGGCCACGCGTGCGGAGAGTGCCGTGCGGGAGGCTCCGCGTGAGGTTCCCCGCGGGGCGGAGCGCCGGGTCGGGACGGTCACGGCCCCGGTGGCCGACCGCCCGCAGTACACCTGGAGAGACTTCGAGCTCGACGAGAGTCCCCGGGCCCAGCCCAACTCTCCCGACACCCCCGACCTGGGGGACGGCCTGCGCCACTGCGGGCGTCTGGAGCGCATTCTGCACCGCCAGTGGGACTCGCGGTGGGAGGCGCCGCCCCCCGAGGCCGTACGGGCGGTGGAGAGCCTCGCGAGGCTGCCCGACGTGTTGAAGGACAAGCTGGCCGACGGGCTCGACGGCATCTACGTCGGCGCGGGCGGGGTGCCGGAGCTGGACGACATGGGATACCTGCGCGGCGCGCCGCTCCCCTCGGGCCGGGCGACGTGGGACATCTGCGCGGGGGCGTACGGCGACCGCAAGATCGTGGTGGGAGACCGGCCCTCGCCCACCCCCGACGTGATGATGCACGAGGTCGGGCACGCCCTGGACGACGTGGACGCCCCCGGCGGCGGCTGGGTGTCCGACTCCCCGGAGTTCGCCGCCCTCTACGACCAGTGCGTTCCCGCGCTCGCCTCGGCGTTCCATCTCCAGCCGGGAGACCTGGGCCGCAAGGAGTTCTTCGCCGACGCCTTCGCCGCGATCGTCTCCCGGCAGCGCCCCGCGCTGGTCGACATGCTGGGCGGCGACACACGGATGGCGCTCAACGTCATGTTGTTCTTCAACCGGCGCTACGGAATCTAGGTGATCTGGGATGTACGTCGTCAGGCTCGCCGACGGGACCCTGCGGGTGCCGCAGACCCTGGTCGGCGATGACGGGCGTCTGATCGGCAACGCCTATGTGGAGGTCTCTCCGGGAGATCCCGACTACGACCGATGGCTCGCCGAGTCGCTCACCGAGGAGGAGCTGTCCGAGCGGCGGCGTCGATGGCTGGAGGAGAACGACGAGCTGGAGCGGGAGTTCCTGGCGTTCAAGGCCGAGCAGGAGACCTAGAGGCTCGGGGGCCGCGCGGGGCGTCGTTCGAGGCCGGGCGGGTTCGGGTGGAGGAAGGTCGTGGAGCGGGTGGGCCGGTGACGGGGGAGGTCATCGTCCGTGTCGTGGCTCACACGACTCCACGGTGACCCTGCGGCTTCCGGGTAAGGCGCGCAGGATCACCGATGGTGTGACGTCCTAAGTCGTCAGACGCGCGGGGACTCGCCTGCCGGCCGTTCGGCCGTCAAGACGTCCTCTCCGCGCAGAAGGGCGTGCACTTCCGACTCGCGGAAACGCCGGTGCCCTCCGGGGGTACGGATGCTGCTGATGCGGCCTGCCGCGGCCCAGCGTGTAACCGTCTTTGGGTCGACCCGGAAGAGGGCGGCAACCTCTCCGGGCGTCAGCAGACGCTCGCTGCTACTCTCCACAATCTCTCCCCCTCGCATCCCGCTTCCTGCCAGCGGGCGGACAGGTAACCAGTGTGCCGAGCGAAGCCTGATTTATCCGTGCTTTCCAACAAAGATCACGGGTTGTTATCTACTGCCTGCCCGATTGTTATATGATAGAGCCTTTTTGGGACTCTCGTGGGTGTTTCTTTACGAAACAGATCTCTTGGGAAGACTAGCAGCGCTCGCAGTCGATGCGAAGAGTTACCCGTAGGGCCACCGCGATCGCGACCGGTTGGGCGGAGTGACGTAGCCTCGACGCTGTGCATCCTGTCATCGTTTACACCGCGTCCAGGATCGGCCTGCTGGCCGTGAGCCTGGGAGTGCTCTATATCCTCGGCCTGCGCCAGCCCCTGGTTCTCCTGATCGCCGCATTCCTGGTCAGCGGTGTGGCCAGTTACGTCCTGCTCTCGAAGCAGAGGGACGCGGTGAGCGAGCGAATCACTAAGAACCGGGAGTGATCGGCAACGGGAACATGCCGACCCGGGCATGGTACTCGTGACCAAGGCGGGTTGTGTCACTACCAACCAGTAATCCGCCCGGATGCGCGAGGAATGCCTTGACCCCGATTCCGCGGTCTCGGGTGGGGTTCCATGTCAGGGCCCTGCCGGTGCGCGGATGGATCGCGCCGATTCCCGGCCGCGCCACCGCCCCCGGGCCCGCGGAGTCGCGTCCGTCCGGATTGTTCAGCCAGCGCTGGTGCCCGCCGACGTAGACGGCCGCCCCCGTCGCCGCCACCGAGTACAGCGAGTCGCCCCCGGTGTGGTTCACCCAGGTCGGCTTCACCGCGCCGCGCGCGCCGGTCTCGAAGCGGGCGGCGGTGTCGCACATCCTGTCCGGACCTCCGGGCCCGCCGGTCGTGACGACGACGAGATAGCTCCCGTCGGGGGCGAGGTCCACCCCCCGCAGATAGCCGGGGAAGTCGGCCATGCACCGGCCCCGGTAGGCGTCGGTCCGCCACGGCGCGACCGTGGCGGGGGAGGGGGCGAGGCCGGGCGACGAACCGTCGGGTGCGGCGGCGTTCGGCGCGACGAGGCCGGGTGGGGCGACGGAGATGAGGCCGAGCTGGGCGCGCGGCAGGCCGCCCAGGGTGGTGAAGTCGCCGGCGACCGCGAGCCTGCCGTGGCCGAGGGCCATCGCGTGGATCCTCGTCCTGCCGCCCCTGGGCGCGCCGGGCTCGATCGTGAAGGACGGGTCGGCCGCGCCGGTGACGGCGTCGAGTCTCGCCAGTGCCGTACGGGCGACGGAGCCGACGTGGGTGAAGTCGCCGCCCGCGTAGAGGTGGCGTCCGAGCCTGGCCAGGCCGGTGACCGCGCCGCCGCGCACCTGGGCGCCGAAGTGGGAGACCGGCGAGCCGTCGGAGAGCCGGAGCAGGACCAGGCCCCGCGTCTGGGTCCCGCCGGTCCTCGTGAACCGCCCGCCCGCGTAGACGGTGCCGCGGACCCCCGCCGCCAGCGCCAGAACCGGCCGGTCCAGGCGTGGCGCGAAGCCGGGCAGCACCCGGCCGGTGGCCAGCTCGTACGCGAAGAGGTTGGCGCGCGGCAGCACCGTCGCGCTCCCGGCCTCGCGCACCTCGCCGAACGAGCCGCCGACCACCACCGTGCCGTCCACCAGCGCGATGGCGTTCACGATCCCGTCGAGCACGTGGGGAGTGGTGTCCACCGGATCGGCCGAGACGACCCCGCCGTGCTTCGTGGTGCCGGCGACGGCCACCCCGGCTGGGAGCGTGGGGAGCAGGGTGAGGGCCGCGACCAGCGCGTAAGTGGCTCTGGCAAACATTTGACAATTTTTAGCATGCCGACGGTAATGGAATGACTACTTTCCGTGGATTGTCGGGGCGGCCCTAGGGTGGGAGGCATGACGCGCGCTTCTCTGGACAAGCAGCCGCACGAGGTCGCCGCGATGTTCGATCGCACGGCCAGGCGGTACGACCTTGTCAACGACGTTATCTCCCTGGGGCAGGTCCGGCTGTGGCGCAAGGCCGCCGCGGCGGCCGTCGACGCGGGCCCCGGTGAGCTGGTCCTCGACCTCGGCGCGGGCACCGGCACGTCCACCGACGCGTTCACCACGCTGGGCGCCCGCGCCATCGCCTCCGACTTCTCGCTCGGCATGCTGAGCACCGGGGTGCGGCGCAGGGGCGGCTCCGGCATCCACGGAGGGGGCGTGCGGGGGGTCAGCTTCGTCGCGGGCGACGCGCTGCGGCTCCCCTTCGCCGACGAGGTCTTCGACGCGGTGACGATCTCCACGGCGCTGCGCAACGTGCACGACACCGGCCAGGCGCTGCGCGAGATGTACCGGGTGGCGAGGCCGGGCGCGCGGCTGGTGATCCTGGAATTTTCACACCCGACGCCGAAATCCTTCGATCTCGTGTACTCGCAGTACCTGATGAAGCTGATGCCGCGCGCCGCGAAGCTCTTCGGCTCCAACGACGACTCCTACGAGTATCTGGCGGAGTCGATCAGGGCCTGGCCGGACCAGGCGGGGCTGGCGAAGATCATTCAGGGGGCGGGCTGGGAGCGCGTGGCCTGGCGTAACCTGACGATGGGGATCGTGGCCCTCCACCGTGCGTACAAGCCCTCCTGACTTTCTCAGGCGATGGCGACACCCGCCTGACACTTTGCCCTCCGAAGGCGTTAGACTTCGGCGCGACAAGTTTGTGAAGACCTTCACAAAGGAACGAAAGGCCCCTTACCCCGAGGCCCCCACAGCGTGTAGGACAGGACAGGTCCCGTGACCGTGCCAGCCGCCACACAGCGGAAAGTCGCTGAGGCTGACGCCGACGTCATCGTCGTCGGCGCCGGGCCCGCCGGTTCGACAACCGCTTTCCATCTCGCGCAGGCCGGGCTCGACGTCCTGCTGCTCGAGAAGACCACCTTCCCCCGTGAGAAAGTCTGCGGCGACGGGCTGACCCCCCGGGCGGTGAAACGGCTCATCGCGATGGGGATCGACATCGACGCCCCCGGCTGGGTCCGCAACAAGGGCCTGCGCGTGGTCGGCGGCGGGATGCGCTTCGAGCTCGACTGGCCCGAGCTGTCGAGTTTCCCCGACTTCGGGCTGGTCCGCACCCGCCAGGACTTCGACGAGATCCTCGCCGCCAACGCGGTCAAGGCGGGCGCCCGCCTGCTGCAGGGGGTGAACGTCACCGCCCCGATCCTCGACGAGCGCAGCGGGCACGTCGCCGGCGTCGTCGCGAAGCGGGACGGCGAGGAGGTCGTCTACCGCTCGCGGCTGGTGGTCGCCGCCGACGGCAACTCCACCCGCGTCTCCCTCGCGATGGGGCTGCACAAGCGCGAGGACCGCCCGATGGGCGTCGCGGTGCGGACATACTTCGAGAGCCCCCGCCACGACGACGACTACCTGGAGACCTGGCTGGAGCTGTGGGACGGCGACACCCTGCTGCCCGGCTACGGCTGGATCTTCGGCGTCGGCGACGGCACCTCCAACGTGGGCCTCGGACTGCTGAACACCAGCGAGTCCTTCAAGGGCATGGACTACCGCGACCTGCTCAAGCGCTGGGTGAAGGGGATGCCCCCCGAGTGGGGCTACGTCGAGGAGAACATGACGACCCCCATCAGGGGCGCCGCGCTGCCGATGGCCTTCAACCGCCAGCCGCACTACACGCGGGGCCTGGTGCTGGTGGGCGACGCGGGCGGGATGATCAACCCGTTCAACGGCGAGGGCATCGCGTACGCGATGGAGAGCGGCCACATCGCCGCCGAGACGATCGTCCAGGCGCTCGGCAGGGTCACCCCCGCGCAGCGGGAGCGCGTGCTGCGCGCTTACCCCCAGAGGCTGAAAGACGCATACGGTGGTTACTTCACCCTCGGCAGGGGGTTCGTGGAGCTGATCGGGCATCGCGGGGTGATGAACTTCGCCACGCGTCACGCGTTGCCACACCCCCACCTGATGCGGTTCGCGCTCAAGCTCCTTGCTAATCTCACCGACCGGCGAGGTGACGCGTCCGACCGCATCATCAACGCCCTGTCGAAGGTGGCGCCACCGGCATGAGGTCGACGAGTGCCGAGCACCTGGAGCCGTGGGCGATGATCGCTTTGCCTAGACTTTCGAAATACACCACAACGCAGAGCTACGCGCCGGCGCGCGTGGAGATGGGAGAGGAGGCGTAGCGATGGAGTTGTACGCACCCATCCTGGTGCTCGCCGTGCTCGCGGCGGGATTTGCGGTCTTCTCGGTGACGATCGCCCCCTTCACCGGTCCCAAGCGCTGGAACCGCGCGAAGCTCGACGCCTACGAATGCGGCATCGAGCCGACGCCCCAGCCGGTGGGCGGAGGACGCTTCCCGCTGAAGTACATGGTCACCGCGATGTTGTTCATCGTGTTCGACATCGAGATCATCTTCCTCTATCCGTGGGCGGTCGCGTTCGACAAGCTCGGGATCTTCGGGTTGGTCGAGATGCTGCTGTTCATCGTCACCGTGCTCGTGGCCTACGCGTACGTGTGGCGCCGCAAGGGTCTGGACTGGGACTAGATATGGGTCTTGAAGAGAAACTTCCGAGCGGGTTCATGCTCAGCACGGTCGAGCAGGTGGCCGGCTGGGCGCGCAAGAACTCCGTCTGGCCGGCGACGTTCGGCCTCGCGTGCTGCGCCATCGAGCTGATGTCCACCGGCGGTCCCAAGCACGACCTGGCGCGCTTCGGCATGGAGCGCGCCTCGGCGTCTCCGCGCCAGGCCGACCTGATGATCGTCGCGGGGCGGCTCTCGCAGAAGATGGCCCCGGTGCTGCGCCAGATCTACGACCAGATGGCCGAGCCCAAGTGGGTCATCGCGATGGGCGTCTGCGCCTCCAGCGGCGGCATGTTCAACAACTACGCGATCGTGCAGGGCGTCGACCACGTCGTCCCCGTCGACATCTACCTGCCCGGCTGCCCGCCGCGCCCCGAGATGCTCATCGACGCGATCGTCAAGCTGCACGACAAGATCCAGAACATGAAGTTCGGCGCGCACCGCGCCAAGCAGATCGACGAGCTCGAACTGCAGGCCCTGCGGACGCTGCCGCTGATCGACCAGGGGAGCGCCAAGAAATGACGAGCGAACCCACCGAGAACCTCCCCGAGGTGCCGAAGGAGCCGATCGCCCACCTGGGCATGTTCGGCGCCTCGGGCACCGGTGACACCTCGGGCTACGGCCGCCTCGTCGTGCGGCGCAAGCCCGAACTGTCCAGCCCCCGCCCGTACGGCGGTTACTTCGACACCGTCGCCGACGAACTGGAGCGCGCCCTCGGCGGCGACCTCGGCGACGCCGTCGAGCGCGTGGTCGTCGACCGCGGCGAGCTGACCTTCCACGTCAGGCGTGAGCGCCTGCTCGACGTCATGAAGACCCTGCGCGACGACCCCGCCCTGCGCTTCGAGCTCTCGCTCGGCGTCTCCGGCGTGCACTACCCCCACCTGGAGGGCCAGGAGCTGCACGCGGTGATCCACCTGTGCTCGATCACCCACAACCGCCGTCTGCGCGTCGAGGTCTCCTGCCCCGACGACGACCGGCACATCCCCTCCACGGTCTCCGTCTACCCGACGCACGACTGGCACGAGCGCGAGACCTGGGACTTCTTCGGCATCGTCTTCGACGGGCACCCGGCGCTGACCCGGATCATGATGCCCGACGACTGGGACGGTCACCCCCAGCGCAAGGACTACCCGCTCGGCGGAATCCCGGTCGAGTACCGCGGCGCCGAGATCCCCGCGCCGGACCAGAGGAGGTCCTACACATGAGCGTCCCCCACCAGGAGACGAAGGAGACCGTCGGGAACGGCCCGTACGACGCGTACGACGAGGCCACCGAAGGCAAGGTCTACACCGTCTCGGGCAACGACTGGAGCGAGCTGGTCGAGAGCCTCTCCGGCCAGCAGGACCAGCAGCTCGTCATCAACATGGGCCCCCAGCACCCGTCCACGCACGGCGTGCTCCGCCTGGTCCTGAACCTGGACGGCGAGACGGTCACCGAGGCCCGCACGGTCATCGGCTACCTGCACACCGGCATCGAGAAGAACCTCGAATACCGGACGTGGACCCAGGGCACCACGTTCGTCACCCGGATGGACTACCTGGCGCCGATCTTCAACGAGACCGCCTACTGCATGGGCGTCGAGCGGCTGCTCGGCATCACCGACCGGGTTCCCGAGCGGGCCCAGGCGATCCGCGTGATGATGATGGAGCTCACCCGGATCTCCTCGCACATGGTGGCGATCGGCACCTTCGGCATGGAACTGGGCGCGACCACGCCGTTCCTGTTCGGGTCGCGCGAGCGCGAGATGGTGCTCGACGTGATGGAGTACATCACCGGCCTGCGGATGAACATGGCCTACGTCAGGCCGGGCGGCGTCTCCGTCGACCTGCCCGCGGGCGCCGTCGACAAGGTCGGCGAGCTGCTCAAGGTCATGCCGGGGCGCATCAAGGACATGCGCAAGATGCTGGACGCGAACCCGGTCTACCTGGCCCGCACCAAGGACATCGCCTACCTCGACCTCACCGGCTGCATGGCGCTGGGCGTCACCGGCCCGATGCTGCGGGCCGCGGGACTGCCGTGGGACCTGCGCAAGTCGCAGCCCTACTGCGGCTACGAGACCTACGAGTTCGACGTCCCGACCGAGAAGACCGCCGACGTCTACGGCCGCTACCTGGTACGGGTCGCCGAGATGGAGGAGTCGCTCAAGATCATCGAGCAGGCTCTCGACCGCCTCTCCGGGCCGCTCAAGAACGGCCGGGTGATGGTCGACGACAAGAAGATCGGCTGGCCCGCGCAGCTCGCGCTCGGCCCCGACGGCCTGGGCAACTCGCCCGACCACATCGCGCACATCATGAGCGGCTCCATGGAGGCGCTGATCCACCACTTCAAGCTGGTGACCGAGGGCTTCCGGGTCCCGGCGGGGCAGGCGTACGCCGCCGTCGAGTCGCCCCGGGGCGAGCTCGGCGCCCACGTGGTCAGCGACGGCGGTACCCGCCCCTACCGCGTACACTTCCGCGACCCGTCCTTCACGAACCTGCAGGCCATGCCCGTGACGTGCGAGGGCGGCATGGTCGCCGACGTCATCTCGGCGGTGGCCTCGATCGACCCGGTGATGGGAGGTGTCGACCGATGAGTTCCAGCAAGGGTACGGACAGCCGGCCGGCGCACGAGAAGGTCGACGCGAGCACGGGCACCGGCCTGACGGGCGAGAGCGCCCTCGGGACGACCACCGCCCTGGGCGGCGAGCCCTCGAACGAGGCCGCCCGCGCGGGCGGCGAGGAGGTGAGCGCGACCGTGTCCAAGGGGTACGCGCCGGAAGTGCGGGAGCGCCTGGAGCGCGACGCCAAGGAGATCATCGGCCGCTACCCGAAGCCGCGGTCGGCCCTGCTGCCCCTGCTGCACCTGGTGCAGTCCGAGGACGGCTACGTCTCCGACGACGGCCACGAGTTCTGCGCCGAGATCCTCGGCCTGAGCAAGGCCGAGGTCGTCGGCGTCTCCACCTTCTACACGATGTACAAGCGCAGGCCGATGGGCCAGTACCACGTGGGCGTGTGCATCAACACGCTCTGCGCGGTGATGGGCGGCGACCAGATCTGGGACGAGCTGTCCGAGCACACCGGCATCGGCCACGACGAGACGACCCCCGACGGCAAGGTCTCGCTGGAGCGGCTGGAGTGCAACGCCGCCTGCGACTTCGCCCCGGTGATGATGGTCAACTGGGAGTTCTTCGACAACCAGACCCCGGCGTCGGCCAAGCAGCTCGTCGACGACCTCAGGGACGGCAAGGAACTCTCCCCGACCCGGGGTCCGAAGAAGCTCTGCACGTTCAAGGAGGCCTCCCGGGTGCTCGCGGGCCTGCCCGACGGCCTGGCCGGCGACGGCCCTTCGGCGAAGGGCGCCTCCCTGGAGGGCCTGAAGATCGCGAAGGCGAACGGATGGAAGGCTCCGGAGGCGTGAGCGTGACACGCAGCGGAGCCACCACGAGCGGACGTGCCGGTCAGACCGGCGCGTGCGGGCGTAACGAGCGTGCCGACAGGCACGGCGCGGCCTCGTCACGGAGCGACGGGCTGTCAGGCGAGGAGACGAAGTGACCACTCTCACCCCGGTTCTCACCGCGAACTGGGACCAGCCCAACTCCTTCACCCTGGAGGGCTACGGCGACTACTCGGCGGCCAAGAAGGCGCTGGGCATGGACCCCGACGCCGTCATCCAGGCCGTCAAGGACTCCGGACTGCGCGGCCGAGGCGGCGCGGGCTTCCCCACCGGCATGAAGTGGGGCTTCATCCCCCAGGGGGACGGCAAGCCGCACTATCTGGTGGTGAACGCCGACGAGTCCGAGCCGGGCACGTGCAAGGACATCCCGCTGATGATGGCGAACCCGCACGCGCTCGTCGAGGGCGTCATCATCACCGCGTACGCGATCCGGGCCAACCACGCCTTCATCTACGTGCGCGGCGAGGTGCTGCACGTGGTGCGCCGCCTGCAGGCGGCCGTGGCCGAGGCGTACGCCAAGGGCCACCTCGGCACCGACCTGTTCGGCTCCGGCTTCGACCTGGAGCTGGTCGTGCACAGCGGCGCCGGCGCCTACATCTGCGGCGAGGAGACGGCGCTGCTCGACTCGCTGGAGGGCTATCGCGGCCAACCTCGGCTCAAGCCCCCCTTCCCCGCCGTGGCGGGCCTGTACGCCTCGCCGACCGTCGTCAACAACGTCGAGTCGGTCGCGAGTGTTCCCTCCATCATCGCCAACGGCGCCGACTGGTTCGCCGGGATGGGCACGGAGAAGTCCAAGGGCTTCGGCATCTTCTCGCTGAGCGGCCACGTGACCAGGCCCGGCCAGTACGAGGCCCCGCTCGGCATCACGCTGCGCGAGCTGCTGGAGATGTCCGGCGGCATCCGCGAGGGACACCGGCTCAAGTTCTGGACCCCCGGCGGGTCGAGCACCCCGATCTTCACCGACGAGCACCTCGACGTCCCGCTGGACTTCGAGTCCGTCGGGGCGAAGGGCTCGATGCTCGGCACCCGGGCCCTGCAGATCTTCGACGAGACCACCTGCGTGGTGCGCGCGGTGCTCCGCTGGACGGAGTTCTACGCGCACGAGTCGTGCGGCAAGTGCACCCCCTGCCGGGAGGGCACCTTCTGGCTCAAGCAGGTGCTCAAGCGGCTGGAGAAGGGTCAGGGCACCGAAGAGGACCTGACCACGATCACCGACATCGCCGACAACATCCTGGGACGCTCCTTCTGCGCCCTGGGCGACGGTGCCACCAGCCCCATCCACTCGTCGGTGAAGCACTTCCGCGACGAATACCTCAAGCACTTCGAGATCGGCGGCTGCCCGTTCGATCACGCCCCGTCCACGGTGTGGGGTGCCCAGTGAGCGCGCGGATCCAGGCAACCGGCAAGCACAGCACCGTCTCGGTCACCAGGCCGACGGAGGAGACGCCATGACCGTCGAAACCACCCCGGAGCAGCAGGCGCCGGTGAACCTGGTCACCGTCACCATCGACGGCTTCCAGGTGAGCGTCCCGAAGGGCACGCTCATCATCCGGGCCGCCGAGCTGCTCGGCATCCAGATCCCCCGGTTCTGCGACCACCCGCTGCTGGAGCCGGCCGCCAACTGCCGCCAGTGCCTGGTGGACATCCCCGACGCCGGCAACGGCCGCGGCTTCCCCAAGCCGCAGCCCTCCTGCGCGATCGAGGTCGCCGAGGGCATGGTCGTGCAGACCCAGCTCACCTCCCCGGTCGCCGAGAAGGCGCAGCGCGGCGTGATGGAGCTGCTGCTCCTGAACCACCCGCTCGACTGCCCGGTCTGCGACAAGGGCGGCGAGTGCCCGCTGCAGAACCAGGCGATGTCCAACGGCCAGGGCGAGAGCCGCTTCGTCGAGAAGAAGCGGATCTTCGAGAAGCCGGTCGCGCTCTCCTCGGAGGTGCTGCTCGACCGCGAGCGCTGCGTCCAGTGCGCACGCTGCATCCGCTTCTCCGACGAGATCGCCGGCGACCCGCTCATCGACTTCTTCGAGCGCGGCGCCAAGGAGCAGGTCGCCACCGCCGACGGCCGCCCGTTCGAGTCCTACTTCTCCGGCAACACCGTGCAGATCTGCCCGGTGGGCGCGCTCACCGGTGCCGCGTACCGCTTCCAGGCCCGCCCGTTCGACCTGGTCTCCACGCCCAGCGCCTGCGAGCACTGCGCGAGCGGCTGCTCGCTGCGCACCGACCACCGGCGCGGCAAGGTCACCCGCCGCCTCGCCGGGGACGACCCCGAGGTGAACGAGGAGTGGAACTGCGACAAGGGTCGCTGGGCCTTCACCTACGCCACCCAGCCCGACCGGCTGAAGACCCCCCTCGTCCGTGACGAGGAGGGACGCCTGGTCCCCGCCTCCTGGCCCGAGGCGTTCGCCGCGGCCGCCAAGGGCCTGTCCGCGGCACGCGGACGCGCGGGCGTGCTGGTCGGCGGTCGCCTCACCGTCGAGGAGGCGTATGGGTACGCGAAGTTCGCCCGGATCGCCCTCGGCACGAACGACGTCGACTTCCGCGCCAGGCCGCACTCCGAGGAGGAGGCGCGGTTCCTGGCGCACGCCGTCGCCGGCCGGGGCATCGAGGTCCGCTACGCCGACCTGGAAAAGGCGCCCGCGGTGCTCCTGGCCGGGTTCGAGCCCGACGAGGAGTCGCCGATCGTCTTCCTGCGCCTGCGCAAGGCGGCACGGAAGAAGGGCCTGAAGGTCTTCTCGGTCGCTCCGTTCGCCGGTCCCGGCCTCGCGAAGATGGGCGGCACCCTCATCCCGGCGGTGCCGGGCACCGAGACCGCCGTGCTGGACGACCTGGCCACCGTGGACGCGATCGCCGCCGAGGCGATCAGGCAGCCGGGCGCGATCATCCTCGCCGGTGAGCGGCTCGCCACCGTGCCGGGCGCGCTTTCCGCGCTGCTGCGGCTCGCCGACTCCACCGGCGCCCGGCTGGCCTGGATCCCGCGCCGCGCCGGTGAGCGCGGCGCGATCGAGGCCGGTGCGCTGCCGAACCTGCTGCCGATCGGCCGCCCGGTCGGCGACGAGACCGCCCGCGCCGAGGTGGCGAGGGCCTGGAACGTCGCCTCCCTGCCCGAGGGGGAGGGCCGCGACACCACCGCAATGCTGGCGGCGGCGCTCGACGGCCAGATCGACGCCCTCGTCGTCGCCGGTGTCGACCCCTACGACCTGCCGGCGCCGCAGGCCGCACTGCTCGCCCTGGAGAACACCCCGTTCATCGTGAGCCTGGAGCAGCGCGCCAGCGCGGTCACCGACCGCGCCGACGTGGTGCTCCCCGTCGCCGTGGTGGCCGAGAAGTCGGGCACCTTCGTCGACTGGGAGGGACGCGGGCGCACCTTCGCCGAGGCGATCCCGGTTCCGGGGATCATGAGTGACCTGCGGGTCGTCTCCGCCATCGCCGACGCGATGGACGTGCACCTCGGCCTGCCCGACCCGGCCGCCGCCCGCCGCGAGCTCGGCGCGATCGGCGCGTGGCGCGGCCCCAGGGCCGCCGCCCCCGACGCGGCCGGCCGGACCGCGGCCAGGCCGGCCGTGGGAGAGGCCGTCCTGGCCAGCTGGCACCTGCTGCTCGACGACGGTCGCCTGCAGGCCGGAGAGCCGTACCTGGCGGGCACCGCCCGCCCGGCGTACGCGCTGGTGTCGGAGTCGACCGCGGCCGAGTCCGGCTTGGTCGACGGCGGCGAGATCGTCGTCACCGGCGAGCGCGGCTCGATGAGCCTGCCCTTCCGGATCGCGGACCTGCCCGACCGGGTGGTGTGGCTGCCCGCCAACTCCGCGGGCCGCTCGGTCACCCGGGACCTGCGCGCCGTCGCCGGTGACGTCGTCAGGATCGGCGCCTCCTCGCCAGGCCCCGTGTCCGCAGGAGACGCCGCCGTCGCGCCCGCCGCGGCGAGCCCGGTCACGCCGGGCTCGGCGAGCACCGTCGCGGGCACCGGACCCGACGAGCGTGCCACCGGCACCACGGCCGGCGAGGCACGTGCCGCCGGCGAAGCCAACGAGGAGCGGTAATGAATGCCCGGACTCTTCTAGCGGCCGATCCGACCCTCGCCGACTTCGGCAAGGACCCGCTCTGGATCAGCATCATCAAGGCCGTCGTCATCTTCATCGTCCTGATGCTGGGCGTGCTGTTCGGCGTGTGGTTCGAGCGCAAGCTCATCTCCCGCATGCAGAACCGGTACGGCCCCAACCGGGCGGGCAAGTTCGGGTTGCTCCAGTCGGTGGCCGACGGTCTCAAGATGGGGCTGAAGGAAGACCTGATGCCCAGGACCGTCGACAAGGTGATCTACTTCATCGCCCCGGTCGTCCTGGCGGTCCCGGCCTTCATGGCCTTCTCCGTCATCCCGATGGGCCCGATGGTCTCGATGTTCGGGGTGCAGACGCCGCTGCAGCTCACCGACCTGCCGGTCGCGGTGCTGCTGGTGCTCGCGATGGCCTCGATCGGCGTGTACGGCATCGTGCTGGCGGGCTGGGGCTCGCGCTCCCCCTACTCGATGCTCGGCGGCCTGCGGGCCAGCGCCCAGGTGGTCTCGTACGAGATCGCGATGGGCCTGTCGTTCGTGGGCGTCTTCCTGTTCGCCGGGACCCTCTCCACCTCGGAGATCGTCGCGAAGCAGGCGTCGGGCGGGGTGTTCCCGCTCTTCGGCCTGGAGATCCCGATGCCCTCCTGGTACATGGTCCTGCTGATCCCGTCCTTCCTGATCTACATCATCACGATGCTGGGCGAGACGAACCGGGTCCCCTTCGACCTGCCCGAGGGTGAGGGCGAACTGGTCGGCGGCTTCCAGACCGAATACTCCAACTCGTTGAAGTTCGCGGTCATCATGCTCGCCGAGTACGTCAACGTCTTCGTGGTCTCCGCGGTCTCCATCACCCTGTTCATGGGCGGCTGGCGGGCCCCGTGGCCGATCTCGATGTGGGACGGGGCCAACACCGGCTGGTGGCCGCTGCTGTGGTTCTTCCTCAAGATGGTGCTGGTCTTCTCCTTCTTCGTCTGGTGCCGGGCCTCGTTGCCGCGCGTCAGGTACGACCAGCTGATGGCCCTCGGCTGGAAGATCCTCATCCCGGTCAACCTGGCCTGGATCATGCTCGTCGCCACGGTGCGGGCCCTGCAGCTGGAGGGCACCGACCGCTCGCTCGTGCTCATCCTGGCCGCGGTCGTGATGATCGCCTGCCTCGGGATCTGGTGGCGCTTCGACAGCGTGCTGCAGAAGCGCAAGGAGGCCAAGGCCGCCCAGGTCGAGGCCGAGTTCGAGCAACTCCAAGCCGAGCCGTCCGCGGGTGGCTTCCCGGTGCCGCCGCTCGACCTGCCGCACTACCACGGTGTAGCGCGCAAGGAGGTTCCCAGTGGGAGCAACTGATTGGCTGAACCCCATCAAGGGGTTCGGCGTGACCTTCCACACGATGTTCAAGAAGGTCGAGACGGTCAACTATCCCGAGGAGCAGCGGCCCACGGCGCCACGCTTCCACGGCCGGCACCAGCTCAACCGCTGGCCCGACGGCCTGGAGAAGTGCGTCGGCTGCGAGCTGTGCGCCTGGGCGTGCCCGGCCGACGCGATCTTCGTCGAGGGCGCGGACAACACCGACGAGGAGCGGTTCTCGCCGGGTGAGCGCTACGGGCGCACCTACCAGATCAACTATCTGCGGTGCATCCTGTGCGGCCTGTGCATCGAGGCGTGCCCGACACGGGCGCTCACGATGACCAACGAGTACGACCTCGCCGACACCAGCCGTGAGAGCCTGATCTACACCAAGGAGATGCTGCTCGCGCCGCTCGGTCCCGGCATGGAGATCCCGCCGCACCCCATGCGTCTCGGCGAGAACGAAGAGGACTACTACCGGCTGGGACGCAACAATGGGTGAGACCATCACGTTCTGGGTTCTCGCGGTCGTCTCGGTGGGGGCCGCCCTCGGGCTCGTCTTCAGCCGCAGGGCGGTCTACTCGGCGCTGATGCTGGGCGTCGTCATGCTGTCGCTCGCCGTGCTGTACGCCGTCCAGGAGGCACCCTTCCTCGCCGCGGTGCAGATCATCGTCTACACCGGCGCGGTCATGATGCTCTTCCTGTTCGTCCTGATGCTCGTCGGCGTCGACTCCGCCGACTCACTGGTCGAGACGATCAGGGGACAGCGCCTGTGGGCGTCCGTCGCGGGCCTGAGCTTCGCGGTGCTGCTCGCCCTGGGCGTCGGCAACGCCGTCTACGCTCCGCCCGCCGGCCTCGACGCGGCCGTGCAGGCGGCGGGCGGCAACGTGCCCGGTCTGGCGGAGCTCATCTTCACCAGATACGTCTTCGCCTTCGAGGCCACCTCGGCGCTGCTGATCACCGCCGCGCTCGGCGCGATGGTGCTGGCGCACCGCGAGCGCATCCGGCCCAAGGCCACCCAGCGTGACCTGGCCCGCGCCCGCTTCGCCGGCCCGCAGCCCTCGCCGCTGCCGGGGCCCGGCACCTACGCGCTGCACAACGCGATCGACATGCCGGCCCTGCTGCCCGACGGCACGGTCTCGGAGAAGTCCGTCAACCGGGTGCTCGCCCGGCAGGTCGCGGAGGGCTTCGAGCCGACCGACCCGGAGAAGGCGGCGCTCATCAAGCAGGTCCTGGAGAAGGAGGCGGCGCAGGGCCGTGACTCCGACTCGGGCGACGAGCCCGTCCATGTGAGGGACGCGGCACTCCAGCAGGAGGACGGCAAGTGACGACTCACTATCTGGTGCTCTCCGCGCTGCTGTTCGCGATCGGCGCCGTCGGTGTGCTGGTGCGGCGCAACGCGATCGTGGTGTTCATGTGCGTGGAGCTCATGCTCAACGCCTGCAACCTCGCGTTCGTCACCTTCGCCAGACAGCATGGCAACCTGGACGGCCAGATCATCGCGTTCTTCGTGATGGTGGTGGCCGCGGCCGAGGTCGTCGTCGGCCTCGCCATCATCGTGATGATCTTCCGAACCCGCAGGTCCGCGTCGGTGGACGACGCCAACCTGCTGAAGTACTAAGAGGTGGCCGTGGAACCCGCTGAGATCATCCAGCATTCCGGGGGCGTGATCGGAGTCTCCTGGCTCATGATCGCCCTCCCGCTGCTCGGCGCCGCGGTCCTGTTGCTGGGCGGGCGTCGCACCGACCGCTGGGGGCACCTCCTCGGCGTCGCGATGTCCCTGGCCGCCTTCGTGGTGGCGGTCGCCGCCTTCGTCGAGATCCTCGGCCTGCCCGAAGCACAGCGTCGCCAGGGCGTCGCGCTCTACCAGTTCATCCCCGGCATCGCCGACATGGGGCTGCTGATCGACCCGCTGTCGATCAGCTTCGCCCTGCTGATCACCGGTGTGGGATCGCTGATCCACATCTACTCGATCGGCTACATGTCGCACGACCAGGACCGGCGCAGGTTCTTCGCGTACCTGAACCTGTTCGTCGCGGCGATGCTCCTGCTGGTGCTGGCCGACAACTACGTCGCCCTGTTCATCGGATGGGAGGGCGTGGGCCTCGCCTCGTACCTGCTCATCGGGTTCTGGCAGTTCAAGCCCTCGGCGGCGGCCGCGGCGAAGAAGGCCTTCATCGTCAACCGCGTCGGTGACTTCGGCCTGCTGATCGCGATCTTCACGATCTTCACGACGTTCGGCACGGTTGCCTTCGGCGAGCTGTCCGGCCAGACCGTGGACGGGGCGCTTCAGTCCGGCGGCGTCTCGCAGGGCACGATCACCGCGATCGGCCTGCTGCTGCTCCTGGGCGCCTGCGGAAAGTCGGCCCAGCTGCCGCTGCAGTCGTGGCTGCTGGACGCGATGGAGGGCCCGACCCCGGTCTCGGCGCTCATCCACGCCGCGACCATGGTCACCGCGGGTGTCTACCTGGTCGTCCGCTCCGGCGCGTTCTTCGAGGCGGCCCCGACCGCGCAGCTCGTCGTGACGATCGTCGGTGTGGCCACGCTGCTCGCCGGTGCGATCATCGGTTGCGCCAAGGACGACATCAAGAAGGGCCTCGCGGGCTCGACGATGTCGCAGATCGGCTACATGATGCTCGGCGCGGGCCTCGGTCCCGTCGGCTACGCGTTCGCCATCGCGCACCTGATCGGGCACGGCTTCTTCAAGGCCAACATGTTCCTCGGGGCGGGCTCGGTGATGCACGCCATGAACGACGAGGTCGACATGCGCAAGTACGGTGGCCTGTTCTCGGTGATGAAGGTCACCGCGGCCACCTTCATCGTCGGCTACCTCGCGATCATCGGCTTCCCGCTGCTGTCCGGTTACTTCACCAAGGACGGCATCATCGAGACGGCGATGCACCACGACCCGATCCTGGGCTGGCTCGCGGTGCTGGGCGCGGGCAT
The DNA here is from genome assembly GCF_042898365.1 of Streptosporangium sp. NPDC000509. Classification (NCBI taxonomy): domain Bacteria; kingdom Bacillati; phylum Actinomycetota; class Actinomycetes; order Streptosporangiales; family Streptosporangiaceae; genus Streptosporangium; species Streptosporangium sp. NPDC000509. The sequence goes on along the minus strand of NZ_JBIAYX010000002.1, from coordinate 266,647 downwards.
CACCGGCTTCTACATGTCGCGGATGGTCTTCATGACCTTCTTCGGCAAGAAGCGCTGGGCCGACGACGCGCACCCGCACGAGTCGCCCTCGGTGATGACCGTGCCGCTCATCCTGCTCTCGATCGGCTCGATCGTCCTGGGCGCCTTCATGATCTTGGACAACCGGCTCATGAGGTTCCTCGCCCCGGCGGTGGGCGCGCCCCTGCCGGAGCACTGGCCGGTGTTCCACCCCTTCAGCGTCCCCGGCCTGACCACGCTCGCGCTGGTCGCCGTCGGTGTCGTGCTCGCCTGGTTCCGCTACGGCGCCGCCGAGGTTCCCCGGGTCGCCCCGCGCGGCTCGTTCGTCACCACCTTCGCCCGCCGTGACCTGTACGGCGACGCGCTGAACGAGGCGCTGTTCATGCGCCCCGGCCAGTGGCTGGCCCGCATCGCGGTGTTCTTCGACAACCGCGGCATCGACGGCCTGGTCAACGGCCTGGCGGCGGGGATCGGCGGGACCTCCGGGCGGCTGCGCCGCATCCAGACCGGCTACGTGCGGTCCTACGCGTTGTCCATCCTCTTCGGTGCCGCCGTGGTCGTTGGCGCGCTGCTCTACGTAGGGAACATGTGATGCCCTGGCTCTCGACCCTGATAGCCGTGCCCCTGCTGGGCGCGGTGGGTGTCTCCCTTGTCAAGAGTGACAAGCTCGCCAAGCTGCTGGCCCTGGTGGTCTCGCTCGTCGTGCTGCTGCTCACCGGCGCCATCGCGGCCCAGTTCAGCCCGAACTCCGGGACGCGGTTCCAGTTCGCCGAGGTCTACGAGTGGATCCCGAGCTTCGGCGTCCACTACGGCGTCGGCGTCGACGGCATCGCCCTGGTGCTGATCGCGCTGTCGGCGGTGCTCGTGCCGATCGTGATCCTCGCCTCCTGGCACGACGCCGACGGCTCGGGGGCCGCGGCACCGCCCAAGCGGTCGGTGAAGACCTACTTCGCGCTGCTGCTGGTGCTGGAAGCGATGATGATCGGCGTCTTCGCGGCGACCGACGTCTTCCTGTTCTACGTCTTCTTCGAAGCCATGCTCATCCCGATGTACTTCATGATCGGGTCGTACGGCGGGGCGCAGCGGTCCTACGCGGCCGTGAAGTTCCTGCTGTACTCGCTCTTCGGCGGCCTGCTCATGCTGGTCGCGGTGATCGCGCTCTACGTGGTCGCCGGGAAGAACACCTTCATGTTCCCCGACCTGATCGGGGTCGTTCAGGACCCGACCACGCAGAAGTGGCTCTTCGCGGGCTTCTTCATCGCGTTCGCGGTGAAGGCGCCGCTGTGGCCGTTCCACACCTGGCTGCCCGACGCCGCCGCGCAGGCCCCGGCCGGTGCCGCGGTGCTGCTGGTGGGCGTGCTGGACAAGGTCGGCACGTACGGGATGCTCCGCTTCTGCCTGGAGCTGTTCCCCGAGGCGTCGAAGTTCTTCACCCCGCTGGTGATCGTGCTCGCGGTCGTGGGCATCGTCTACGGCGCGATCGTGGCGATCGGCCAGACCGACATGAAGCGCCTGATCGCCTACACCTCGATCTCGCACTTCGGCTTCATCGCATTGGGTGTCTTCGCGATGACCGCGAACGCGGGCGCGGGCGCCACCCTCTACATGGTGAACCACGGCTTCTCGACCGGCGCGCTGTTCCTCATCGCCGGATTCCTGATCTACCGCCGGGGTTCCAGTCAGATCGCCGACTACGGAGGCGTGCAGAAGGTCGCCCCGCTGCTCGCGGGCACCTTCCTGATCGCCGGTCTTTCCGGGCTCTCCCTGCCGGGTCTGTCCACGTTCGTCAGCGAGTTCATGGTCCTGGTCGGCACCTACGAGCGCTACCCGATCCCGGCGATCATCGCGACGAGCGGCGTCGTCCTCGCGGCCGTCTACATCCTGTGGATGTACCAGCGCATGATGACCGGTGCTCCGAACCCGGCGTACGCCGTGGCCGCCTCCTCCGTGAAGGGGCCGGTCTCCTCGGGTGAGGAGCCCGTGCGGGTCGAGGGCGACTCCCCGAAGAGGACCTACGCCATGCCCGACCTCGACCGGCGCGAGAGGTTCGTGGTGATCCCGCTGATCGCGATGCTCCTCGCCCTGGGCTTCTTCCCCAAGCCGGTGCTCGACGTGATCAATCCCGCGGTGGACAAGACGCTCACCAGCGTCAAGATCGACCAGCCCAACCCCGCCGTGGCAGACCAGAAGGGGGCCGGCGAGTGAACGGCACCATCAAAGCCCCGATGATCGAGTACGCGTTGCTCTCGCCGATGCTGCTCGTCTTCGGTGCCGCCATCCTCGGCGTGCTGATCGAGGCGTTCGCGCCCCGCTACCTGCGCAAGTCGATCCACATGCCGCTCACGCTGCTCGCCCTGCTCGGGGCGTTCCTCATGACGGTGCTCAACGCCGTCAACGGCCTGCCGGACACCCCGGCGGCGATGGGCTCCATCGCGGTGGACGGGCCCTCCCTGTTCATCTGGGGCATCATCCTCGTTCTCGCCCTGGTCAGCACGCTCCTGATCAACGACGAGGACCAGTTCGTCGCGCAGGCGGCGGCGGTGCCGGGAAGCCCCGACGAGGAGGAGGCGATCCTCAGCGGTCACGCCCAGACCGAGGTCTATCCGCTGCTGCTGTTCTCGGTCGGCGGCATGCTGCTCTTCGCCGCCTCCAACGACCTGCTGGTCATGTTCGTCGCGCTTGAGGTCCTGTCCCTGCCGCTGTACCTGCTCTGCGGCCTGGCCCGTCGTCGCCGCCTGCTCTCGCAGGAGGCGTCGGTCAAGTACTTCCTGCTCGGCGCGTTCTCCTCGGCCTTCTTCCTGTACGGGATGGCCCTGGTCTACGGCTACGCCGGGTCGGTGGACCTGCGGGCCATCAGCGACTCGCTCAGCGCGGTCAGCGGCCAGGAGACGCTGCTGCTGATCGGTACCGCGATGCTCGGCATCGGTCTGCTCTTCAAGATCGGAGCCGCGCCGTTCCAGGCGTGGAAGCCTGACGTCTACCAGGGCGCGCCCACCGCGGTCACCGCTCTGATGGCCTCCACCGTGCTCGTCGCGGCCTTCGGTGCCGTCCTCAGAGTCTTCTGGGTGGCTCTGGGGGGTCTTGAGTGGAACTGGAAGCCGGTCATGTGGGGCGTCGCGATCCTGACGATGATCGTCGGCGCGGTCCTGGCGATCACCCAGACCGAGATCAAGCGGATGCTCGCCTACTCCTCGATCGCGCACGCCGGCTTCCTGCTCACCGGCGTCGTCGCGGTCGGCGCCGCCGAGCAGAACGCGCAGGCCCTGTCGGCGATCCTGTTCTACCTGGCCGCGTACGGCTTCACCACGGTCGGCGCCTTCGCGGTCGTCACCATGGTCCGCGACGCGGGAGGCGAGGCCGGGCACCTGTCCCGGTGGGCCGGTCTGGGCAAGCGCGCCCCGGTGCTCGCGGGCATCTTCGCCTTCTTCCTGCTCGCCTTCGCCGGCATCCCGCTCACCAGCGGTTTCTTCGGCAAGTACGCCGTTTTCTCCGCGGCGGTCGCCGGTGACGCGCTGCCGCTGGTCGTCGTGGGTGTGGTCAGTTCGGCGATCGCGGCGTTCTTCTACGTCCGCGTCATCGTGCTGATGTTCTTCAGCGAGCCCTCCGCCGACGGTCCGTCCATCGCGGCTCCCACGGTGGGCACCTCGGCGGTGGTCGCTCTCGCGGCAGCGGCTACGGTAGTGCTCGGAGTCTTCCCGCAGCCGGTGCTCGATCTCGCGGACAAGGCTGCGTCCGCGCTGTTCATTCGCTAGAGGAGTAACGTTTCATGGCTGCGCCACCGGTTGTTGATCTCCCGCTTGTCGACGAACGGCTGGCGCAGGACCTCGCTACCGGACTGGCGGAGGTCGAGAAGCTGCTGCGGTCCTCGGTGCAGAGCGAGGACGCCTTCGTCACGGAGGCGTCCAAGCACCTCATCGAGGCCGGCGGCAAGAGGTTCCGGGCGATGCTGGTCCTGCTCGCCGCCCAGTTCGGCTCACCGGAGTCCGAGGGCGTGGTGCCGGGGGCCGTGGTGATCGAGCTGACCCACCTGGCGACGCTCTATCACGACGACGTGATGGACGAGGCCTCGGTCCGCAGGGGTTCCGCCTCGGCGAACGCCCGCTGGAACAACACCGTGGCCATCCTGACCGGCGACTACCTGTTCGCCCAGGCGTCGGAGATCCTCGCGGACCTCGGCTCCGACATCATCAGGATCCAGGCCCAGACGTTCTCCCGCCTGGTGCGCGGCCAGATTCGCGAGACCATCGGCCCGCGCCCCGGTGACGACCCGGTGGCCCACTACATCGGGGTGCTGGCCGACAAGACCGGCTCGCTGGTGGCCACCGGCGGCCGGTTGGGCGCGATGCTCAGCGGTGCCCCGCCCGAGATCATCGAGCGGCTGACCCAGGCCTGCGAGGCGATCGGGGTCGCCTGGCAGCTCGGTGACGACCTGCTCGACGTCGCCGCCGAGACGGGCGAGTCGGGCAAGACGCCGGGAACCGACCTACGCGAGGGCATCCGGACCCTGCCGGTGCTCTACGTCCTCGCCTCGGACGCTCCCGAGAACGCCCGCCTGCGCGAGCTGCTGGCCGGTCCGGTGGCGGAGGAGGACATCGAGGAGGCCCTGCGCCTGCTCCGCGCCGACCCCGCCATGGAGCGTGCCCGCGCCGAGCTGCTCGCCTGGGCCGACCGCGCCCGCGAGGCGCTCAACGGCCTTCCCGACATCCCGGCCCGCGCCGCCTACCTGGCACTGTGCGACTACGTGGTGGAGCGGTCCGGCTGACGTCCGGCCCATCGTGTGGCCGGGGCACGGTCCCGTCGCCCGGCACGTGCCGGGGAGCCGTTCGGCCTGGTCCTGACCACGTGGGGAAGTTGTCCGCCCGGCCCCCGACCCCGTCGGGGGCCGGTCACCCGCCCCGCGTGACCACGTCGTGAAACGTTCGGGCCCGCTGTCGCGGGCATGGTCACCCGCTCCGCGTGACCGCCTCGTGAAACGTTCGGGTGGGCCACCGCAGGCATGATCACCGGCTGGCTCGGCCGAGCTTTTTCGTGTCTCTTCCACGATATTGCTTGCAGATGAAAGCAAATAATGTACGTGCATGTAGACTCCTGCCGATGGAACACCCCAGGAGGAATCACCATGTCGTGGGACCGTTTCGCACTCTTGCACGCTCGCGTGGAGGCGGAGTTGACCAAGGCACTCCAGCGCGGGCACGGCCTCGGCCTGTCGGAGTACCGCGCACTGGGACGGCTCGCCACCGCTCCCGGCGGCTGCATGCGCATGCAGGAGCTCGCCGAGGCGGTGGGACTCAACCAGAGCTCGGTCACCCGCCTCGTCGCCCGCCTCGAATCGGCAGGGATGACCCGGCGTGACCTCTGCTCGGACGACCGCCGCGGCGTCTACTCGGTGATCACCGATGAGGGGCGCACCCGCCTGGCGGGGGCCACGCCCACCTACGAGCGCTCGCTCGCCGCGGCCCTGGAACAGGCCGACGTCGACCCGGAGCTCAGCCCGCTCGTCCTCGCGGTACGCGGCTCCTGACCGTCCCCGGTCACCGTGGCACGGTTTCCACGCTTTCCACACTCCCGGGCTCTCGTGCCGGGACGGATTCCGCGACCGTCCGGCGGGACCGGGCGGCCGCCCTGAGGCTGTCCCAGGTGAAGATCGACAGCGCCAGCCAGATGACGCAGAATCCCAGCCAGCGACTGGGCGGCATGACCTCCCGCATGACGAACACACCGCACAGGAACTGCAGCAGCGGGGCGATGTACTGCAGCAGGCCGATCGTGGTGAGCGGTATCCGGATCGCGGAGGCGGTGAAGCAGAGCAGCGGGACGGCGGTGACCACACCCGCCCCGGCCAGCAGCAACGCGTGGCCCGCTCCCGCGTTGCCGAACGTGCTCGTCCCCTGCTGCTCCAGATAGACGAGGTAGCCCAGCGCGGGCAGCAGCAGCACCAGCGTCTCGACCGTCATGCTCTCCGCCGCGCCCACCCCGGCGGTCTTCTTGACCAGCCCGTACGTGCCGAAGCTCGCGGCCAGCACGAGCGCGATCCACGGCGGACGCCCGTAGTCGAAGGCGAGGATGACCACCGCCACCGTGCCCAGTCCCACCGCGACCCACTGCCACCTTCGCAGCCGCTCCTTCAGCAGGAACACCCCGAAGAGCACGCTGACCAGCGGGTTGATGAAGTAGCCGAGCGCTCCTTCGACCACGTTGCCGCTGTTGACGGCGTAGATGTAGAGGCCCCAGTTGACCGTGATGATCGCCGCCGCCAGGACGAGGAGGCCGAGCTTCCGCGGAGTGCGCAGGAGCGCGCGGAACCAGGACCAGTGGCGTCGTACCGCCAGGATGGCGACCACGGCGACGAGAGACCACGCGATACGGTGAGCGAGGATCTCCAGGGCGGTGGAGGGCTTCAGGAGCGGCCAGTACAGCGGGAACAGTCCCCACATGCTGTAGGCGGCGATGCCGTACAGGACTCCCCGGCGTGTTTCAGGCATGTAGCCCATCTTCGCCCCTTACTTTATTTACCGCAATTTAGTAGTGCTTTTCTATCTGTTAAGAGATCCTTACGGGAACACGGAGGGGTGGCCCGTGGTTGCCTCCTGGTGAGAACGTGTCAGGAGGAGGTTCACAATGGGCTGGTTGTTCGGCAAGGACAAGACGACGATGGTGTCCCCGGAGAACGCGATCCCGGGCCGCCCCACACCGATCATGGTGCCCGGCCGGCACGCCGTCCTCGACGCCCCGCTCGCCCCGCCGTACCCCGAGGGAAGCGAGATCGCCGACTTCGGCCTCGGCTGTTTCTGGGGCGCCGAGCGCATCTTCTGGCAGACCCCGGGCGTGATCTCCACCTCGGTCGGATACGCGGGTGGCTACACCCAGAACCCGACGTACGAGGAGGTCTGCAGCGGCCAGACCGGTCACACCGAGCTCGTCCGCGTCGTCTTCGACCCCTCCAAGGTGTCGTACGAGGAGCTGCTGCGCGTCTTCTGGGAGGCGCACAACCCCACCCAGGGCATGCGCCAGGGCAACGACGTCGGCACGCAGTATCGCTCGGCGATCTACTTCAACTCCCCCGAGCAGGAGAAGTCGGCTCTCACCTCGCGTGACGCCTACCAGCAGGTGCTCACCGAGTCGGGCTACGGCCCCATCACCACCGAGATCGCCCCGGCGGGTGCCTACTACCTTGCCGAGGAGTATCACCAGCAGTACCTCTACAAGAACCCCGGCGGCTACTGCGGCATCGGCGGCACCGGTGTGAGCTGCCCCGTCGGACTGACCTCCGGCGAGGCCTGACCTGGATTTCACCGGCCGTACTCCATCCGGGTGCGGCCGGCAGCACCTGTCCAAGGTCCTCGGACGGCCACCGCGGCATCGACGGCGCCAACGTCACGCCAGGTGACCCCTCCAAGTGAGCCACCTGCCAGACGGGCCGGCCCCGACCGAGGAGTGATTTTTCAAGGAGTACCGGTCTTCGGATGCGTGATGCCCGGCTGCATGGTGACAAGCGCGCCGTCGATGCCGTGGTGGCCGCTACCGCCCTGCGTGCGGTCAGGCCGGTGATCGTCGTCACCTCCGATGAGGACGACATGTACCGGCTCTGCGGGAAAACCGTGAAGGTCGTCGGAGTCTGAGGCCCACCGGCCACTTGGCAGTGCACGGTGGCCGGCACCAACATCAAGCTGGGTGACCCGTCCGAGTGGGCCGCCTGCCAGAGAGGCCTGATTCCCACAGGGGAGTAATCCTCTGGATCGCGCTCGTACGGCTCACACCCACTCTCCGAGCGTGAGCTGGAACCCCGATCAAGCAAACGGGTGAATCCTCACTACGCCGAAGCCCTGGTTTCGAGACGTGTTCGCGATCAAGGTTCGGCGGGATTTCCTTGTGACCCACAAGCGCCTCGCAAGCAGGTTCCGCCATGGTCCCAGGAGAAGGCGGCGATGAGGGAGGGCGGGATTGAAGGTTCCGGGACGTGCTTCCATGTGCCTGCTGGCGGCTTGCCTGTGCGAGCTGGTGGTTGTGGGAGTCGGCCTCGCTCTTCTGCCCGGCCTTGCGGCGGAGTCGGAGAGACAGGAGAAGGGCGGTGACGGGGTGAGCTTCTACACCGAGTTCGCGCTGGACAAGGCCCAGACGCTTCTGTACTCCTACGCCATGCTAGGGGCGATCACGCTGGCGCTGGCGGCTCTGGCATGGCGACGAGGCGGGACGCCGGGCACGCGGGCCGCCATGGCGGTGGGCCTCGTACCGTACACGCTGCTCTGTTTCTTCCTGTGGTCGACGTCGGTTTTCCGGGCCGATGAAATCCTGGAGCGATACTCGCACCTGGCCGCCTGGCTGGCGATCGTGGTCTGGCTCCTCTACGTCGCCGCGACGATCCTGCTGTTCCTCTCCAGGAAGAACATTCGTGGGGCTGACTAGATGATCGTTTACAGGGGATGGTCATGAGGCGGCCGATGCGATCAGCGGTCAACATCCGAGACCGGTATTACGAGCCCTGCGCCAGGCTTCTGCGAAGTCATCCCGGCCCGCGTTCCGACCGAGAAGTAGCTCTACAGCGCTTCGTTGTACGGCTCGCACTCGATCGGGCGTGAGCCGTTTCACTCAGCGACGACGGCGAGGAGGCGGCTTGGGGAGGCTGATGAGGACATCGAGGCCGAGGTGCTCCTCGCACAAGTAGACGAGCTCTTCACACTCGATGAGTTGTATGCGACCGTGGCGGACGGCGAAGGCTCGACTGTCGTCGCCGACCCATGAGGTGGTGACCAGGATGCCTTTGGTGGCGTGCTTGTCCTCCATCACGTCGGCGAGCGCGCGTACGGATTCGATGCCGACGGCCTTGCTGTACCGCTTGGCTTGGATGATGCATATGCCACCGAACACCGGGTCCTCGTTAACCGCCACGGCGTCTACGCCATCATCCTTGGAAGGCTGGGTGACCCAACTCTTCATCCCCATGGCTTCGAACAGTTGCCGGGTTAGGTGCTCGAAAGAGGGCAAGAGGAGAGCCGCTCGGAGTTGTACGTCGAACGTCGGGACGGTTGCCCTCATCGGGCCGCCGTGGTGCGTCGGAGCCCCGGTTGTCAACGGTGATCGTCGGTTTTAGAGGGGTTCGAGGTCACCGGCGGCGGACGCGTCCGGCTACGGCATCGATGACGCGACTCGCGCTGTCCGGGTCGTCTGCGCCTCACCCCGTCATCCGAAAGGCACAGACGTCCAAAGTCGGCCGAATTCCCTTTTAAGGCAAATAACCGTTTTGAGTAGATAATATCTGGATTGCGAATATATTCGGTTTTCGAGAAGTCGGGGGGAGCATGTATCCATCATTGTTCTCTGTGGGTATGTGACGTATGTTCCGGCTATATGCCGTCGTTGGTCAGGGAGAAGTCGTGTCCGAAATCGTGGCTCCCCAGCTCGTCGTCAACAGCCGGATGATCTACTTCGGCTGGGTGCCGGCCGATCCCGAAGCCGTCGCGGCCCTGGTGCCCGATGGGCTGAAGCCCATGGCCAACCGTCAGGTCTTCATGAACCAGTACGTCGTCGACCGGCCTGAGCAGACCTCGGGTTTCGGCGCGTACTCGCTCACCTACATCGGGCCGGACCTGGAGGACGCCTACGCTCCCGACGGGGTGACCCCCGGCCGCTGGTGGACGCACTACTTCAACTCCAGCGCGGTGGTACGCGAGTACGCGGCCGCCCGAGGCGTGCCCGCCACCGTCGGCCGTACCACGATCGAGGTCGAGGGCGGAGAGCTGGTCGCGACGACCGAGTCGGACGGTGTGCCGGTGATCCGTACGACCGCACGGGTCGGCGACACCGGTACGGCGGTCAACCGTGGCCAGTTGCGCTACATCACAGATGCCGACGGGCAGCGGCTCAGCGGGATCTATCCGTTTGTGGCGGAACCGGTCGACCCGTTCGAGATCGTGTCACTGGAGTTTCTGGAGCCGAGCCACTCCGTCTACGCTCTGCGCCCCGCCGAGCCGCTGCAGATCGTGTGGGGTTTCTACTCGCCTCGGTCGTCCTTCACCTATCCGGGTGGGGAGTCGGTCATGGCCTGATGGCCGTCGCCGGGTGAAGAGCCGGGTCACGACGGATCGTGGCCGCCGCGGACGAACTGTGGGCACCGCGGTTCCGACGAGGTGATCACCCACCGCTGTCAACGATCACGCGACAGAGCCGTTGTCCCTACGGTCCCGGCCGCGAGATCATGGCTGGGCCGGGCCGAGTCAGTCGACCAGGCCAGCGCGGTAGGCGGCGATGGCCACCTGTACGCGGTTCGTGACGGCGAGCTTGTCGAACAGGTGGGAGATGTGGCTCTTGACCGTGGCCTCGCTCATGTTCAGGCGGGCTGCGATCTCGGTGTTGGAGTGGCCGAGCCCGACCTCGGTGAGCACCTCGCGCTCGCGACCGGTCAAGGCCTCCAACCGGGCGAGCGCGTCACGGCGGCGCCGAATGGGCTGGTCGGTGGTGAGCCGGTGGATCAGCCGCCGAGTGACCCGCGGCGACAGCATCGAGTCGCCGCCGTGCGCGAGGCGGATCGCCCGGATCAGGTCGTGCGGCGAGGTGTCCTTGAGCAGGAACCCGCAGGCTCCCGCCTCCAGGGCGGTGAAGACGTGCTCGTCGCTGTCGAACGTGGTGAGGATGATCACCGCGGGTGCCCGGGCGAGCCGGCGGATGGCTCCGGTGGCGGCCAGGCCGTCGTACCTGGGCATCCTGATGTCCATCAGCACGACGTCCGGCCCCAGGCGGCGGACCGCGTCGACGGCCTGGTTGCCGTCCTCGGCCTCGCCCACGACCTCCACGTCGGGTGCGGACTCGATGATGAACCGCAGCCCCGCGCGGATCAGCGACTCGTCGTCAACCAGCAGTGTCCTGATCATGTGATTCCCCTGGGGATGCGTCCGCGGCGTGCCACGGCAGCCGGCCCTCAAGACGCCAGCCTCCCGCATCGTCCGGCCCGCCGCGCACCGTTCCGCCGATCAGCCGGAAACGCTCCGCCAGGCCCACCAGGCCGACCCCGGCGCCGGTCTCCAGACTCGGCTGGGGCGATCGTCCGTTGGCGACCGCGATCGTGACGCCGTCTTCCTTGCTCCCGGTCGCCGTGACCGTGACCGGGGCCCCGTGGGCGTGCTTGTGCGCATTGGTCAGGCCCTCCTGGGCGAGGCGATACGCGGCCCTGGCCGTTTCCGGTGGCCACGTGCCGATATCGCCGTGCAGGGTGACGGTCCCGCCGGCCGGTACCCAGGATTCCACCAGTCGCCGCAGGTCGGGGAAGCCGTCGTCGTCATCGTCGGGCCCGGCGCGCAGCACGCCAAGGATCTTGCGCAGCTCTTCGAGCGCCTCCTGCGCGCTGACCCTGATCAGGGTCGCCTCCCGCTCGACGCGCTCCGGTCCCGCGCTCGCGTTCACCTCCAGGCCGCCGGCGTGCAGCGAGATGAGCGTTATCTTGTGCGCGAGCACGTCGTGCATCTCCCGGGCGATCCGGCCGCGCTCAGCGGACCTCGCCTGCTCGTTGCGCAGACGCTGCTCGGTCTCGGCGCGTTCGGCGCGTTCGCGCAGCGATCGGGTCAGTTCGCGGCGGGTGGTGGCGTACGCTCCTGCCGCCAGCGTGACCCCGGTGGCGGTCACCGCCGAGATCAGCGCGTCCGTGCCCAACCGGCCGCCGTCCACCCACTGCTGGGCCAGGAACCCCGCCACGCCGATCGCCGCCAGCGCAGGAAAACGCGTGCCCGCGCCGAAGAACAGGCTGATCAGCAGCGGCCCCGGATTGCCCGACAGCACGTACGCGCCCGCCCCGACGACGGCCATCGCGACCGGCCACCGGCCCCGGAACCACACCGCACCCGTGCCCGCCAGCCCGGCGGCGGCGATGACGGGTCGCGGCAGCGGCGCCCACGGCGTCTTGACTGCCAGGACGGTGAGGAACAGGCAGAGCGCCACGGAGGCCGCGCCGATCGCGTGCGGCCCGAGCACGGCCACCCGCCGCAGCGCCGCGCGGTACGACAGCACCGATCCAGCGTAACCAGGGCGGCGGCGCGCCACCTCATACCGGGGTCGATGCCGGACACCGGGCGGTCTCCGACTTTCGTCGGAGACGCCTGTGGCCGCGATGGCGATGCGGCCGCACCCTCGCCGGCCGCATCGTGGATGGCCCCGACAAGGTCAGGAGTCGTCCCGTGCATGTCCTCCGTTCGATGCTCGTCGCGGTGTGCGCGGCGCTGATGATCCTCGTGCCGCGTCCCGCCGCGGCGGCCACCGATATTCCGGACGAGCATGCCCTGGCAGACTTCTTCGACGCCGCGATGGCGGACGGGCTGGTGGCCAACCACGTGCCGGGCGCGGTCGTCTCGGTGGTGGGCGGCGGGAGGATGCTCTTCAGCAAGGGGTACGGGCTGGCCGACATCGAGAACCGCAGGCCCTTTGCCCCGGACACCTCAATGGTCCGGATCGCCTCGATCACCAAGCTGTTCACCTGGACCGCGGTGATGCAGCAGGTTCAGCAGGGCAGGCTGGACCTGAAGGCGGACGTGAACCGCTACCTCACCGCGTTCCGGATCCCCGCGACCTACTCCCGGCCGATCACGCTGCAGGACCTGATGGACCACACGGCCGGGTTCGAGGACCGCACGATCGGCGTGGGGTCGCGGAGCGAGGACGACGTGCCGCCCTTGGCGGACTATCTCGCCGACAACATGCCCGCGCGGGTGCGTCCGCCCGGCGAGGTGTCGGCGTACTCGAACTATGGGGCGGCGCTGGCCGGATACATCGTGTCGCGGGTGAGTGGGCAGCCGTATGACGAGTATGTGCGCGACCACCTCCTCGACCCGCTCGCGATGTGGCACAGCACGGCCGCCGAGCCCGTCGCCGCCCCCTTGGCCGCGGATCTGGCGCGCAGCTACGACTACGAAGGCGGGACGTATCGGCACAAACCATTCGTCTTCGACAACCTCGCCCCCGACGGTTCGATCAGTGCCACCGCGAACGACATGGCCCACTTCATGATCGCCCATCTGCTGGACGGACGCTTCGGTGGCCGGCGCATCCTCGACGAGCCGACGGCCCGGCTCATGCACCGGCGGACGTTCGCGGCGGATCCGCGCATCGACGGGTACGTCCACGGATTCAAGGAGCAGACGCTCAACGGGCATCGCGTGATCATGCACGACGGCGGCTGGGAAGGCTTCCAGAGCGCGTTGCTGCTGGTGCCCGACGTCGGTCTCGGCCTGTTCGTCTCCATGAACAGTCCGGGCGGGGCCGACGCCACTACCAAGATCATTCCTGCCTTCTTCGACCGCTTCCTGCCCGGAAAGCGTGCCGTGCCCGACGGCGGTGCTTCCGTCATGCCTGTCGAAGGCTTCTACAAGCCCACCCGGTCCGCCGAGTCCAGCATCGAGAAGGTGGTCGCCCTGACCGGTTCCACCCTGCTGCGGGTGGAGGGCGGGAAGCTCACCTTCAGAGGCTCGACGTGGAGCCCGCTGGGACCCGGGCTGTATCAGCAGGACGGTGGCACGCGGCGGCTGGCGCCGGTGACCGGCGGGAGCGGTGTCGCGTACGTGGCCACGGACGGCCCCGCCTACCAACGCGTCCCCTGGTGGGATACCCCGCCGGTCAATGTCGTCATCGTCCTGCTGTTCGCCGTCAGCGCCCTGACCGCCGTGCTCGGCCTGCCGGTGGCCGCTGTGGTCGGCCGGGCCAAGGAGCGTCCCGTTCCGCGGGTCTGGCGCGCCGCGCGTGTCCTGGCCGGGCTCGCCGCCGCGATCGGACTGGTGTTCGTGGTGCTGTTCACGCTGGTTCTGGCCGGCGACACGAGCATTCTGTACGGCGTGCCGACCAACGTCCAGGTCCTCCTGGTGCTGCCGCTGCTGGTCCTCGCACTCACCGTCGCCGCGATCGCCGCCACCGTGAGGGCCTGGCGGCGCGCGGGCGTCCTGGCCCGCGGCCACCAGGTGGTCGTGCTGGCGGGACTGCTCGCCCTCCTCTGGTTCTGCCGGCACTGGAACCTGCTCGGCTGGCACCTGTGATGGTTCGACCGCCGATCTGCCGAACCTTGATCAGTCGACGCACATCGCCTGGTGGGTCGTCTGGAAGACCCATGTGCCGTCACGCCCTGGGCAACACCCGCCGATGTTCCTACGAAGGAAGACGCAGGGTGAACGTCGTGCGGACGCCTGGCACGCTGGTGGCCGTGGCCGTGCCGCCGTGCGCCTCGGCCAGGTTGCGCACGATGGCGAGCCCGAGTCCGCTGCCCCCGGTCCGCCGGTTGCGGGACTTCTCGGCTCGCCAGAACCTGTCGAAGACGTGGGGGAGATACTCGGCGCGGATCCCGACCCCCGTGTCGGTCACCTCGATGACGACCCGGTCGCCGTCCTGGCGGGCGCACAGCGTGATGTGCCCGCCGGGTGGCGTGTAGCGCAGGGAGTTGGCGACCAGGTTGCCGACGGCCTGACGGAGCCGTACCGGATCCGCGGTCAGCGAGGGGTCGCCGATGACGGCGGTGGTCAGGGTGAGCCCCGCGGCCTCTGCCCGGCTTCGGTGAGCGGTGGCCACCTGGTCGAGAAGGTCGCCGAGGTGAACGGGTTCGACGTGCAGACGGAGTTTGCCCGCGTCGGCGAGGGCGAGCTCCTGAAGGTCGTCGACGATGTGCTGCAACAGCAGGATCTCCTCGACCAGCGAGGCGATCAGCGCCGGGTCGAGCTCGGCGACGCCGTCCTGGGCCGCCTCCAGCCACCCCCTGAGGTTGCTCAGCGGGGTCCGCAGCTCGTGGGAGACATCGCTGACCATGGCCTTGCGCTGCTCCTCCATGCGCTGAAGGTGTTCCGACATCTCGTTGAACGCCGTGGCGAGCTCGTTGATCTCGCCGGTCGTCCTGACGGTGACGCGGGCGGAGCTGTCCCCGTCACGCATCCGTCGCGCGGCGTGGGTGAGCGCGTTGACGGGCATGACCAGGCGCCGGGCCGCCATGACGCTCACGCCCACGGTCAGCACGAGCACGAGGAGGGCGGCGCCGGCGATCGAGGGCAGCGGGAAGCGCTGGCCGGTGGCCTCGGCGAGGGAGCCGATGTACAGGTAGGCCGCGGGGGCGACGTAGGGATCGAGTTGCTCCTTGCGGGCGGTGACGATGCAGGACGAGATCGTCTGATCGGGTTCCGCGTCAGGAGGCCGCCTCTCCTTGGAAACCCAGGCGAAGTCGAGGCCGACCGAGCCCCGTTCCTTGCTCTTGCCTTTGAGGCACCTGCCGACCAGGTGGTTGAGCTGTTTCAACGCGGTCTTCTCGGTGCGCGTCGGCGCGCTGAAGGGAGTGGCGTCGCAGACGTCCCTCAGCACGGGGAACTCGCGCGGCACCGGGCGTGGCTCCTGGCCGGCCTCCATAGCGGTCGTCGTCACGACGGGTCGGCCGGTGTTCGAGACGGTCATCTGTACGGTCTGTCTGACACGGCCGGCGCAGATGGCGTAGTTGTCGACGGCCTTGACCAGCCGGGCGCGCTCGGAGGCGGGCAGCAGGAAAGGACCCACCGCGCGCGGATCGATCCGGTCCCTGGCCGCCCCGGGCACCAGGGTCACGTCCACGGCCAGCGGGTCGACGACGGCCGACACCCTGGAGGGCAGTGGGGTCCCGGCGGTCGCCGAGTCCGCGATGAGGGTGCCCTTCTCGGTGGTCAACGCGATGCGACGGCTGTGCCGGGCGGCGAGATCACGTACGGTGACGGCGACGCCCGACCAGTCCGGATGGTGGGAGGCGTAGCCGAGCAGGTTGTTGTTGATCTGGGCGTCGCTGGCCAGCGTCTGCCCCTGTTCGCGCTGGATGGCGCCGGAGGTGCTGCTCGCGGCCAGCCACGCCGTCGCGCTGATCGAGCAGACCGCCACGACGGCCGAACTCGTGAGCAGCCTGACGAACAGCGACCTCATGCGTGGGTCAGCTTGTAGCCGACGCCGTACACGGTCAGCAACCGGACCGGGCGGCGCGGATCAGGCTCGATCTTCCTGCGCAGGTTCATCACGTGCACGTCGACCGTGCGTTCGGTGATGAACCTGTCAAAGCCGTGGACACGCTCCAGCAACTGCTTCCTGGTGAACACCCGTTCCGGCTCGGCGGCCAGCGTCTCGATGATCCGGAACTCCGCGAGCGTACACTCCACCGGCGTGCCCGCCGCGGTGACGGTGTGCCTGATCGGGTCCACGACCAGATCGCCCGCCTGGAACAGTCGCCGGTCGGCGTCCTGGGACTTGCCGGTACGGCGCAGCAGCGTTCGCACGCGGGCCATCAGCTCACGGGGGCTGTACGGCTTGGCCACGTAGTCGTCGGCGCCGAGGTCGAGCCCCAGCAACAGGTCGTCCTCGGTGGACCTGGCGGTCAGCATCAGGATCGGCAGGTCGGACTCGGCACGTAGCACCCGGCAGACGTCCAGCCCGTCGACCTTCGGCATCATCACGTCGAGCACCACGAGGCCGGGATCCGCCCGCCGGGCCTCGTCGATCGCGGAACGCCCGTCGTGCACGACGAGGACCTCGTGGCCCTCCCGTTCCAGATACCGCCTGAGCAGTTCGGCCTGCTTGGGATCGTCCTCGGCGACCAGTACGTACGCGCACATGACCTGAGGTTATGCGCATGCCAGGGGTGCATATGGGATCTGCATGACAACCAAACAGGTTTCACACATTCTGTCGCGAGGCTGTGGCGGGTGAGAACCAACCTGCTCGGTACGGCCGCCGCGGCGACACTCGTCCTCCTGCTGACCGGCTGTGCGGCCGACGCGCGCGGCGCCGTACGGCATGAGCCTCCGAGCGGTGGCGCGCGGTCGGAGCCGGCGACAGGCGGCCCGCGGTCGGAGTCGGCGAGCGGCGTCGGATCGAAGATCGCGAGCGTCAAGGGGGCTCGGATCACGATTTACCGGAACAAGGAGGGGATGGTCCAGCGGACGATCACGAGCCCCAACGACTACGGCGCGACGCGGGTCTTCCTGGTGGACCGTGACGAGGGTGAGTGGCTGCGGGTGCTGCTGCCGGTCCGGCCGAACGGCAGCAAGGGCTGGATCAGGGCCACCGACGTGACGCTCGCGGAGACCTCCCACCGGGTGGAGATCGACCGCGGGGCGTTCAGGTTCACGGTCTACGACGGCGACCGGGCCGTCAGGACGGGCAAGGTCGCGACGGGTGAGGCGGGAACGCCGACGCCTCCGGGTCGCTATTTCTTCACCGAGCTGGTGAAACCCGTCGACGACGGCGGGGCCTACGGCGCCTACGCCTTCGGGCTGAGCGGCTTCTCGCCCGTGCTGAAGAGCTTCGCCGGAGGCCCGGGCCAGCTGGCGGTCCACGGGACGAACAAGCAGTCCGCCATCGGCACACGGGCCAGCCACGGCTGCGTCCGGGTCGGCGACGACGACATCAGGTGGATGGCGGAGAACCTGGCGATCGGTACTCCGGTCGTCATCAAGGGCTGAGGCCCGACTCGAATGAACAGGGGAATCCATATGAAGATCAAAGCCACGCTCATCGGCTTCAGCGCGGCGATGGCTCTGGCCGCGGGCCTCGCGGCCTTTTCCGGTACGGCCGCGGCCGATCCCAGGCAGTCGTCCGCCTCACCCTCCCCGGCCCCGGCCGAGCGCCGGCCCACGGTCGAGGAGCCGAGGCCGGTCCCGAGGGAGGCCGTCGTCGTCAGACCGGCCTACACCGGCTGATCATGGAGCGTCGCCGCGGTTTCCGGGGCCCGCGGCGGCGCCTCTCGGCGTCTGCGGGCTCATGACGGTCCTCTCCTGCCCGCGGTCGCGTCGGCGACCAGGCCATCGCGGGCAGGAGCAGGACTCCGCATGTCACAGACCACCTGGACGCACGCCCGGCGGCATCGGCGTCAAGCTGGGTGACCTGTTCGAGTGGGCCGCCCTGCCGGACGGGGCCTGATCCCGGCCGAGGAGTGGCTCTCCAGATTCTTCCTCCACGGCTCGCGCTCGATTCCCGGGCATGAGCCGTGACGTCTGCGCGGTTCGCTGCCGCCCTTTCGTCGATCCAGGGAGCCGATGCCGGACGCTGGAACCTGATGGCACACCGACGGTGTCCGGACCATTGGGGGAACCTCAGGCCACACACAAGGAAGCCGGCGCCGCAGCGGCGCCGGCTTCCTTGTTCCGATCAAGTGGCCGGGACCGACGTGGCCAGGACCTCCGCCCGGACCACGTCGGCGGCTGAGCGGCGCAGGAGCCGCACCCCCACAAGCACCAGCGGCGCGTAGCAGGCCAAGGCCACCATGGCGCCCACGACCGGGGGCAGCGCCGCGGCCGCCACGAACGGCAGCAGGATCACCGGCACCGTCCACCAACCGACCACTCCCGCCCGGGCGAGCCCGGCCAGAAGCAGCGGGAGCATGACGACGCCGCACAGGATTCCGGTGAGTCGCCACACGGCGAGGGTCGGGTCGGCTGTGACGGTGTCGAACACCTTCACCGCGTCGGCGAGCGGCACCGTGTTCGGCATGACGGTGGTGAACCAGTCGGACAACAGCAAGCCGGACATCTGGATGGCGCCGAACATGGACAGTGCCACGCCGGTCGCCGTCAGGTTCCGGCCTCTCCGGCCGCGGAGCAGCGTGAGGGTCGCCGGTACGCCGAGCGCGATGAGCACCCAGGCGTAGTGGAGCAGGTTCGCCGACAGCAACGACAGCCCGTGGTCGGCGGCGAGCGAGGCCAGATACCCTGCGGATGAGTCGTCCACCTGCGGCGGCGAGGTGAGCATGCCGCCGAACATCAGGACGGGGGCGAGTACGAGCGCGATGCCGGCGAGGCGGCGCAACGGAGCGGAGGCGGCGGACGTGGCGTCCATGGGGTGTGTCCTTTCGGGTGTCTCTTGAGCTGCCGTAACGCTATGAGCGCGCACCGGTCGGCCGGATCGGCTTAGCGGGCCGTCCAAGATGCGATTCCGAGTCACCCCACCGGCCGCCGGGTCCTCTCCGGGGAGGACCCGCGACCCTCTGCCGTCCTTCTCGGGTCTGATCCGCGGGTCGACCCCTTTCGTTACCGTCGGTGTGCCGACGACGGGAGGAGCGGGCATGGGCACACCATGGAGTCGCCAAAGACGGCTGCTCGCGGGCGCTGCGGCGGGTGTGCTGTTCGCCGTCCTCGCGTTGGTCGAGGTGTACGGCGACCCGCGAGGCGCCGATGACCGGCTCGCGGTCGTCGGGCTCAGCCTGGTGCTGGCGCTCTGCTTTCCGCTCGCGGCGCGCTATCCGATCATCGCGATGTCCGTGGCGATGTTGTCGTTCCCGTACGCGGTGCTGACCGGCGCGGAAGGCGTGGGCGGGGCCCAGCTCATCGCCGAACTCGTGCTCGTGGTTCACGCGGCCTACCGGGCAGAACCTCGTCGTTCCCTCGCCGCGTCGGTGTGTGCCGCCGCGGTTCCGGCGGTCGCGCTCGTCTGGGGTGGCGAGGGGATCTGGGAGTTCGTCTTCTTCGGTGCGTTGGTGGGGGCCGCCTGGGGTCTCGGTACGTTGCTGCGGCGGGAGCAGTCGCGCTCTCGCCAGCTGGCCGCGCTTGCCGCGGAGCTGGCTACCGAGCGGGAGGCGCGGGCACGGGCGGCGGTGGCCGAGGAGCGCGCCCGCATCTCCCGCGAGCTGCACGACGCGGTGGCGCACACGGTCAGCGTGATGACCATGCAGGCCGGGGTGGTACGGCGTCGGTTGGCCGACCGGCCGGTCGAGCATGAAGCGCTGTCGCAGGTGGAGGAGCTCGGTCGGCGTTCCGTCACCGAGTTGCGCCAGGTGGTCGACCTCCTGCGTCCCGACGAGGCGGAGCGGCTGGCTCCGCCTCCGTCTCTGCGGAGGATCGACGACCTCGTGAAGGAGGTGGGTTCGGCGGGACTCCAGGCCACGTCCACGGTGTCCGGTACGCCGATCTCGTTGCCGCTGGGCGTCGACATGTCCGCGTACCGGATCGTCCAGGAGGCGTTGACGAACGTGTTGCGCCACGCGGAGGCGGCGACCGCGACGGTGACCGTGACGTACGAGCCGGTCGGAGTCAGCGTCCGGGTGGTGGACGACGGGCGGGGTACCACCGAGCCCAGGCCGGGGCCGGGCGGCGGGCACGGCCTGGTGGGGATGCGCGAACGGGTGGGCATGTTCGGCGGGGAGTTGCGTGCCGGGCCGCGCGCCGAGGGCGGCTTCGAGGTGTACGCGCGCTTCCCGCTCGCAGGGGAGACACGATGATCCGGGTGCTGCTGGCCGACGACGAGGCGATCATGCGGGCCGGACTGCGCATGCTGATCTCCGACGAGCCGGACATGGAGGTCGTCGGGGAGGCGGCCGACGGCAACGAGGCGGTGCGGCTGGCTGCCGAGATCGGGCCCGACGTGGTGCTCATGGACGCCCGCATGCCGAGCCTCGACGGCATCGCGGCCGCCCGCGCGATCGCCGGGGCGCATCCCGAGATCAAGGTGCTGGTGCTGACCACGTTCGACGAGGAGGCCATCGTGGACGGGGCGCTCCGCGCCGGGGTCGCGGGTTTCCTGCTCAAGGTGTCGCCCCCCGAGCAGTTGCTGGAGGCGTTGCGTGAGGTGGCCGCCGGGCGTGGCCTGCTCGATCCGGCGGTGGTCCCGTCGGTGATCGGCAGGTACACGCGGGCACCGGCACCGCAGCCCAGGCACCCGGCGTTGGACCGGCTCACCGGCCGGGAGGCCGAGGTGTTCGTCCTCGTCGGCCGGGGGTTGTCGAACGCGGAGATCGCCGCTCGGCTCTACCTCGGGGAGACCACCGTGAAGACGCATCTGGGTAGGGTGCTGGACAAGCTCGGGCTGCGCGACCGCTCACAGGCCATCGCCTTCGCGTACGAGAGCGGGCTCATCCGTCCCGGCGAAGGCTGAAGACCGCTCAATGACGGGAAAATGTGTGGAGGTGTACGCCGGCCTTCACCGGCGTACACCTCCGCGATCGCGGTGGCCGGCAGACTCGGAGCGCCCGAGGTGGCCACGCCCGGTCGCCGTCATCTCGCCCGTCGTTCGGCGAGCGCCGGGAAAACGACATGGGAGTGAGCGGTTTCCGGGCCGCGGGGAGCTCGGCGTGGGCCGAAAGTACGGCTTGCCGATGGATGATCGGCCGGTTCAGATCGGACCGTCCTGCCGATGAGCGCCCGGGGTGCCGGTCGTCACGATCGGACCATGACCGATGAGAGCTCGACGGGACGCCCCCCGTCCACGCAGTCACCGCGAAGCAGCCGGTCGACGGACGACCGGAACACGGCGGAGACCTTCGCTGTTCGTGGCCACAACGTCGCCGCGGCCTCCCGGCGGCCGGGTTGGCTCTTGCCCACCGCGCTGATCGCGCTCAGTGCCGTTCCGATGATCGCCGGAGCCGTCCGCCTGACCGAGTTGACGGTCGGCGCGGAGATCACGCCGGGAAACGCGCGGTTCTTCGCGGCACCTCTGCCCGTGGTGCTGCACATTTTCAGCGTCAGCGTGTACAGCGTTCTGGGAGCTTTCCAGTTCGCCCCCCGTTTCCGCGGCCGTAGACCGGGCTGGCACCGCGTCGCCGGGCGGGTCCTGGTGCTCTGCGGCCTCGTCGCGGCGCTTTCCGGTCTGTGGATGAACCTGTTCTATCCCCGACCCGTCGGTGACGGTGATCTTCTCGCCGGCATCCGGCTCGTGTTCGGCTCCGCCATGGTCGTGGCCATCGTTCTCGGGGTCGCCGCGATCCGGCGGCGGGACATCGCCCGACACCGCGCCTGGATGATGCGTGGTTATGCGATCGGCCTGGGGGCGGGCACGCAGGCGTTGACACACCTGCCGTGGTTCCTGATTTTCGGGACGCCCGACGAGTTTCCCAGAGCACTGCTCGTGGCCGCGGGGTGGGTGATCAACCTCACCGTGGCCGAGTGGTTCATCCGCAGGCGGCCGATCGGTCGGAGTCGCGTCTTGGCGGGTCGTACCTCCGTGGGCGGCCTCGCCGACCGGTGAGGGCGACAGCGGTGCCTGAACCCTTGAGCACCCCTGACCGCCCTTGGCCGCCCTTGGGTGCGCCGCACGATTCGTGTCGGCGGCGCGCCCGGCCGGACCGCGCTCCCTAGGCGCTCCACGCCACCACCGCCGCGGCGGGCGGGGCGGGGGCCTCGCACAGCACCCGCCAGGTGCCGCAGTGGCAGGACTGGTAGCGCACCAGCCCTTCGCTGGTGCGGTGGTGGGAGCGGGTGTGCCAGTCATGTTCGTCGTGGTCGTTCATGGGTCCAGCGTGCTGTAATGGCATTGTGCATCTCAACCCTTACGGAGCGGACGCGGTCCTGCTGATGGCGGACCTGGTCAACGTGCCGCCCGCGTCCCTCGACGACCTGGTGAAACGGTGCGCGGACGCCGGCCTCGTCATCGACCGCCCCCCGGAGGAGGCGGACCTGGCCGCCGCGCTCAACCTGTCGGAGCAGTGGTGCGAGATCGTCGACACCCGCGACGAGCGCGCACGGGTCGCGCTGCTCAACGACCTGCTGGCCACCTCGGCGGCGTATCCCCGCGTCACCGACCACGCCGGAACCGGCTGGCACCTGCACTATCGCGACACGGGCCTGTCGCTCGGCGGCGTACTGCGCGCACTGGTCGCGGTGGGCACCGCCCTGCATCTGACGGGGCGCGGCATGTCACGGCTGGCGCGCTGCGCACGCGACGGCTGCGGGCTGGTCTACGCGGACGTCTCGCGGAGCGGCCGGCAACGCTACTGCTCGCCGCGCTGCGCCAACCGGGACGCGGTGCGGCGGCACCGGGCCAGGCACGCTCCTTCTTCTGCGATGGATCGGCGGTGAACCTCTGCGGGCTCCGGTGGGCCGACGGCTACTTCAAGGACGACGGCGTGGGCGCCGTCGGCGTCGACGAGGTGTTCTTCCACGGTAGGGCCGGTGATGGCCAGGCGGTGGCGGTGCAACCAGCCGAACAGCTCCTGCCCGGCGCGGACCACGTCCGTGGAGGGCGGAACGACGGCTCGCACGACGGTGCGAGCGGGCAGGGTGAGCCGCTCGCCGTCACGATCGGTGGTCACCGCCGCGGTGAACCCGCCGGTCGGCTGCCCGCGCAGCCAGGTCAGCAGGGTCCCCGGCGGTGCCGGGCAGATGGCGGCGAGCTCGGATGGATGGTCGAGGCGCGAACGACGTACCCGTAGGCGGCGAGAGCCCAGCGTGGTTTCCTGGGGCAGGATCGACATCGGCGTGGCGAGGTGGTCCTCGGCATGAGCCGCGGTGACGGCCAGAGCGTCGATGTCACGCCTGATACCCGCCACGATCTCGAACAGGGCCTGTCGCAGTTGCGTCTCGGGGGCATCCAGCAGATCGGCGATCTGGCGCAGCGGCAGGCCGAGGCGCCGCAGGCCGCGGATGCGTTCCAACCGTGACAACTCGGCCACGCCGTACCGGCGATAGCCGGTGGCCTGGTCCACTGCGGCGGGAGTCAGCAGCCCGATCTTGTCGTAATGGCGCAGGGTACGTTCGGACACGCCGACCATGTGCGCCAGTTGACCGATCCGCCACACCTCGGCTCCTCTCCCCGGCATGTTGACTCTGTCCCTGCGGCAAGGTCCTACCGTCACCGTCCATGACCGATTCGAACCCTGGAGCCCGGCTTACCGGTGTCCTGCTGTTGACCTCGTTGGTGGCCATGATCGCCGCTGCGGCCATCGTGGTGCCATCAGGGTTGACCCTGAATTCAGCCGATCCCGATGCGGTGCTGGCCGCGGTGAGGGAGCGGTTCGGGCTGCATCTGACCGAACTCGCCTTCGACGTACTGGGTTGGCTGGCACTGACCGCGGCCGGGCTCGTGATGTCCGCCCGCTCCGCCCGGGCGTCCGGACCGTATCCGGTGACGCCGGCCGGCGGACTGCTGGCCGCCGCCGGGCTGGCGGGCCTGCTTCACGACGCCGGGAACCTGGCGCTCACCCAGCTGGCCGCTCACCCCACCGCTCCGGCGGTCACCACCGTGGCCTGGGCGGTGATGCTCACCGCCAAGTGGACGGTCAACCTGGCCGGGCTGCTGTGGGTCGCCGCCACCGTCGCCGCGGCGGCCGGTGTCCCGATGCCGCCCTGGCTTCGTATCGCCGGTGCGATCGCCGCGATCTCAGGTCTGGCCGCGGCCGCGCTTCCGTGGACGACCGGGACCGATGGTCCGACGGTGGCGCTGGAACAACTCGGGTACGCCCTCCATCTGCCGATCATGATCTGGTACGGGGTGCTGGGCTGGCGGTACCTGCGTAACCGGTGACCGGCGCCGGTGAACCCGTACGTCCTTCCGCCTGGGTGACTCTGAGCGAGGCGCCGAAGTGCCGCCGCGCCGTCGGCGGCCCCGACCGAGCCAGGCGACGCACCGCGGGGATCTCGTCAGGTGGTGCGAGGCCGATCGGAGAGTGACCGCGATCGTGCGGGGAGCTCAGGACGACGACTTTCGGGTCGTCGTCAGCGCGATGACACCGATCGAGGATCGGGCCGACCGGACATCGAGGTCTCCGGTCGGCCCGGCCTACGGTGAGGCGTGGACCCGCGGGTCGAGCCGGATCGCGGCTCTTCGCGCTCTCCTTCAGTGCCGCTTCAGGGCCGCGTCCGTACGCCGCGCAGGTACGTCTCGATCCGGTCGAGTGCTCCCGGCAGGACCTCTCCCACGAAGAAGTCGCGCATCTCGGGCGTCGGGAATCCGGTCTGCGTCACGGTGAAGAGCGTTCCGTCCTCGTGCTCCTCGAACGTGATCTCGATCGTGGTGGTCATGGTCATGCCGTCCGGGCTGGAGCCGACGGACTCGGTGACCAGGCGATGCGGGCGGTCGACGACCAGGAAGGTCTGCGTCTCTCGGAACAGGGTTTCGCGGTCAGGCCCCCACACCGCGGTCTGCCGGCCTCCGACGCGCAGGTCGACGTCGATCTCGACGATGCCGGGTTCCTCGTTGAGGATGTTGAACCAGATCTTCTGCTTCTCGGCGTCGGTGTAGGCGTCGAAGACCTCCTCCGGTTTCGCGGGCAGGACACGGCTCAGGTGAAGCCGATCGGTCTCGATGTTCTGGGTCATTGGTCGTCTTCCTTCGTGAGGGTGAAGTAGGCGTCGAGGCCGTCGAGCCGACGTTCCCAGAGCCGCTGGTAGAACCTGATCCAGGACATGGCGTCCTCCAGTCGTTCGGTGCCGAGGCGACACTGCCGTGATCGCCCGACCTTCTCCGTGGTGACCAGTCCGGCGCTCTCCAGGACGTGCACGTGCTTCTTCATGCCGGTGAGCGACATGTCGAACGGTGCGGCCAGCTCGCCGATCGTGGCGGGCCCCTCGCCGAGCCGGATGAGGATCTGTCGTCGCGTGGCATCTGCGAGGGCCGCGAACGTGCGGTCAAGGACCTCTTGCTGAACCATACGGTTCACTATAGAACATTGAACCATATGGTTCAATGATTGGCCCGGAGTGCCCCCCGGTCGGTTACCGCGTCGCCACGTGGTCGCGGGCCGTCGTCACGTGCTGACGGTTTTCAGGGGACATCGCGTCCCTCTACGGGGTTGCGGACCTTCGCCATATACTGACGGTTTTTCAGCGGATGTTGTGCTCCTGCTGTTTCCCCACGAGGTTCCGAGGACCTGACGTATGGCGAACTCGACGACCACTCGGCAATCACCGAATCCTGAGCAGGTCGACGCGCACTCGGTCGCCTCGCGTTCGATCGCCGAGCGCGTTCGTGCGCTGGGCCAGAACCGGATCGGGGCGCTGCTCCTGCTGCTCGCGACCTTCGCCGCGATCATCTGGGCGAACGCCTCTCCCGGCTCACACGACGCCTTCTGGGACACGCACCTCACCATCGGTGTCGGCGATCTTCATCTCGACTTCACCCTGCACGCGCTCGTGAACGACGCGTTCATGGCGATCTTCTTCTTCACCGTCGGGCTCGAAGTGCGCCGCGAGTTCGCGATCGGTGAGCTCACCAGCTGGTCCCGGGCGGTCGTGCCGGTGGCCGCGGCCGTCGCGGGGCTCGCGATTCCCGCGCTGTTGTTCGTGCTGATCGCCGCGGGGTCGGGACACGAGTACGCGTGGGGCGTCGTGATCTCGACCGACACCGCGTTCCTGGTGGGCGCCCTCGCTCTGATCGGCCCGCGGATACCGGGCAGACTGAGGGTCTTCCTCCTCGCCCTCGCGGTGGTCGACGACATCGGCGCGCTCAGCATCATCGCGATCATGTACACCGAGAACCTCGACCCCCTCCCGCTGATCGTCGCGGCGGCCGGGCTCGCGGGCGTCTACTTCACGCGGTACCTGCGCGGCGGGCGCGGTCCGGTGTACGGCACGCTGGCGATCATCGTCTGGCTGGCGTTCCTCGCCTCGGGCGTGCACCCCACCCTGGCAGGCGTCGCCATCGCCCTTCTCGTACCGGTCTACCGGCCCGATCGACGGGACGTCGAGCACGCTCTCGACCTCGCGCGGGTGTTCCGTCAGTCACCGAACACCGCGTACGCCCGCGCGGCGGCGAACAGCCTGCGGGAGTCGATCTCGATCAACGAACGGCTCCAGTCGGCGTATGCCCCGTACGTCGCCTACGTCATCCTGCCCCTGTTCGCGTTGGCGAACGTCGGCGTCGAGATCAGTCGGGAAAACCTCGCCGCCGCGCTTGGATCGCCCCTGACCTGGGGAATCGTGGCCGGCCTCGTGGCGGGCAAGTTCGTCGGCGTCTTCGGCTCCACCGCGATCCTTCGCGTCCTGCGACTCGGAGAGCTCGGACCCGGGCTGACGCTCGACCGCGTCGCGGGCGGGGCCGCGCTGTGCGGCATCGGCTTCACGATCTCGCTGTTCATCGTCGACCTCGCGATCGACGACCCGGCGGCACAGAACGAGGCGCGCGTCGGGGTGCTCGCGGCATCCGTCATCGCCCTCCTCATCGCGACGGTGATCTTCCGTATCTCCGACGCCCTGCGCCCGGGACCCGACTCCGAGGCGGCGCTCGCCCGCCCGGTCGATCCGAGGCGGGACCACGTCTTCGGACCGGTGGACGCGCCCTACACCATCGTCGAGTACGGCGACTTCCAGTGCGGCTTCTGCCTCAAGGCATCCGGTTCCATCCTGGAGGTGCACGAGGTCCTCGGCGACGAACTCCGATACGTCTGGCGCCACGCGCCACTCACGCAGTATCACCCGAACGCCCTCGCGGGCGCCGAGGCGGCCGAGGCCGCGGCGCTTCAGGGCAAGTTCTTCGAGTTCGAGCGCGGCCTGTTCGCGGACCAGGAGAACCAGCGGCCGTCCGACATCATCCGTCTCGCGCGCGACCTCGGACTCGACATGGAGAGGTTCGAGCGGGACCTCACGGCACCGGAGGTCACCGGCAGGGTCCGCGACGACATGCTGGACGCCGAGGCGATGGGCATCACGGCGGTGCCGACGCTCTTCGTCAACGGCCGTCGGCACGTCGGCCCCTACGACGCGCAGTCCCTCATCCGCGCGCTGGAGAAGTCGCGCGGGGACGCCGCGCCCGCCCTGCCGGAGGTGGTCGACGCTCTCGCGCCCGCCGCCCCGGGCTCGGCCGGTACGGTCCCCGCGGCGGGGGCGGCCGAGCCGGGTGCGGAGGCCGTGTCGGACTCGACCGACGCCCCCGCGCGGGAGGCGGACCGGTCTCCTGATCGCCCGGAGACGACCTGACGGCACGAGAGGGGGACCTCTCATGTGAGCGTCGCCCGTGGTCCGCGTGCCCGACGCCGGACACGCGGACCACGGGCGACGCTCAGGGAAGCGGCCATCCGTACGCTGGAGGAGGCGACCGCGGTCCACGCCGGAAACGGGATGGTCGGCTACGCGCCGCGCATGATCCACCGAGGGGGAGAAGGGATTTCCATGGCGGAGGAACTGTCGAATCTGACGGGCCTGCTGTACGAGATCGGGCTGCTCAAGCGTTACCGGCGCACGGGCTGGCTGGTCGCGGGGGTACGGGACCCCGAGAGCATCGCCGACCACTCCTTCAGGACGGCGATCATCGCGAGTGTGATCACGGCGTTGGAGGGCGGGAACCCCGAGCGTGCGGCGTTCATGAGCCTCTTCCACGACACGCAGGAGACCCGCATCACCGACATCCCCTATCTCGGCAAGCTGTACCTGAAGGCGACGCCGAACGAGGAGGTCACCGCCGACCAGGTACGCGGGGTTCCCGGGCCGGTGGCGGAGATGGTGAGCGGCGCGGTCGGCGAGTACGAGGAGAAGGCCAGTCTCGAAGCGGTCTGCGCCCGGGACGCCGACAAGCTCGAATGCCTGATCCAGGCGATCGAGTACCGCGAGCAGGGCCACCAGAACGTCCAGCCGTGGATCGACAGCTCACTCGCCGCCCTGAAGACGGCGTCGGCGAAGCGCCTCGCGGACGAGGCGCTTCGCACGGGGTCGCTGGAATGGGTGAAACGCGTCCTGAACGGAGGCTGAGACACCTCGCGGTTACGGCTTGACCGGCTCCCGGTCGGTCCACTCGGCCTTGACGATCGCGTTCCAGTGGACGGCGGTGCCCGGCTTCGCCCAGCCGTAGGTTCCGGTCGGGGCGACGGCGACGAACCGGTCCGTGAGCAGGATGCCGGTCCGCGGGTCGACGACGAGCTGGCGCTCGAACTCGCCGGTGGGCCACTTCTCGGTACGGGCGATGCCCTCGCCCCTGCGGTCCAGCGCGTCGGTCACCTCACCCAGCGACCGCACGCCGTCCAGCCCGGCGAGCACCTGATAGGCCGCGGCCCGGACGGCGGGCTTGACGGGCATGTCGCTCAACAGGCCCGCGGTCACCTGGAAGAGCCAGGAGTCGGCGTCCTGCGGGTCGCCCGTGGATTCGGTGCCGTGCCCCCGGTACCCCTTGAGCAGGTACGCCTTCAGCTCGGCCGCGGTCGTGGGCAGATCTTGGAGCTCGGCCATCGAGACGTTCTCGCCGGCCAGGTCGGCGACCTTGTCGCCGTCGTTGATCGCGTTGCCGAAGGGCTTGCCGCCCTTGGCCTCGATGATCAACTGTTCCTTGGTGTCGGCGTTCTTGTTCACGCTCACCGTCCACGTGGACGGCGAGCCGTCCCGCTTCCAGGCCTCCTCCGAGCCGGACGCGGGCTTGGTGCCGAGGTTCTGGGACACCCACCAGCTTTCCCGCTCGGGCGAGCGGGCGATCCACGTCCGGCTGCGGCCCAGGCTGTCCACCGTGTACCGCGTCCTGGTGCCCACCTGCTGGGCGTCGCCGCTCACTTTCTCGACGTACCAGTAGGCCCCGCTGCCCTGGGGGGCCTTGAGCGACGACTCGGCCGCGACGAGGAGGAGCTGCCTGGCCGACAGCCGCGCCACCGGCTCCGACGAGTGCGTCGTCGGCTGCCGGTCCGTGGCGATCGGGGAGCCCGGAGGCGGTGTGGTGCCGCCGGTCGTGGCGATCGTCACGGCCGCGGCGGTGGCGGCGGCCACGCCCGCCAGGCCGAGCGCCCACCCCGGCCTGGGGATACCGGCCTTGCGGGTGCGCCCCGTCCTGGGCTGTGACATGGCGTAGGAGAGCTCGGCGGCACGGGTGTGCTCGTCGGCCGGGGTGTCGAGATGTGCCGGGCGGGCCGCCCGCAGCTGGTCCATCGGGTTCAAGACCACTCCTCACTGAGATTGCGCACCCGGGGCCGGGGGCGGATCGCCGATGCCGACTTCATCGCGTGGACCAGCCGCTTGCGGGCCCGATGGAGCCGTACGCGGAAGGTCGCGGCGGAACAGCCGATGACGCGTGCCGCGTCGCGCGGCGTGAGTCCCTGCCAGGCCACCAGGATCAGCAGTTCGCGTTCGTCCTGGTTCAACGAGGCGAGCGCGGTCATGACGGCGAGGCGTTCTGCGACCTGGTCGGCGTGATCCTCTTCGGTCCACGCGCGCAGCTCGCGGGCGAGCGACTCGCGCCGGATCTCGGCGCGGACGTTGTCGCGAAGCACGTTGCGTGCCACGCCCAGCAGCCATGGCAGGGCGGGCTCGGGCATGTCGTCGAACCGCCGCCAGGCGATCGCGAACGTCTCGCTCACCACTTCGTCGGCGATCTGCCTGCCCGCCTGGCTGACCACGTAGGCCCAGACCCGTTGTCGGCATTCGTCATACATCGTGGTGAACCGCTGTGACTCGTCCGTCACCGCCTGGCCCCCCTTCGTCCCGGATGATTGCTTCGACACCGGGAAGTGGGCCGGGATCCTCAGATGTTACAAACGACTCAAAATCCCCTTTCAGCTGGAAGTCGCGGGGACCCTTCGGCGCCGTGTGCGGCGGCACCTACGTCCAGGCGGGTGCCTCCGGGGCGGCAGAGGGTTCGGCAGGGTCCGGTGTGCGTCGGAAACGCGGTGACCATGTCACCATTCGTCACCATCCACCGCTGTTCGTCGGCGCCGCGCGGTGCCTGACCGGTGAACCGTTAGGCTGAGGTCGTGACACCCGGTGCTGAGCGGGAGACGACGTTGCGCGCGGACGCCGCGCGCAACCGCGCACGGGTGTTGCAGGTCGCGAGGGAGCAGCTGGCCGCAGGCGACGACTCGCTCATGCTGAACACCATCGCCCGGCTCGCGGGGGTGGGCGTCGGGACCGTGTACCGGCATTTCCCCAACCGGCACGCGCTGCTGGAAGCACTGCTCGCCGAGCGCTTTCAGCAGTTCGTCGACGAGGCGCAGGTCGCGGCGGCCGACGAGGACGCGCGTGCCGGTCTGCACCGTCTCCTGCGTTTCGCTCTCGAACACGCGTTGAACGACGCCGGGTTCGCGGCGGTGCTCGGATCCGCCAGCGACGCCGACGCGCGGACCTCGGCGATGAAGGCCGAGCTCGACCGGGCCGTCGCGGAACTGCTCGACCGTGCCCGCGACGCGGGGGTCGTCCGGCATGATGTCGAGGCGGACGACATCCGCCGCCTGCTCTGCGGGGTCGAGCACGCGATCCGCTCCGGTGACGATGACGCCAGGCACGCGCGGCTCTATCTCGACGTTCTCCTTGAGGGGCTGCGTCCCCCGCCGCGTTGAAGGCTGCCCTTCGTGTTGAGGGGCCGAAAGGTCGCCTCCCGTGTTGAGGGACCGAATGGCCGCCTACCGCGCCGATTTCGAGGACCGGCCCGGCTTGCCGACGGTGTCCGGGACATCTGAGGGGCCGATCCCCGCGCCGGCGGCGGTCCGGAGCCGTTGAAAGCTCGCCTCCGGTGGCGGCGGTCGGGAAATCCAGGTACGGAGACACGCCGCCGCATGCCCGTTCCCTCTAATCGGATAGCCATCCGTTTGTGCTACGGTACGAACCAGGAAACGGATGACTATCCGGTAAGGATCGGCGAGTGGAGGGCGGAGCCATGGAGAAACGGGCTGTGGTGACGGCGGGGACCGGGGGGATCGGCCTGGAGACCGCGATGGGGCTCGCGGCGATCGGTTACGAGGTGACCGTGGTGGGGCGGAACGCCGAGCGGGGCGCCCGCGCGGTCGAGCGGATCGACGCGGTGGCGACCGGTCCGGCGGCGAGGTTCGTCGCCGCGGATCTCGCCTCGCTCGACGCCGTACGAGCGCTCGCGGCCGGCCTCGCCGAGGAAGGGCCGCTGAAGGTTCTGGTCAACAACGTCGGGGCGATGTTCGCCGACCGGCGACAGACGGTGGACGGGATCGAGGCGTCGTTCGCCGTGAACCACCTCTCGCCGTACCTGCTGACCGAGCTGCTGCTGGAGCCGCTCCGTGCCGGCGGGCCGAGCCGGATCGTGAACATCACCTCGGGATCGATCCGGACGGCCAAGCGCTCCTTCGATGCCATCGAGCCCCCGGGCGGCTACTACGGCTTCCACTGGTACGGCCGGGCGAAGCTCGCCAACCTCGCCTACACCCTGGATCTGGCGGAACGGCTGCGCGGCACCGGCATCTCGGTCTTCGCGGCCGATCCGGGTGGCGCGGCCACCGACATGACCGACGGCACCATGCGGTCGCCCAAAATCGTCTCGCCGGGGCTGCGGCTGCTCTGGCCGCTGGTCCGGCGAGTCTTCGAACGCGCCACGTCCGGTCCCGCGTCGGTGGCGGCACGGCCGTCGATCCTCGCCGCGGCCGACGCCTCGCTCGACGGGCGGACCGGCCTCGTCATCGGGCCGAAGGCCCGGCCCGTCACCCCCTTCGCCCCCGCCGCCGACCCGCGAACGGCGAAGGCCGTCCTCAGGCTCAGCCGGCAGGCGGCCCCGCTCGCTCCACCCGCCGACGTGATCGCATGAGATGAACCACCGACGGCGGTACGCGAACCGGAACCCGGGCGGTTCCGGCCGGCGGCCGGCCTCCCGCGTCGCTCGGGAACAGGAGGATCTCGAATGTTCCGGTCGCTCGCGGGAGGTGGTCGTCGTGCGCGTGGCGGGTCGGGCGTCTCGGGAGGGCGGGGGTCTCAGAGCGTGATGATGACCTTTCCCGGGGCGTGCCCCTCCTCCTGGTATCGGACGGCCGTCTGGGTGTCCTTGAACGGGTAGCCCCGATCGATGACCGGGGTGACCTTCCCTGCCTCGATGAGCTCGGTCAGCGTGATCAGGTTCTGCCTGTTCCCCACGCCCCGGGTCGCGTCCACGATGGCCGCCCTCTGGGACACGAACGGCGAGACCGCGAGTGCGGTGAACATGTGACTCATGGGCCGCAGCCACCGGCCGGACCGCCCGCCGATGAGGACGTAGGCCCCCTTGGGAGTCAGCGCCCGCCGGCACGCCGAGACCGAGTGGCCCCCCGCGATGTCCAGCAGGAGGTCGTAGCGCTTTCCACTCCGGGTGAAGTCCTCCTTGGAGTAGTCGATGACCTCGTCCGCGCCGAGCGACCGGACCAGGTCCATCTTCCTGGTGCTGCAGACGCCGGTGACCTCCGCGCCGAGCGCCCGGGCGATCTGCACGGCGAACGTCCCCACGCCTCCCGAGGCCCCGTTGATGAGGACCTTCTGTCCCGGCTGCAGCCGTCCCTCGTCGCGCAGGCCCAGCAGCGCGCTGATGCCCGCCATCGGTACCGCCGCCGCCTGCTCGTACGACAGGTTCTGAGGTTTCGGCGCGAGCGCGTCCTGTCCGACGCACACGTACTCGGCGAGGCCACCCTGCTTGAGCAGTGCGAACACCTCGTCGCCGGGGCGGAAGCCCGTCACGTTCCTGCCGACGGCCTCGACCTGCCCGGACATGTCGGCGCCCAGAATGTCGATCTTCGGCTTGCGCAGCCCGAGGAGGCCGCCGCCCATCAGGCGCGCGGCATACGGCTCGCCTCTCATGATGTGCCAGTCGTAGGGCTGGACGGAGGTGGCACGCACCCGGACGAGCACCTCGTCGTCGCCGGGAACGGGCATGTCGACGTCCGTCAGGTCGAGGACATCGGGTGAGCCGTACGAGCGCAGAACAAAAGCCTTCAACGCATTCTCCTCATCCATCGCGGGTGGGTGCGGATCCGCCGGGGAGCGCCGTACTCGTGGACCGATGTCGTGTCCGGCATCGGGTGAGGCGGAGGCGCCTGCCGGGTGGCATCGAGCGTGTCCCGTGCCACGAAAATCAATGTAGGAGGGCTCCGCGAGGAGCTCATCGGGCGAAAGTACGCCCGATCGATGGATGATCGGCCAGGTGTCTCCGGCCCTTCCCGCGCCGCCGTGCCGAGGGACCCGTCACCGCGGCGAGATCAGCTCTTGACGCGCCTGGTCTCGTAGGCCCACATCGCGATCTCGACGCGGTTGCGGGCGCCGAGCTTGGCCATCAGGCTGGCGATGTGCGTCTTGACGGTGCTGAGCGAGATGTGGAACTCGTCGGCGATCTCGTTGTTGGTCCGTCCCCGCGCCACGGCGACGAGGATCTGCTCCTCCCGGTCCGTGAGCGCCTCGACGGGTTGCGACACCGCTGAGGTGGGTCCGGTCTCGGCGAAGGCGCCGAGCAACCGAGCGGTGATGCTCGGGGCGATGAGCGCGTCGCCGTTCGCGGCGGCGTGGATGGCCTGGGTGAGCAGGACGGTGCCCGCGTCCTTGAGCAGGAAACCCCGCGCGCCGGCCCTCAGCGCGGCGTAGACGTATTCGTCGAGGTCGAACGTGGTGATGACGACGACGGCGAGCGGGTCCTCGACGGTCGGCCCCGCGAGAAGGCGAGTGGCCTGGATGCCGTCGAGACCGGGCATGCGAATGTCGAACAGGCACACGTCGGGGCGCAGGCGCCGCGCGAGTTCGACGGCTCGCCGCCCGTCGGCGGCCTCGCCGACGACGTCGATGTCCGGCTGGGCGTCGAGAATCATCGAGAGTCCGGTACGGACGATCTCCTGGTCGTCGGCGACGAGCACCCGGATGCTCATGTGGCCGACCCGGTGCGAGGCAGCACGGCGGTGACGGTCCAGCCCCGGTTGGAGTTCGGGCCCGCCTCACAGGTACCGCCGAGCAGGTCGGCGCGTTCGATCATGCCGATGAGCCCGTACCCCGGCGGTCCGGGCGGGCGGATGGAACCGGTCTCGCCGTCGTCGCTCACCCGCAGGTGCACCGACGTGTCGTCGGTGGTGACGCGGACCGCGACGTAGGTGGCGTGCCGGGCGTGCCGCCGGGCGTTGGTCACCGCCTCCTGGGCGAGGCGGTAGATCGCGGCCTCGACCGACGGGGGGAGGTCACCGAGGTCGTCCGGGATCTCCACCTCGACGGACAGGTCGGACGAGTCCTCGCTCGCGAGGTGCCGGAGATCGGTGATGCGCCGACCGGGTGCCAGGTCGGCGGGTTCGTCCCTGCGCAGGACACGGACCATCGCGCGCATCTCGGCGAGGGCGCGCGACGCCTCGGCCTCGATCAGTTGCAGCGCCTCGGTCGCGGCGTTCGGCCGCGCCGCCGAGGTGGCGATGCCCGCCTGGGCGCGGATCGCCATCGCCGAGACGTGATGGGCGACGGTGTCGTGCAGGTCGCGGGCGAGTTGCTCGCGTTCGAGCAGCTTGACCTGGTCGAGCTCGCGCGCCCGCGCTCGCGACCGATAGCGGAGCGTCCCGCCCAGCGCGACGGCGGAGAACACGACGGCGAACCCGGCGATCGCGTCGGCGGGGGCGAGGCGGCCGAAGACGATCGAGAGCCCGACCGCGACGAGGACGATCGCCAACCCGATCGCGACCTCGCGTCCGGACCCCCAGCGGACCAGCGCGTACACCACGATCAGGAGGTACGCCATCGTGTTCGTCTCCGCGGAGACGCCGCCGGTCAGCAGGGGGGCCAGGCTCGTGGTGCCGAAGACGATCGCGACCACCAGCAGCGGTCTGGTCCGGCGCCACAACAGCGTCGGGACCAGCCCGATGGTGACCGCCACCGAGAGGACCCGCGACGGAAGATCCGGTCGCAACGCTCCTTCGAGCAGTGCGATCGGCACGAGCAGTCCCACCAGCGCCCAGTCCCGCCACACCCGCGCCGGCGGGTCGGGGGGACGGGGCTCATCCCACACGGATCGCACAAGGGGGAGCACCCCATCATGGTACGAGAGGTCGTACCGATCTGAATCGGCCCAAAGTACGAGAGGCGCGTTCACCGAAAGTTCGGTGTTCCGGCGGTCTGGTGGTCCGACGCTTCCGTGGTCCGACGCTTTCGTGTTTCGAAGATTCGAAGGTTCGGCGTTTCAGAGGTCAGCGGTTCGGAGGGATGGCGGTTCGGTTCTCCGAGGGGGCAGCGGTTCGGAGGGGTGGCGGTCCGGCCGCCACCCCTCCGAAGGTGTTTTCCCGACTCCCTCGACGGGTTCGTCACCGCATGACCTCGTGGGAGGTCTGCGCCCGCCTCTGGGACGGGATGGTGCCGAGCGCACCGCTTTCCACGGGGAGCGTCTCGACCGCCGACGCCCGCCGGCGGCGGCCGGCACGCGGGATCGCGGCGATGAACAGCGCGCCCAGCAGGGCGGGCAGGACGAACCCGTAGAAGTTCCACTCGAATCCGAGCCCGGAACCCAGCAGCCAGCCGCCCAGGAGCGGTCCGGCGATCGCACCGGCCCTGCCCACCCCGAGCGTCCAGCCGAGGGCCGAGCCCCTGCCCGCAGCCGGGTAGAAGATCGCGACGTAGCCGTTGACCAGGATCTGGGTCCCCACGCTGCCGAGTCCCGCGACGGCGACGCAGAGCATCAGCAGGCCGGTGCCGAGGTCGAAGCTCATCAGGTAGATGGACACGGTGGCGGCGAGGAAGGCGCAGACCGTGATGGCTTTGGCCCCGATCCTGTCGGCGAGGACGGACATCACGATGGTGCCGACGATCGCTCCGATGTTCAGGACGAGCAGGAATCGCAGTGAGGGGCCGAGGGGATAACCGGCCTGGCGCATGATCTGCGGCAACCAGGTGTTGAGACCGTAGACCAGCAGCAGGCCGCAGAAGCTGGCCGCACCGAAGAGCAGGGTGGCGGCGAGGTAGCCCCGCCGGAACGGCAGTGTGAAGCCCTTCCTGTCGCGCGGCTCGCCGGGCTCACCGGGCTCACTGTGACCGTTGCCGAGGTCGAGCCCGTAGCGGGCGGCCACCGCCTCGGCCTCCGCCCGGCGTCCCCGCGCGAGCAGGTAGCTCGCCGACTCGGGAAGCAGCCAGATCGCGAGCGGCAGGATCAGCACGATGGGCGCGGCCCCGACCAGGAACATCACCCGCCAGCCGTGTTCGGCGAGAAGCGCCATCGCCACCAGCGCGGTCAGGCAGCCGCCCACCGGATAACCACAGAACATGAGCGCGTTGTAGAGATTGCGCCGGTTTCTCGGGGCGTATTCGACGGTCAGGGCGATCGTCGTCGGTACGACGCCGCCGAGACCGAGACCCGCGACGAAGCGGAAAAGGCCGAGAAGTTCGGGGGACGACGCCGTGGAGCAGAGTGCCATCGCGACGGAGAACCACGCGATGCTGACGAGGATTATCTTGCGCCGTCCGACCACGTCGGTGATCATTCCTGCGACGACCGCGCCGATCAGCATTCCGATCAGCGCGTAACTGCCGATCGCCCCGGCCTGCGCCGGAGTGAGTGCCCATTCCTGGTTGCCGAGCAGGCTGGGAACGACCGACCCGTAGACGATCAGGTCGTAGCCGTCGAAGACGATGGTGAAGAAGCAGATGGCGACGACGGCGAGCCCGCTCCTGGGGCGCGCGGGCGACGAACGCTCGGTCGTGTGCATTGTTCACTCCGGGACGTGAGGCTCGGATATGGGCGTTGTGGCGAAATTACAACGCGTGCACGACGACGGTCCAATAAAAATTGACGTCGAAAACGATAAGGGTGTTTTAATTTCCGGCCTTCGCCGTCTTTCTGCGTGCGAAAGGCGTGGTGGGATGTAATTAATATATCGATACCGGGTCGATCATGATTTCAGGGGCTTTTGAGAGGGTCGGAAGG
Organism: Streptosporangium sp. NPDC000509; assembly: GCF_042898365.1. Lineage (NCBI taxonomy): Bacteria > Bacillati > Actinomycetota > Actinomycetes > Streptosporangiales > Streptosporangiaceae > Streptosporangium > Streptosporangium sp. NPDC000509. Next base: position 229,420 of record NZ_JBIAYX010000002.1, on the reverse strand, counting down.
CGAGTCGTCCCTGCCGGAGCGGCGGGCGGCCCGGCAGGGATCTCCGGAAAATCTCACCACTTGTGATCGCCTTGGTGTGTCGGAGCCGGTCGAACGCGGCCTGTCCGCCCGATGGCGGCCGGTCGGCGTCCGTGTCCCCGTCCGGCGGCGCCCGCTCGCCCTCCGCGTCCCCCGGCGAGGCCCGCTCCGGTGCGGGAGAGGGGGACGCTGCCCGGCCGAGCCGTCAGTCCTCGTCGGCGGGTACGGCGAGAAGTCGGACGTGCAGGGGAGGCGCGCCGAAGGCCTCGGGGTGGAGGCTGTCGTGGCGCGGCCATGCCTGCCGTGCCGTCCGCGCCCGCCGTACCCGGCCGCACCTGTGGAGACGGCTGTACGCCGCTCCACGGTGACCCGGTTCCTGTCTGCGGCGAAAAGAAATGAGTCGTGTGCCGTGGAAGGTTCCAATCGGCGGAAACCGGCCGAGGTAAGTGGTATAAGTATTAATAAATCACTTATCAATAGCGATTCTGGTATACGGGATACTTGTGGTGGTATGAGAGCTTTCGTATTGTCCGTGGCGGCCATTGGCGCCCTGATCGCCGTCGTCGGCTGGATGGGTGCCATCGACATCCGAGACACCTTCTCCGCCTCGGCCGTGAGCCCCGCCGCGAGTGACAAGCAGGAGATCAGGAGCTTCACGGAGGCGGGCGGGGGCGTGAGCGGCGCCTCCACGCCGGTGGACAGCGGGCTGAGCACCGCTGTCACGGCGGCGGACAAGCGGGTGGTCAAGACCTCCGTGACGAAGGTCGGCGGCAAGTCCTACCTCAGGGTGCAGGCGACGAACGGGTACGGCGCCGAGAGGCGGTTCTCCGTGAAACAACGGGTCTGCCTGAAGAAGAAGTGCCGGACGGTGACGACCGCCCTGTCGGTGAACGCCGGGCGGACGGCCTGGCAGGAGACGTATCTCGGTGTCGGCACCTACAAGAAAAGCGGCACCTTCTCCGTCTCCGCGACGAAGCCGAAGCCGACGAAGTCCACCCCCGCGCCCCGGGTGACCGTCACCGTGGGACCCACGCCCCCCGCCGTGACCACCACGATCACGGTGACCGAGACCGTGACCACCACGGTGACCGCGACCGTCACCGCCACCGCCACCGCCACCGCCACCGCCACAGTGACGGCCACCGCCACGGTGACCGCCACACCGACGCCCCCTCCCTGGCCGACACCCACCCCCACGGTGCCGCCCACCGTGGGGCCGACCGGCCCGCTCTGCGACGCGCCCCCCAACACCTACGGGTTCACGTTCTGCCCGACGGGAAACCGGGTGTATCCGCCGGCGGACGGCGCCTGCGAGGTTTTCCGGTGCATCGAGAACTTTCCCAACGGGACGGGCTATCTGGTCATGTGCAAGGACGGCATGGTGAGCATGTCGGGCGGGCTCAACGGAGTCTGCTCCTATCACGACGGGTGGCAGCGGGACATCTACCGCACCACCGCCTGACACACTTCGCGATCTTCGGCAGGCAAATTCGCACGAAGACGGCCACCACGCGATCGTTCAGAGTTCGTGACGACACTCGAATATCGCGTGATGGCCGTGAACGAACAGCACGGGCCTGACGGCTGGATGGTCGCTGTTCAGACGCGGGGCACGACGTGCCCGAAACGGAACATCCGGGTCGGGTCGTAGCGGTCCTTGAGGGCGGCGAGCCTGCGCAGCGTCGGCTCCGGCCACGCGCGGGACAGATCGGCGGGTGCGAGCGCCGAGCCGTGGAAGTTGAGCTGCGTCCCGCCGGTCTGCCAGGGGGCGAGGGCGTCGAGCACGGCACCGCCCACGGCGGGGACGACGGTGTCCAGCAGTTCCGGCACGGGAGCGCCGATCACCAGCAGGGAGAAGGCCGCGTCCCGCCCGCCCACGGCGTTCGGGAGGTGCGGCTCGCGGCCCAGCGCCCCGCCGAGGTGGCGCAGTTCCACGACGGCGAGGGGCACGTCGGCCGCCGGGCCCGCCACCGCGAGGAGCGCCTCCAGGGTCTCCTCACCGAGCTCGCGCAGGAGGGCGCCGCGATCCCAGGTCGGCATCGGGTCGACCGGGTCCCGGTGGACGGAGTCGATCGCGCCGAACGGCATCTGCCCGATCTCGCCGAAGATCGGCTCGGCGACGGCCCGCATCGGGGCGAGAAGGGCCTCCGCCTCCTGGGCGTCGCCGAGGTGGACGAAGCGCAGGTGGGTCACGAAACGCCCGCGCAGCGGCGGCGGGAGCTGGGGCAGCGGAGGCAGGCGCAGCATCGCCACCGAGGTGGTCGTGGTCTCCGGCAGCGTGCCGGCCCAGGTCCGGTAGGCGTGCAGGACGGCCGGGGTGTCCTCGGCGCCGAAGTAGAGGCAGCCTCCGTACAGGGTCGACACGGGGAACAGATCGACGACCATGGAGGTGACCACGCCGAGGCTGCCCTTGCCGCCGCGCAGCCCCCAGAACAGATCGGGCTCGGTGTTCTGGTCCGTCACCCGGATCGTGCCGTCCGAGGTCACGACGGTGATCTCCCGTACGTGGTCGGCGGCGAAGCCGAAGGTCCGTGACATGGGGCCGATGCCGCCGCCCAACGTGTAGCCCACCGCTCCGACACCCGACGACGAGCCGCTCAGGGGTGCCAGGCCGTGCGGGGTCGCCTGCTCGATGACATCGGCCCAGCGGGAGCCGGCGCCGATCCGTGCGCTGCGGCCGGAAGGATCGACGGTGACCTCGCGCATCCTGGAGGTGTTGATCAACAGTGCCCCATCGGCCGCCTGGACCGCGCCGTGGCCGGTTGCCTGTACGGCGACGGGAAGGGAGTGAGCCGCCGCGAAGCGGATCGCCGCCGCGACGTCCTCCGCGCCGGTGGCGCCCACGACGAGGGCGGGCCGGTGCGGGACCGCGGTGTTGAATCCGGCGATCTCCTCGTCGTAGCCGTCCTGCCCGGGGGTCAGGACAGGGCCGGCGATCTGCTGGCGCAGGGTCTCCAGCCCTCCGCCGAGGTCTTCCGCCGGGGGAAAGACGGTGGTCATGAGCGTTCTCCAGTGCTTCGTGGTGCGGGTGGGGAGTGGGCGAGGTCGCCGGGTGCCGATCGGACGGCCCTTCATTTCTCGCATCCGGCACTTGGAGATGACTGTGTTGTCGCTGGTATCGCGACCGCTCGGGGAGTTCGGGGAGGACGAGACGGTCGTGTTCCTGCTTGGCGGCGGGCGCTCGTGGCGCTCGATCCGTGGGCGACGGAGGGCGGGGCAGACACTCGGCCGAGGCGTTCCTCGACGAGGCTCCGGAGCACGCCGAGCGGGTGAAGAAGATCCACCGGCGCACTGGGCCGTGGCGCCTGGAACGCCGCGGTGCCCTACCGGCCGAGAAGATCCGCGTGAGCCGATCTCCCGCCGGGTCCCCGCGCCGGTGGTCCCCCCTCGGTGTCGCCGGTCGTGTTCAGTGGTCCTTTTTCCGCTTGGCGGGAGTCTTCTGATCCGCCTCGTCAGCCAGCTGATCCTCCACGACGGCGCACCAGCGATGCCATCGCGCTAGATCGAGATGCTCCTCCACATCACCCACCCCCGCCTCGGCCATGAGCTGGTGGCTGCTCGCCGCCGCCTCGTGGGCGTTGACCAGCGCGTGGTGACCGTGATTGGCGAGTGATTCGCTAACAGCCAGATTCACGGCTATCTCTCCCATTGTCTTCGGTCGGTTGGAAAGTTCGTCGCCGAGCCCCTTCCCGGTGAAGTCGCGGCTCTCCGAATCGTCGCTCATAGCTGCTGAGTGCCCCACACGCCCTAGATCTATCTGCGACCTCCCATCCGATGTGGACGATTTCCGTACGCGGGGGAGCCGCGCGGCGGGTCCGGAGGGTCCCAAGCCCAGGACGCGATTCGCTTACGGGCGGGTTGCGGTTGGCCGGAGAGGGCCTTCTCACCAAGATCTTTAAAATAGCCTCGGCTCAACCGGCATAAGGATCGTGGGGGATGACGACGCGGCTTGATCTCTCGGTTCGCAGGCACGAGGGCGCCTCGGTGACCGTGCTCGCCGGTGAGCTGGACAAGCTGTCCAGTCCGCGGCTCCGCGATGTCCTGGTCACGCAACTGGACGAAGGGGTGGGGAACCTGATCCTCGATGTCACCGCTCTGAGGTTCTGCGACTCCACCGGGCTGTGGACCATGTTGGAGGTCCAGCGGCGCGCGAGTGCGGCGGGGGGCTGCCTACGGCTGGCCGGTGTTCACGGGATTCTGGAACGGATCCTGACGGTCACCGGCCTCGCGAGCGCGTTCTCCCTCGACCCCGACGTCCCCGCGTCACTGCGGGCCGTCACCCCGGAGGCCCCGGAGGCTCCACCATCCGCGCACTTCACGGGCGGGTCAACGGGTACTAACCTGCACGGATGACGGAAGTGGAGTTGCGCGGATGGCGGCCCGACGACATGCAGGTCGTGCTCGACGCGTTCGGCTCTCCGGACATGGCGGATCAGGCGGCCCGGCCCATCGACACCGCGCAGGCGGCGCTGGAGTGGATGGGGCTGTGGGGGTTTCGTGATGACGCGCGGGCGTTCGCCGTGGTCTCCAACGGCGAGGTCGTGGGAAACGTCGCGGTGAGCAACATCGACGCGCACGGCACCGGCTGGGTCTCCTACTGGACGCTTCCGCGCGCCAGGGGACGGGGGGTCGCCGTGGCCGCCACCAGGAAGATGACCGAGTGGGCGTTCGGGGAGCGTGGCCTGTTCCGCCTGGAGCTGGCACACCGGGTCGGTAACACCGCCTCCTGCGCGGTGGCGACCAGGGCCGGATTCCTGTCCGAGGGCGTCGAGCGGGCCAAGATCAGCTACGAGGGTGTCCGCTACGACGTGGAGCGGCACGCCCGCCTGGCCACCGACTGACCGATCGAGCGGCGGCACTCGGGTCGCCGACGCCCCTCGATCGGTGACGAGACGGTGGTTCAGAGGCTTCTGAGACCGGCGAGGAGGTCGCGAAGCAGGTTCTCGCGGGGGATCGCGGACGGGGGTGCCGGGGGCCGTACGGCGATCAGGCCGTTCTCGCGCAGGTCGCCGAGGAGCACCCGGAGCACCCCGACGGCGAGGGCGGTCCGCGCGGCCAGCTCGACGACGGGGGTCGGCGCGCGGCAGGCGTCCAGGATCGCCAGATGCTCGGGCTGCAGCCCTTGACGGGGGTCGCCGACCGCCATCACGCCGTTCGCCAGGTCACCGCGTCCGGCCGGGGGCCGCGGTCCCCGGTGGGGGTCGACCGCCACCACCACGGACATGAGGTCGAAATGGGCTCCCGCGACCCTGGTCCGGCCGCGGGTCATCGTGTAGGGGCGGATGATCGGGCCGTGCTCCCGGTCGTCCGGGCGCTCCTGTGTCACGGTCCATCCTCCTGCCCGGACTTCCCGCCGTGCGGCCATCCGTCGGGGAGCGCTCCGGACACGCCGCTCGGGACGGCACCCCCGTCGGCCTCCCGGGTTCCCGCGATGGAGTTCCCCTGGGAGGGGCGTTCCGCGGGTACGGTCTGGCGCACCCGTCTGGGCAGTTCGTCGCCCGGGGGTAACGGTAACCGTTCGACCTCGACCGAGTGGATGAACCGGGGATCGGCCGGCTCGACCACCAGCTCTCCGGGGAGCAGCACGATCGCCGTGGTGCCGCCGAAGGGGGAGGGCCGCAGGAAGACGCGGATGTCGTGCCGGACGGCGAGTTGCGCGACGACGAACAGGCCGAGCCGGTCGCTGTCCGCCAGGTCGAACTCGGGCGGGTCGGCCAGTAGCGTGTTGAGCCGGGCGGTCTCCTCGGGGGAGATGCCGAGCCCTCTGTCCTCGACCTCGATGGCGTAGCCCTTCGCGACCGTGTCGCCGTGGACGCGTACGGAGGTGTTCGGGGGAGAGAACATCGCGGCGTTCTCGACCAGTTCGGCGAGGAGGTGGATCACGTCGGTGGCGACCGCGCCGACCACGGAAGGGCCGTGCGGGACGCCGATCGTCACGCGCGGGTAGTCCTCGACCTCCTCGACCGCGGCGCGGACCACGTCGTAGATCGTGACCGGGTCCCGCCATCCCCGTCCCGGGGCGGCACCGGACAGGATGAGCAGGCCCTCGGAGTGGCGGCGCATGCGGGTGGTGAGGTGATCCAGGCGGAAAAGGTCCTCAAGGGCCGCCGGGTCGTCGGTCCGCCGCTGCATGCCCTCCAGCATGGTCAACTGCCGGTACAGCAGGGACTGGCTGCGCCTGGCGAGGTTCACGAAGACCTTGTTGACGCCCTTGCGCATCCGGGCCTGACCGACGGCGGCCTCGACCGCGGTCCGCTGTACGGAGGAGAACGCCCTGGCGACCTCGGCGACCTCGGCGGTGCCGTCCGTCTTGATCTCGGGAGTCTCCGAGGAGACCTCCTCGCCCCGCCGGAGCCGCTGGACCACGTCCGGCAGCCGCTTGCCCGCGAGGTCGAGCGCCGCCTGCTGGAGGCCGACGAGCTCACCGGCGAGCCTCCGGCCGAACCGTACCGAGACGAAGACGGACAGCCCGACCGCGACCAGGCCGAGCCCTGCGGCGAGGCCGATCCGGACCATGATGTCCCTGGCGAGGGGCGCCGTCCGCTCGCTGATGCGCGTGCCGACGTCCCCGGCGCGCCTGTCGAAGTCGTCGGAGAGCCGTCCGGCGATCCCGGCCCAGGCGGGTTCGGGCACGGCCGACGCGACGACGGCGTCCTCGATCCTCTCGAACGAGGAGTGGTCGGAGGGGTCGCGCAGCCGGGTGTAGAGCGACTGGAACTCCGGGTCGAGCTGGTCGAAGCCCATGGAGTAGAGGAGCCTGCGGCCGGTGACCAGCTGACCGAACCTCGCGCGTTCCCCGGGGCTCATGGTCCCCTCGACGGCGGCCCCCGATATCAGCGCGGCCTGCTGGCTGAGCATCTCCCGGCTCCGCCCGACCATGACGAGGGCCCGCGTCTGGTCGGTCAGTTCCATGTCAGCGGATATCCGGATCTTCTCGTAGGTGTCGAAGGCGGCCTCGATGATCCCGCTGTAGGCGTCGAGGACCCGCAACCGGGGCTCGGTGCGGGCGTCGACCCCTCTGCGGATCTCGGGGAGCCGGTTCAGCGCGGCCAGAAGCCGGCTCAGGCGGTCCCAGGTGGCGGGGGTGAGGTCGGGACGGACTTCGGCGGTGAGTCGTTCCAGCTCGGCTCGGGCGCCGTTCGTCCGCAGGCGCTGGGCGTCCAGGTGCGAGCGCGGGACGCCGACGTCTCCCAGGACGGAGAGCGAGAGCATCCGCTCGTGCTGGAGCGCGGTGGTCACCTTCCTGGTGGGTACGACCACGTGCTCGTAACCACTACGGATCTTGAGTAGCTCCTGCCCGTCCTGCACCGTGAGGTTGGCCGCAAATACCCAAATCACTACAAGGGATATAATAGGTACCAAGAGTAAGGCGAAAATCTTTACCCTGATTGAGTATTTTCGGCTGGCCATAATACCTCGCACACCTTGAGATGCGTGGTTAACAATGGCCAAACATAGCAATGTGGGTCACTTGGGACCAGGCGTGCACGCGAGTCACGTTGAGATGATTTATCACGTTACTTTGCCCCAGAACCACGAGCACCTCATGGGCGGTCCGGAATCACGAGTCCCTCATGAGTGCCTCCGAGATGATCGAACAGGAGGGGGTCGACGATGCGGAAGATCGCGGACCTGATCGAAACCGAGGCCGAGCGCGCCGACCTGGCGGCGCTGGCCCGTGGCGGCGAGCTGGCGAGGGCGGGAGCGGTGCAACTGGTCAGGTTCGGACCGCCGCGGGTGACCGCCGAGGTGGACGACGGCGCCGCGTGCGTCGACTTCCGGCTCGTCGACGAGGCCCTCCGCTGGCACTGCAGCTGTCCCGAGGGCAGGCAGGGCGCCTTCTGCGCCCACTGCGTGGCGACGGCTCAGTCGGTCAGGATCAGGACGGACAAGAAGGACTCTCCCGTCGTGCCGTCGGCGACGGCCTCGGAGAGAACGGTGAGAATCGCGTCGTAGGCCGGGCGGTCCTCCGCCCGGAGCGTCGACGGCTCCGACCAGATCAGCGCGTGCTCGCCCGGCGGCAGCCACGACAGGTCGGTCAGCACGTCGTAGAGCGCGTCGAGGTTGTGCCCGAAGGTGCCCGGCAGGTCGAGGGCCTCGGCGATCGCGTCCATCGCCTCGGCCGAAGTGGTGATCTTCACGCCGTCCAGCGGGTGCGGCGTGGCGCCGCCGAGCATGGACCGGACCTCCGTGGCCGGCCCGTGGCGGAACGTCCCCCTGGACACCGTGGTCATCGTCGCCCCCGGCGGGTGGCGGCGGGCACGCCCGTGCGGTCGCCCGTCTCGTGGGCGGCGCCTCTGGTCGTCATCGGCCCTGCCCCCTGAGCCGAGGGGTCGGCACTGTCTCTGGGAGATCTCACCCCGCCGAACTACCCGCGCGCGAACCCGTGAAAACAGGGTGACGGGCGTGTCTTCGCTGGTCATCGCCCGTCGGGCTCCTCACCCTCACCTTGTTGCGTTCCCGGACTCCCCGCCCAGGTCGAAATACTATTGTCTGGTTGTCAGACAATATGCCTACAATCACCCTATGAAAATCGCCGTGATCGGAGCCGCCGTACTCTGGGGGACGGCGGGAACCGCGGGCCTGCTCGTCGCCGGGGTCGATCCCGTTTCCCTCGCCGCCGCCCGCCTGGTGATCGGCGGCCTGGTCCTCGCGGCCGCCACCGCTCCCGCCGCGCGGCTCCTGCTCTCCCCCGGAGGCTTCTCCGGGGGCTTCTCCGCAGGTCCCTCCGGGGGCTCCTCAGCGGGTCCCTCCGGAGGGCGGGGGGACGACGGAGGTCCGGGGCGCGGCCCCACGGCACGCCCCGGCGCGCTCGTGGCGGCGGCGGTGGCCGTGGCGGCGTACCAGCTGTGTTACTTCGCCGCGGTCAGCAGGACCGGGGTGGCGGTGGGCACCGTGGTCGCCATCGGCAGCGGTCCCGTCTTCACCGGGCTGCTGTCCTGGCTGTTCGGCCGGGTGCGGCCCGGCCGCCGCTGGGCGGGGGCGACCGCGGTGGCGATCGCCGGTTGCGCCGTGCTCACCGGCGGGGGAGGCGAGGTGCGGGCCGACGGCGTCCTGCTCGCGCTGCTCGGCGGCCTGCTGTACGCCTTCTACGCGGTCACCGCGGCGCGGGCGATCGGAGCGGGCGCGCCCTCCGACGCGGTGATGGGGCTGATGTTCGGCGGGGCCGCCGTCGTCATGGTGCCCGTCCTGCTGTGGAGGGGCACCGGCTGGCTCGCCGAGCCGCACGGCCTGCTCGTCGCCCTCTACCTGGGCTGCGCCACCACCGCGCTGGCCTATTTCCTGTACGGGAGGGGGCTGCGCACGACCCCGGTCGCGACCGCCGCCACTCTCGCCCTGGCGGAGCCGGCGGTGGCGGCCCTGCTCGGGGTCGTCGTGCTCGGTGAGCGGCTCACGCCCACCTCGGTCGCCGGGCTCGTCCTGGTCGGCGCCAGCCTGGCCGCGGTCTCCCTGCCGGAGCGTGTCCGCCCCGGAAGCCGGGGGAACGCTCCGGCGCAAGCCGGAAGCCGCCTGTGAGTGCGCTTACCGAAGCACACTCACGGGTCACGGCAATAGGGTCGTCGGCGTGACTCTCCCGATCCATCCTGTCTCCGCCGTCGGCGCGCTCGCCGACGCTCTGCGCCGGCGGGTGCTGTCCGGCGAGATCGCCCCGGGTACCACGCTGCCGGAGCAGGAGCTCTCGGCCCTGTACGGGGTGGCCCGCCCGACCGTCCGCGAGGCACTCGCCGTGCTCGTGCACGAGGGGCTGCTCAGACGCGAACGGCACCGCAGTGCCCAGGTGGCCGAGGTGACCGTGGCGGACCTGGACGACCTGATGTTCGTCCGGCGCCCGCTGGAGGAGCTGACGGCCACCTCACTGGCGGGGCGGCGGGTCGGGGAGGCCGACGCCGCGCTGGCGCGGATGGCCGCGCTGCCCGCCGACGCTCCCTGGTCGGAGATGGTGGCCGAGCACATGGCCCTGCACCAGGCGCTGGTCGTCGCGGTGGGCAGCCCTCGGCTGGAGCGGCTCTACGGCATGCTGGCCGCCGAGACCAGGCTGGGCCTGGTCAGGCTGCGCGTCGTCTACTCCGACCGGCACGTGCTGGTCGCCGAGCACCGGAATCTGCTCGACGCGATCGGCGGGGGGTCTCGGGAGGCCGCCAGGGAGGCGGTCGCGGCGCATCTCGACCACGGCTGGGGCGATCATTAGGGACCGACTTGCATGGCTCTATTGCACGCGGAGCCCCGAAGTCGTCACAATCGCGCCCATGCACGGCAACTCAGTGCCGGACTCCTACGTGTATGTCACCGAAGAAGGCGTGGCCCGTCACTACGAGGACGGCAGCGTTGACGCCCTCGCGTGGGAGGACGTCGTCGAGGTGCGGATAGTGGGCGATACGGACCCGGACGGCTCAGAAGACTCGGACATCCTGTACATCCTTCTCGATCGACAAGGTCAGGGGTGTGTGGTGCCCCACTCGGCGACCGACGCGACCTTCCTCGCCCGTCTTCGATATCTCCCGGATTTCGACCTCGACCGGCTCGGCGCGGCGGTGGAGTCCGCGCCCGACGATTATGTCGTCGTATGGCGCAGTCCAGAACCACCTTCTGCTCTCCCGGATTTTGAATACGACTGATTCCCGCATTGCCACCAAATGCGGCGGCCAAACTTACACGTTTGGATCGTTCCGTCAAGATGCCATCTCTGTCGCATTTCGTCCAATAGTGGACAGTAGTCGGTATTCCCCTAATCAATGGTGATCACTAGGATTTCCTAGGGTATCCACGCTCCTGATGCATTAGGGGATGCTGTCAGCCATTGAATGAGATGTGCGGCGCCTTATTTGGCTGCCTCGGGCATCTCGGGTGGGATGGGGTGATATGAGAGTGGAAACTGAGGAGCTCGTCGTCGGGCTTCTCAAAGGTCCCGCACGCACCGCTCCGAGCATCTGGACGCGATCCTATGTCCGCATCCTCCTCGCCGGGGATATCGCGTGCTCTGTCATCGCCTGTGAGACCGTTCTGGGCGTTCGGCTGTGGTTCGGCGCCTTCATCCCGGTGGAGGAGGCCCTGCTCGGGCTGGGTCTCGCCCTGATCTGGCCGCTCGCCCTGGCGTCCGGAGGCGCCTATCGCCGACGTACGCACGGTGAGGGTACGGACGAATTCCGAGCGGTTTTCAATGGTGCCGCCGGTCTGACGGCGGCGGTCGCGATCGGTGCGTATGTCACGCAAACTCCGATCGCCCGAAGTTTTGTCATGGCGATGTTCCCGCTCGCTTTCACTCTCACGCTTTTCTTCCGCTACCGGATGCGTAAGCGGTTGCACCACAGACGCTCGCGCGGCGACTACATGCGTCATGTGGTCGCCGTCGGCCATCGGGAGTCGGTGCTCGACCTGGTGATGCAACTGCGCAGGCAGCCGCACCACGGTATGACCGTCGTCGCCGCGTGCCTGCCCGCGGGCCCCGACCTGGTGGAGATCGACGGGGTTCCGGTCCTCGGCAACTTCTCCGACGTGCCCACGGTGGTGGCCGAGGTCAACGCCGACGCCGTCGCGGTTTTGGCCTGTCCGGAATTGGACGGCGCCGCGCTGCGCAGGCTCGCCTGGGGGCTGGAGGACGCCCGCACCGACCTGTTCGTGGCCCCCGCGCTGATGGACGTGGCCGGCCCGCGCATCAGCATCAGCCCGGTCGCGGGCATGCCGCTGCTGCATGTCGAGCACCCCGACTTCCGCGGCGCCCGGCGGCTGGCGAAGAGCCTGTTCGACCGGGCGGGGGCGGGTCTCGCCCTCCTGGTGCTGGGGGTGCCCATGCTGGTGATCGCCGCGCTGATCCGCGCGACCAGCCCGGGGCCCGCCCTCTTCCGCCAGGTCAGGGTCGGTAAGGGGGGCACAGAGTTCCAGGTCGTGAAATTTCGCACGATGGTGGTCGACGCGGAGCAGCTCAAGATCGACCTGGAGCGCGAGAACGAGTTCGACGGCGTCCTGTTCAAGATTAGGAACGATCCAAGGATCACCCGCGTGGGTGCCTTCCTGCGCCGATACTCCCTCGACGAACTGCCCCAGCTGCTCAACGTGCTGCGCGGCGAGATGTCCCTCGTCGGCCCGCGCCCTCCGCTGCCCGACGAGGTCAGGCAGTACGGCGCCGACGTACGCCGCCGCCTCGTCGTGAGCCCGGGCATGACCGGCCTGTGGCAGGTCAGCGGGCGCTCCGACCTGACCTGGGAGGAGTCGGTCCGCCTGGACCTCCGCTACGTCGAGAACTGGTCGCTCTTCCTGGACCTGCAGATCCTCTGGAAGACCTGGGGCGCCGTGACCGGCGGAGAAGGGGCCTACTAGTGAAAGCACTCGTGCTCGCCGGAGGGTCGGGTACCCGGCTGCGGCCGATCACCCACACCTCCGCCAAGCAACTCGTCCCCGTCGCCAACAAGCCCGTGCTCTTCTACGGGCTGGAGGCGATCGCCGCCGCGGGCATCCGCGAGATCGGGATCGTCGTCGGCGACACGCACGCCGAGATCGAGGCGGCCGTCGGCGACGGCCGCGCGTTCGGCCTGGAGGTCACCTACGTCCGGCAGCGGGCACCGCTGGGCCTGGCCCACGCGGTGCTCGTCGCCCGCGACTACCTCGGCGACGACGACTTCGTCATGTATCTCGGCGACAACTTCATCGTCGGCGGCATCGACGACGTCGTCGAGCGCTTCGCCCGCGAGCGGCCCGCGGCCCACATCATGCTCACCAAGGTCGGAGATCCCCGGCAGTTCGGGGTCGCCGAGCTCGACGCCGCCGGCCGGGTGATCGGTCTGGAGGAGAAGCCTCCCGTACCCAAGAGCGACCTCGCACTGGTCGGCGTCTACCTGTTCACCGCCGCGATCCACGAGGCGGTGGCCGAGCTCAAGCCGTCGTGGCGGGGAGAGCTGGAGATCACCGACGCCCTGCACTGGCTGATCGCCGACGGGCGGCGGGTCGAGTCCTCCGTCATCTCCGGCTACTGGAAGGACACCGGGAACGTCACCGACATGCTGGAGGTGAACCGGCTGGTACTGGAGTCCCTGCGGCCACGCCTGGACGGCCTGGTCGACGAGGCGAGCCAGCTGATCGGCCGGGTGGTCGTCGAGGAGGGCGCCACGATCGAGCGGTCCCGCGTCGTCGGACCCGCGATCATCGGCCCGGGAGCCCGGATCCGCGACAGCTACATCGGCCCCTTCACCTCGATCGCGGCGGACTGCGCGATCAGCGCGAGCGAGATCGAGTACTCGATCGTCCTGCCCAGGTCCTCGATCGTCGGGGTCTCGCGCATCGAGGCGTCCCTCATCGGCCACGACGTCGAGGTCACCCCCGCCCCCACCACCCCCAGAGCCCACCGTCTCGTGCTGGGCGATCACAGCAAGGTCCAGATCAGTTCATGACAACAGCCGACAGCGGGACGACCTCCGCCCCGTCGAACACTGCGTCGAGCACCCCGTCGAAGGTCCTGGTCACCGGGGGAGCCGGATTCATCGGCTCCCACTTCGCCCGGCTGCTCGCCGCGAGCGGGGCCGCCGTGACGGTCCTCGACAAGCTCACCTACGCGGGAAACCGGGCCAACCTGGAGGGGACGCCCCACGACTTCGTGCACGGCGACGTCTGCGACACCGAACTCCTGGCGGGGCTCGTTCCCGGCCACGACCTCGTCGTCAACTTCGCCGCCGAGTCCCACGTCGACCGGTCGATCGACGGCGCCGCCGACTTCGTGAGGACCAACGTCCTCGGTACGCAGGCGCTGATGCAGGCCTGCCTGGAGGCGGGCACCCCGAGGGTGGTGCAGGTCTCGACCGACGAGGTGTACGGGTCGATCGACGAGGGCTCCTGGGACGAGGGCGCGCGGCTCGGCCCGCGCTCGCCCTACTCCGCGGCGAAGGCGAGCGGAGACATGATCGCCCAGGCGTACGCGATCACCCACGGCCTGCCGGTCTCCATCACGCGCTGCGGCAACAACTACGGCCCCCGCCAGTATCCGGAGAAGCTGATCCCGCTCTTCGTCACCCGCCTGCTGCGGGGACGCGGGGTCCCGCTCTACGGCGACGGCGGCAACGTCCGCGACTGGGTCCACGTCGACGACCACTGCGCGGGCATCCGCGTCGTCGCCGAGCGCGGCGAACCCGGCGAGGTCTACCACATCGCCGGTACGGCGGAGCTGAGCAACGTCGAGCTCGTCGCCCGGCTCCTTGAGGCCTGCGGCGCCGGATGGGACATGGTCGAGCGCGTCCCCGACCGCAAGGGGCACGACCGCCGCTACTCCCTGGACGACTCCAGGCTTCGCGCGCTCGGCTACCGGCCGTCCGTGCCGTTCGAGCGCGGCCTGGCGGAGACGGTCCGCTGGTACCGGGAGAACCCCGGCTGGTGGGAGGCCGCCGCGGAGGCGGCGGGCGCCGGCCCGGCATCGGGCGGCGCGGATGCGCCCGGTGCGGCGGGTCCGGGGGGCGCGGCCGGTTCGACGGCCCCGGTGGGGCCGATGGGTTCGGCCGGTCCGGCGGGGATGGCCGGTGCGGTGGGCGGACGGCGAGGAGGGACGGCCGGATGACCCGCTGGATGATCATCGGTGCCTCCGGCATGCTCGGGACCGAGCTGGAGGCCCGTCTGCGTGCCGAGGAACAGCCCTTCCTCGCGTTCGGCAGGCACGAGCTGGACCTCTGTGACACGTCCGCCGTACGCCACCTGATCGCGGCCTGCAGACCCGACGTCGTGGTCAACTGCGCCGCGTGGAACGCCGTCGACGAGGCGGAGACGCGGGAGGACGAGGCGCTCGCGGTCAACGGCACCGCGGTGGGCTCACTCGCCGAGGCGTGCGGGCGCGTCGGCGCGCGGATGATCCAGCCCTCCAGCGACTACGTCTTCGACGGCACCGCGCTGGACCCCTACCCCGAGGACGCGCGGCCCTGCCCGGTCAACGCGTACGGCAGGACCAAGCTCGCGGGCGAGCGCGCCGTGCTCGAGGTGCTGCCGCACGGCGGCTACGTGGTGCGCACGGCCTGGCTGTACGCCGCGACCGGCCACAACTTCGTCCGCACGATGATGCGCCTGGAGGGCGAGGGAATGGCCCCCGAGGTCGTCGGCGACCAGTTCGGCCAGCCCACCTGGGCCGGTGACCTCGCGGCGAGGATCGTCGACCTGGCGGTGAGCGACGCGCCGCCCGGCGTCTACCACGCCACCAACTCGGGCCACACGAGCTGGTACGACCTGGCCAGGGAGGTCTTCACGCTGCTCGGCGCCGATCCCGGCCGGGTGAAGGAGATCCCCTCCAAGGACCTCACGCGTCCCGCGCCCCGGCCCGCGTACAGCGTGCTGGGGCACGACGGCTGGCCCAGGGCGGGCCTGCCGCCGATGCGGCACTGGAAAGAGGCGCTGAGGAAGTCCCGTGTGCTCGCGGCGGGCCAGCGGGGGCGTCCGTGTCGAGGGCCGGGCACGGAAGGGGCCGGGCGGGACCCCGCCGGGCGGGACCTGGCCGACGGGGACCCGGTCGGCCGGGACCCGGTCGTCGGGCGCGAGAAGAAGGACCCAGTCGGAGAACCGTCGGACCGCGTCACGCGGTAGGGGAGCGCATTCATGACAACCTGCAGGCTGTGCGGCTCGACGAGCCTGGCCAGCGTCGTCGACCTCGGGGCGACACCGCCCTGCGAGCGGTTCCTCACCGCGCCGCAGCTGGAGGAGCCCGAGGTCACCTACCCGCTGCACCTGCGGGTCTGCACCGCCTGCTGGCTGGCGCAGATCCCACCGATGATCACCCCGGAGGAGACCTTCACCGAGTACGCCTACTTCTCCTCGTACTCCACCTCGTGGGTGGAGCACGCGCGGGAGTTCGTGCGCGGGGCGGCCGAGCGGCTCGGGCTGGGGGCCGGGTCGTTCGTGGTCGAGGTGGCGAGCAACGACGGATACCTGCTGCGGCACGTCGTCGAGCGGGGCATCCGCTGCCTGGGCGTCGAACCGTCGGAGAACGTCGGCCAGGCCGCCAGGGACGCCGGGGTGCCGACCGTCACGGCGTTCCTCGGCCCGGAGACCGGCGCCTCGGTGCGCGCGGAGCACGGTCCCGCCGACCTGGTGGTCGCCAACAACGTCTACGCCCACATCCCGGACATCGTCGGCTTCACCCGGGGGTTGCGCGCCCTCGTGGCCGACGACGGCTGGGTCTCCATCGAGGTCCAGCACCTGCTCACCCTGATGGAGCGTAACCAGTACGACACGATCTACCACGAGCACTTCCAGTACTACACGGTCGCCTCCGCCCAGCGCGCACTCGCCGCCGGCGGGCTCGCTCTCGTGGACGTCGAGTCGCTGCCCACGCACGGGGGCTCGATCCGGCTGTGGGCGAGACCGGTGGAGGCCGTGGACGCGCAGCGGGAGCCGGGCGCCTGGACGGAGCCGGGTATCCGGGGAGAGCCGGGCGTCCAGGGAGAGCCGGGCGGCAGGGGAGGGCTGAGCGGACAAGCCGGGCGGGGCGGACAGGACGGGCGGGGCGGGCAGAACGGGTCGGGCGAGCGGAACGGGTCGCCGGACGGGCCGAGCGAGCGGGTGGCCGCGCTGCTCGCGGCGGAGAAGGCCGCCGGTCTGCACGAGCTGTCCGGGTACGCCGAGTTCGGCGAGCGGGTGGCGCGGGTGCGGCGGGACCTGCTGGGCTTCCTCCTCGACGCCGCCCGCGAGGGCAGGACCGTCGCGGGCTACGGAGCGCCGGGCAAGGGCAACACCCTGCTCAACCACTGCGGCATCCGGCCCGACCTGCTTCCCTTCACCGTCGACCGCAACCCGTACAAGCACGGCAGGTTCACCCCCGGCACGCGCGTACCGATCCTGCCGCCGGAGAGGCTCGCCGAGGAGCGGCCCGACTACGTGCTGGTCCTGCCGTGGAACCTCCGCGACGAACTCGTCGACCAGCTGTCCTTCGTGCACGCCTGGGGAGGCCGGCTGGTCTTCCCCATCCCCAATCTGGAGATCGTCGAGGTGAATCCGTGAAGGTCGTCCTCTTCTGCGGCGGATACGGCACCAGGATGCGCACCGGCACTCCCGGTGACGTGCCCAAGCCCATGCAGCTCGTGGGGCCACGGCCGCTCATCTGGCATGTGATGCGCTACTACGCGCACTTCGGGCACACGGAGTTCATCCTCTGCCTGGGGTACGGCGCGCACCACATCAAGGACTTCTTCCTGAACTACCAGGAGACGACGTCCAACGACTTCGTCCTGCGCGCGGGCAGGGTCGAGCTGCTGTCCACCGACATCTCCGAGTGGTCGATCTCGTTCGTGCAGACCGGGATCGCCTCCCCGATCGGCGAGCGGCTGCGCCGGGTCCGCGACCATCTGGACGGCGAGGAGATGTTCCTCGCCAACTACGCCGACGTGCTCACCGACGCGCCGCTGCCGGAGATCGTCGACCGCTTCGCCCGGTCGGGCGCGGGCGCGTCGATGATGGTGGTGCCGCCCGCCGACACCTTCCACTGCATCGAGCTGGGAGAGCGCGGCACGGTCGGCGGGATCACGCCGGTGAGCGAGATGCCGCTCTGGGTGAACGGCGGATACTTCGTGCTCCGCCAGGAGATCTTCGACCACATCCCGGAGGGCGGCGACCTGGTCGCGGACGGCTGCGCGGAGCTGGCCAAGCGCGGCAGGCTGCTCGCCTACCCGCACCGCGGCTACTGGCGGCCCACGGACACGGTCAAGGAGCGGGTGGCCCTCGACGAGGCGTACTCGCGCGGCGACCGCCCCTGGGCGCTGTGGGAGCGCGAGCCCGTACCCGGACCCGTGACGGCCTCGGAGCGCGATCCCGCACCCGCACCCGTCACGGCCCCGGAGCGTGAGTCCGCGCCGGTGCTCGGGCAGGCACCGGGGTACGAGCCGGCGGCGGTGCTCGAAGGCGGGCCCGCGGCGGTGACGGTCACGTGATCCGGTTCAGAGCGGCCAGGACGGGCCGGATCGCGCTGCTCGCCGCGCACTGCGACGACCTGGCGATCGGGGCGGGCGGCAGCCTGCTCACCCTCTGCTCCGCGCACCCCGGCGTCCAGGTGGACGCCCTGGTGCTCTCCGGCGGCGGGACCGAGCGCGAGGACGAGGAACGCGCCGCGCTCGACGCGTTCTGCCCCGGCGCCGACCTGCGGCTCACCGTGCTCAAGCTTCCCGACGGGCGGCTGCCCGCGCACTGGGAGGAGGCGAAGGCGGCGGTGGAGGAGCTGCGGGCGCGCACCGACCCCGACCTGCTGTTCGCGCCGAACCCCGCCGACGCCCACCAGGACCACCGGGGCCTGGCCAAGCTGGTGCCCACGGCCTTCCGCGACCACCAGGTGCTCGGCTACGAGATCGCCAAGTGGGACGGGGACCTGGGGCGGCCCACGGCCTACCAGCCGCTCACCCCGGAGATCGCCGAGGCGAAGGTGGGCCTGCTCCACCGCCACTACCCCTCGCAGCGCCACCGTTCCTGGTTCGACCGCGAGGCGTTCCTGGGACTGGCCCGCATCCGCGGGATCGAGTGCCACGCCCGCTACGCCGAGGCGTTCCACGTCAACAAGCTGACCTTCGACCTTGCTGGAGGCTGAACCGGATGCGCGTGCTGCTGACCGGGCACCAGGGCTACCTGGGGAGTGTGATGGCCCCGGTGCTCGCCGCCGCGGGCCACGAGGTGACCGGGCTCGACTCCGGGCTCTTCGCCGGATGCCTGCTGGGTCCCGCGCCCGACGACCCGCCGGGACACGCGGTCGACCTGCGGGACGTCACCCCCGAGGCCCTGGCGGGGATCGACGCGGTGGTGCACCTCGCCGCGCTCTCCAACGACCCGCTGGGCGCGCTCGCGCCCGAGCTGACCTACGACATCAACCACCGCGCGGCCGTGCGCCTGGCGAGGCTGGCCCGCGACGCGGGCGTGCGCAGGTTCCTGTACGCGTCCACCTGCTCGGTCTACGGAGCCTCCGGCTCGGACCTGGTCGACGAGGACGCGCCGCTGCGCCCGGTCACCCCGTACGCCGACTCCAAGGTCCGGGTGGAGAACGACCTGCTCACGCTGGCCGACGACGACTTCAGCCCGGTGTTCCTGCGCAACGCCACCGCGTTCGGGTTCTCGCCCAGGCTGCGCGCGGACATCGTGCTGAACAACCTCGTCGGGCACGCGCTGCTGTCCGGTGAGGTCAGGGTGCTGTCCGACGGCACCCCGTGGCGCCCGCTGGTGCACGCCGCCGACATCGCGAACGCCTTCGCGATGGCGTTGGACGCGCCGCGCGACGCCGTCCACGCGAAGGCGTTCAACGTCGGCACCGAGGAGAACAACGTGACGGTGGCGGAGATCGCCGTCGAGGTCGCGGAGGCGGTGCCCGGCTCCGAGGTCGTGATCACCGGGGAGAACGGGGCCGACCCGCGCTCCTACCGGGTCGACTTCTCCCGCATCCGCGCCGCGCTCCCCGGCTACCGGGCGCTGTGGACGGTGAAGGCGGGCGCGGTCGAGCTGGTCGAGGCGTACGGGCGGTTCGGCCTGACCGACGACGCCTTCCGGCGCCGCTTCACCAGGCTGGCGTGGCTGTCGGCCCGCCGCGAGGCCGGAACCGTCGACGGCGCGCTGCGACCACGGCGGGGCGGTGAACGGTGACGGGCGAGGGCGGTGAACGAAGACCGGGAGCGGAGCACGGCGGCGCGGCGCCGGGGGTGAGAGGCGACGGCGAGAAGCCGGAGGAGGAGAACGGTGACGAGGCGCCGAGCGTGACGAGCGACGAGGCGCGGGAGGAGGTGAACGGCGAGGCGCGGGAGATGCACGACCTCGTGGAGCGGCTCTACCCGCTCTGCAGGAGCATCACCGGCGACGGCGTGCGCCGCACCCTGGAGATCGTCGGGGAGTTCCTCCGCCTGCAGGTCCGCGAGGTGCCGACGGGCACCCAGGTCCTCGACTGGACGGTGCCCAGGGAGTGGAACATCCGCGACGCCTACGTCAAGGACGCCTCGGGGACCAGGGTCGTCGACTTCGCCGCCTCCAACCTGCACGTGGTCGGCTACAGCGTCCCCGTGGCGGCGACCATGACCCTGGACGAGCTCCGGCCCCACCTGCACACGCTCCCCGAGCAGCCCTCCCTGATCCCGTACCGCACGAGTTACTACGCGGAGACGTGGGGCTTCTGCCTCGCCCACGACACCCTGGAGAGCCTGGAGGACGGGCCGTACGAGGTCGTGATCGACTCCACGCTCGCCGACGGGCACCTCACCTACGCCGAGCACGTGGTGCCCGGCAGGGTCGCCGAGGAGGTGCTCGTCTCCTGTCACGTGTGCCACCCCTCGCTCGCCAACGACAACCTGGCGGGCATCGCGGTGGCGGTGAGGCTCGCGCGGCGGCTCGCCGGAGCCGACCCGTGGTACACCTACCGCTTCCTGTTCGCGCCGGGCACCATCGGCGCGATCAGCTGGCTGGCGCGCAACAGGGAGCGCGCGAGCCGGATCAGACACGGCCTGGTGCTGGCCTGCGCGGGGGACCGCGGACCGCTGACGTACAAGCGCAGCAGGCGTGGCGACGCCGAGATCGACAGGGCCGTCCGGCACGTGCTGCGAAGCTCGGGGCGCGCCCACACGGTCGTCGACTTCTCCCCGTACGGCTACGACGAACGGCAGTTCTGCTCGCCCGGCTTCGACCTGCCGGTCGGCTCGCTCACCAGGACCCCGTACGCGGGCTACCCGGAGTATCACACCTCCGCCGACAACCCGGACTTCGTCTCTCCCGAGGCGATGGCCGACACCCTGGAGACCTGCTGGGAGGTCACCCGGGTGCTTGAGGACAACCGCGCCTACCTCAACCTCAGCCCGTACGGGGAACCGCAGCTGGGCAGGCGGGGCCTGTACGGGGCGCTGGGCGGGCGCAGCGACACCAAGGAGACCCAGATGGCGATGTTGTGGGTGCTGAGCCTCTCCGACGGGAGGCACAGCCTCCTGGACATCGCGGAACGTTCGGATCTTCCCTTCCGTGCCGTGGCGGAGGCGGCAGGGGCCCTTCGTGGTTCGGGACTTCTCAAGGAGTGTTCGCTGTGACGCGGTTCCAGGTCGTGACGGGCTCCCGGGCGGGCGAGGCGCTCAACCTCCGGGTCGGCGAGACGGTGGAGGTGCTCGGCGAGGCCGAGATCATGGCCACGCTGGACGAGAAGGGAGAGCTGGACCGGCTGCCCTTCATGCCGGAGATGCTCGCCTTCTGCGGGCGGCGGCTCACCGTGCACAAGGTGGCGCACAAGCTCTGCGACACGATCGGCGGCAGTGGCATGCGGCGGATGGAGCGCGCCGTCCACCTGAGTGGCGCCCGTTGCGACGGGCAGGCGCACGGCGGCTGCCAGACGGCCTGCCAGTTCTACTGGAAGGAGGCCTGGCTCAAGCGGGTGGACCCGACCTCCTCTGCCTCGGACTCTCCGGTTCCGACCTCCCTGACCCCGACCTCCCCGATCCCGGACCCCTCCTCTGTCGCCTCCTCCGCCGCCTTCGTCGGTGAGAACGGTCTCGCCGCGGGCAGGCCCCTGCTGCCGATCCTGCAGGCCGCCACCAGGAAGGAGCCGGGCCCCGACGGGGAGGAGCGCTTCTCCTGCCAGGCGACCGAGCTGCTGCGCGCCGCGCCCACCTGCCTGCCCTTCAAGGACGTCAGGCAGTACGTCACCGACGTGCGCAGCGGGAACGTGGGCGTGCCCTGGATGCTGCGCTCGTTCCTCGTGGGGCTGTTCAACCGCTTCCAGCAGGTGGCGAAGCGCGTCCTGCCCAGGTGGATGTGGATCAAGGGCGGGATGCGCTGGGGTTTCGTCAGGGGCGAGGCGGGACGCACCACGCCGACGCTGAGCCTGGACCTGCGGCCGGGAGAGCTCGTCCGGGTGAAGTCCAAGGAGGAGATCCTCAAGACGCTCAACGACGACCTGCTCAACCGCGGCATGGGGTTCGAGGAGGAGATGTCGCGCTACTGCGGCCACGTCGCGCGGGTGAGCGCCCGCGTCGAGAAGTGTCTGGACGAGAAGACCGGCCGCATGCTCCGGATGAAGAACCCCTGCATCATCCTCGACGGCGTCATCTGCGCGGGCGCGTACAACGTCAGCTGCCCGCGCGAGTTCGTCCCCTTCTGGCGGGAGATCTGGCTCGAGCGCGTCGAGGAGCCCGGCTGAGCGGGCCGTTCCGTGAAACAGGCGGCGAACCAGACGAACCAGACGGAGAGACGGGCGGAAGACACGGATGGAGCAGCGGACCGAGCCGAACCGTGAACAGGACGGGGACGCCGGTGAGCAGGTCGGGACGATCGGCAGGAAGGCCGGTCGCGGGCTGCGCTGGAGTCTCCTGGGCAATCTGGGCACGAAGGCGACCACCTTCGTCATGGGACTGGTGCTCGCCCGGCTCCTCGTGCCCGAGGACTTCGGCCTCTACGCCATCGCGCTCGCCGCGACCACCTTCGTCATGCACGTCAACGACGTCGGCATCATCGCCGCCACCGTGCAGTGGCGGGGCAGGGTCGAGGAGATGGCGCCGACGGCGACGGTGATGGCCGTGGTGTTCAGCGCGGGGATGTACGGGATCTTCTGGGTGGTGGCCCCGTACTTCGCGGAGCTGGCGGGCAGCGCGGAGGCCACCCCGGTGGTCCGGCTGCTCACCGTGATCATCCTCATCGACGGCGTCACCGCCGTGCGGGCGGGCTCGCTGATGCGCGGGTTCGGGCACGACAGGCTGACCAAGGCCAACATCGCGGGCTCGCTGGTCAACGCCGGGGTGGCCATCGCGCTCGCCGCGAACGGTGCCGGCGCCTACAGCTTCGCCTGCGGGCAGGTGGCGGCCAACACGGTCACCGGCGCGCTGGTGCTCGCCTGGGCCGGGCTGCCGTTCCGCGTCGGCTTCGACCGGGAGGTGGCGGTCAGGCTCCTGCGGTTCGGGGCGCCGCTGGCCCTGGGGCTCGGTATCGAGGCGGTGCTGATGAACGCCGACTACGTCATCGTCGGCGCCGTGCTCGGTCCCGTCGCCCTCGGCTTCTACCTGCTCGCGTTCAACGTCTCCAGCTGGGTGCCCAGCGTGATCGGGACCGCCCTGCGCTACGTCACCGTGCCCAGCTTCTCGCGGCTGGCCGAGCAGCGCTCCGAGTCGTTGTCGCTGGGAGTGCAGCGGTCGGTGCCGTTGCTGGTCGCGTTCGTGCTGCCGGTCGCCGTGGTGACGGCCACGCTGGCCCCGGCGATCGTGGCGTTCCTCTACGGCGAGAAGTGGGCACCGGCCGCCGGCGTCCTGGCGCTGCTGGCGGTCCTGATGGTCGTACGGATGCTCACCTCCCTCGCCTTCGACATCCTCACCTCTGCGGGCGCCACCAAGGCGACCGTGTGGATGAACCTCACCTGGGCCGTGGCGCTGGTGCCCGCACTGTGGGCGGGCACGCACTGGTACGGCATCCGCGGCGCGGCGGTCGGGCACGCGCTCGCCGGCGTCCTGGTCGCCCTGCCGGTGTCGGCGCTGTTGCTGAGCCGCGCGGGGGTGCGTCTCGCCCCCATCCTGCCCGCTCTCGTACGCCCGCTGCTGGGCGCCGTGGTCGCGGCGGCCGTCACGACGACGCTCGTCGGCCTGACGAGCGGGCTGACGGGCGGCGGGATGACCGCGGTTTCCGCGTTCGTCCAGCTCTGCGTGGCCGGCGGCGGGGGACTGCTCGCGTACGTCCTGATCGCCGTACCCATGACACGGCTCAAACAGCTGGGCGCACGGGTGGTCCCCGCCCGCGCCCGCTGACGGAACACCCGAACCCACGAAACCGACGAGACCGACGAGACCGACGAGATCTGCGAGAGGAGAGGTCGGATGGAGAACTCCGACACGCTGGTGTCCATCGTGCTTCCCGTACGCAACGGGGCCGGACGGATCGAGGGCGCGATTCGTTCGGTGCTCGGCCAGGACCACGAGCGCCTCCAGCTGGTGATCTCCGACAACGCGTCCACGGACGGCACCGAGGAGATCTGCCGCGACCTGGCCGCGACCGACGACCGGATCGTCTACCGCAGGCACCCGGAGAACGTGGGCCTGTTCGACAACTTCGTCCGTACGACCGATCTGGTCGCGGGCACGTTCTTCCGCTGGGTGGGCGACGACGACCGGTTGGAGCCCACCTGCGTGTCCCGGTCTCTCCAGGCGTTCGCGGAGGACGACCGGCTCGTCCTGGTCACCACGCAGGTCGCCTACACCGGCCCCGACGGGACCGTGACCACCGCTCCCCTCGATCGCTCAGGACTCACCTCGGACGACCCGGTCGAGCGGTTCGCCGAGATGCTGGGGCTGCTCAACGAGAGTCACCTGCTCGTCGACCCGCTGTACGGCACGCTGCGGCGCGATCCCCTCGCGGGGATCCCCCGGCGGAACATGCTGCGCGAGGACGAGGTGTTCGCGGCGAAGCTCGCGCTCGCCGGACCGTGGGGGCACGTCCCCGAGGTCCTCGCCCACCGCAACTGGAAGCACGACAGCCTCTCCGCGATCGCCCGGCGCCTCGACGTGCCGCCCTGGCGGGCCCGCTGCTCCACCCTCCTGCAGTGCGCGGAACTGTTCCGCTGGCTGAGGCAGGCCGATCTCACCGCCGACCAGCGCCGCCGTGCCCGCGCCGCCGTACTCGGCATGTACGCGCGGCGCCAGCGGCTCACCGCGGCCCGCCGGGGCCGCAGGCTCGCGCTGCTCGCCTCGGGGTTCGTCCCCGGTGGGCGGTGAGCGATGTCCCCTCGTGAGGCCGTCGCCGAGCCGCGGAGCCCGAGCCCCGAAGCCGGGGACCTCGGATTCCGAGATCCGGGACCTTCCGGCCCTGTCCCTCCCGGTGATCCGGGACCGGCTGATCCCAGACCAGTGATTCCAGAAAGGAGAACCCCGTGACCACCGTCTTCTCCAACAGCCTGGTGAACGACGACACGCGCAGGGAACTGCTCTACCAAGGGCAGGTCTTCGTCTACTCGGCGACGCCCGCCTCCACCCTGCTCGCCCTTTTCGCCAGGGAGCTGATCGCCGAGGCGTTCGGCGAACGTGACCCGGAGACCGCGCAGTTCGACATGCCGGTGGAGGAGTTCGCCGACCTGCTCGCCCGGCTCAAGCCCCGCTTCATCCACCACCCCCGGTGCAAGGAACTGCTGCCCGCGGTGCTGGAGGAGCTGGGCTGCGACCTGGACCGCACCTACTTCGACGTGCCCCGGTTGCGCACCTCCACCTCCCACGACTACCTCACCTCCGGCATCTCCTACGCCTTCCATCCTCATCGCGACTGCTGGTACTCGGCCCCGTTCAACCAGCTCAACTGGTGGATCCCCGTCTTCGAGGTGGTCCCGGAGAACGTGATGGCCTTCCATCCCCAGTACTTCGCCAGCCCGGTGCGCAACGGCAGCGCGCGCTACGACTACGCGGAGTGGAACAGGACCAGCCGGCTCACCGCCGCACAGCACGTGCGCGGCGACACCAGGGAGCAGCCGCGTCCCGAGGAGGCCGTCGTGCTCGACCCGCAGGTGCGGGTGGTGCCGGAGCCGGGGGGCGTCATGGTGTTCTCCGGCGCCCAGCTGCACTCCACGGTGCCCAACACCTCGGGCAGGACCCGCTTCAGCATCGACTTCCGCACGGTGAACATCGACGACGTGCGCACCCGCCGGGGCGCACGCAACGTGGACGCGAAGTGCACCGGTACCACCCTGCGCGACTTCGTACGCTGCTCCGACCTCGACCCGATGCCGGAGGAACTGGCGCTGGAGTACGAGGCGGAGGCCCTGAGCAGGGTCGGGTGAGCGGCGGATCCCCGGCCGCACGGCCACACGGCCGTGACGCCGACGCCGTGACGTCGCCGACATCGTGAGGCCGTGACCGTGACACCGACGCCGTGATGCCGGGTGACGCCCGGTGAAGCCCGGTGACGCCCGTAGTGACAAGGAGTTCGTGTGCCGCGACCAATACGCATCGTGTCCTGGGCGTCTGGCGCGCTCGGGGGAGCGGGGACGACGTAGTGGAGTTCTGGAAGACCATCCTCGACCTCGCAAAAAGGAAGCGGGTCGGGTTTCCGCTGGTCGGCCTGGCGCTCCTCGCCGCCGTGGTCGTCTTCTTCCTGGTGCCCCCGCGCTACGTGTCGAGCGCCTCCATGGTGCTGACCACGCCCCCCGCGGGAGGAACGACGGACCCGGCCAAGCCGCCGGGGCGGAGCAACCCGCTGCTGCAGTTCAGCGACGGCCTCAGAACCACGGCGGGCATCCTCATCCTGTCCATGAACACCGAGGCGGTCGCGACGGAGCTGGGGATCGTGAAGGACGGTCCCGTCGAGGTCACGATCAACGACGGGCGCACCAACCCCAACATGCTGGGCATCCTCATGAACGGCCCGTTCGTGTACGTGGAGGTGGAGAGCGACTCGGCCGAGGTCACCCGTACGGTCATGGCCAGAACCCAGTTCCGCCTCAAGACCGAACTGGTCCGTAGGCAGGAGGTGCTCGGCGCCCCACGCTCCACCTTCATCGGGTTCGTGGAGGTGGTGCCCGCCGGTTACCCCGTGATGAACCGGAGCGGTACGTGGCAGGCCTCGGGCGGAGCGGCGTTCGCCGTCGTCTTTCTCGGCCTGGGCGCCGCGTACGCGGTGGAGCGCCGGAGGGTGTTCCGGCGAAGAGCCGAGGCAGGAAGGCCCGACGAGTCCCGCCCGGTCCCGGACACGGCCCCTGCTCCGTCCATGGAGGCGGCAGGGGCGGGCCGGGCCGACGAGACGCGTCCCGGTGACCGTCAGGAAAAGGCCCGGGCACACGAGGGCGGCGAGGAGGACGCCGAGCCCGCGCCCGACAGGGAGGGCAACGGCCGTGACGGGAAGCGCGATAGGGGACCTGGGGGCCGTGACGGCAGAGGTACATCCGAGCCTCAGGTCACCGTGTATCCGGCGGAGGTGATGTCCCCGGCGCCCTCGGCGACACCGGGACGACAGCGACACGCGGACGACGACACGTAGTGACGACACGTGGCGACGACATGTGAACGGCTACCCGCAGGCGACGACGAGCAGGCGACGACACGCAGAACGGCGACGAGCAGGCGACCGCGACAGGCAGACGGAGGAGAACGCGTGGACTTCTGGGGGACCGTACTCATCGTGTTACGGCGTTGGTACGTCGCCCTGCCGGCGTTCCTGCTGTCCATCGGCGGCGCGTTGGGCGTCTACTCGTCGATCCCGACGGTCTACGTCTCGAACGCGGTGCTCGTGCTGACCATCCCGCCCACCGGTGGAAGCCTGCCGAGCGATCCCGAGCGCCCCAACGGACTGACCAACCCCCTGCTGAACTTCGACTGGGGCCTGAGCATGTCCGCCTCGATCCTCATCCAGGCGATCAGCGCGCCGGAGACGGTGGAGTCGCTCGGCGTACACCCCGAGGGCGACACCACCTTCACGGCCACCAACGGCAGCACCAACCCGGAGGCACTGGACGGCGGGCCGTTCGTGTACATCGAGGGCACGAGCACAACGCCGGCCGGGGCGCGGGACATCGTGACACGGGTGAGGGACCGGGCGAGGGTCGAGCTCGCCGCTCGCCAGAGACAGCTCGACGCGCCCCCGGCGACCTACATCACGATGAACGAGATGGTGCCGCCGACGGAGCCGCAACCCCAGCGAGGGGGGAAGATGCGCGGGGCCGCCGCCGCGCTGCTGCTCGGGGTGCTCGCCAGTCTCGCCTCGGTGTTCTCCCTGGAGAGTTTCCTCGACGCCAGGCGGCGAAGGCGAGGGGTGCCCGTGGCGACGTCCGGACTGCCCGCCGAGCCCTCCCTCCTGAGGCGGTGAGGGACCTGGCCTCCACACTTCGCACGGCCCCGGCCCCGGCCCCGGCTCCGCCCCCCGTGTCCGTCGCCTCCCTCGACCGTCCCGGCCTCCGCCGTGCCGACGGTGCCACCCTCGCCGCCGCGTTCGCGGTGGTCCTGATGCTGTCTCCGGCGCGGCTGGTCTTCCGCGGCCTGCCCTTCTCGCTCACGCCCGCCGACGCGGTCGGTCTCTTCGCCGCGCTCTGGTGGTTCTGCGCGCAGCTCACCACCACGCTCGGCGCGGCGAAGGGTTCCAATCCCGTACGTACCGCGCTTTTCCTGTACAGCGTGGCGATGCTGGCCACCTACGGATACTCCAGCGCCGCCTACCTGCCGCCCGACGAGCTCGACATGGCCGACCACAGCATCGTCCTCGTGGTGGCGACGGTGGGCATCGGACTTCAGGCGTGCGACGGCATCCGGGGCAAGGCGCGGCTGGACTTCGTCCTGAGGTGCCTCGTGATCTCCGGTGCGGTCGTCGGGGTCATCGCGGCGCTCCAGTTCGTGCTCGAATTCGACCTGACGAAGTACCTCACCTTTCCCGGCTTCCGGTTCACCTCGGATCTGCCGGCGATCCTCGAAAGAAACACCCTGCGCCGGGTCGCGGCGACCGCCGGACACCCCATCGAGCTCGGCGTGGTCTGCGCGATGATCATTCCTCTCGCGCTGCACTACGCGTTCGGCGCCCGGGACAGGGGTGAGCCCTCCCTGCGGTGGTGGGTCTGCTGCGGGCTGATCGGCACGGGGCTGATGTTCTCCGTGTCGCGCTCCGCGGTCCTCGGGATCGCCGTCGTCGGCGCGGTACTGGTCACCGGGTGGCCCGCGCGCAGGCGGCTGTGGGCGGCGATCGGCGGCGCCGGCTTCCTGGTCGCGATGAAGGTCGCCGTGCCCGGCCTGATGAGCGTCTTCCTCGGGCTGTTCACCAGCCTGTCCAGCGATTCGAGCATCCAGTACCGGACGCACGACTACGCGGTGGCGGCCACCGAGATCGGAAACCACTTCTGGGTCGGCAGAGGTCTGGGCACCTGGTACGCGCCCAAGCACCTGATCTTCGACAACCAGTACATCCTGTCGCTGGTGGAGACCGGGGTCATCGGCATGGCCACCTTCGCCGGGATCTTCCTCACCGGTATCTGGGCGGCGTTACGCGTCCGCCGCCTCAACTCCGACCCCGCCGTACGGGACCTGGGACTCACCCTGGCCGCCTGCCTGGTCGTCCCCCTGGTCGGGGCGGCCACCTTCGACCTGCGCTCGTTCGCGATCGTGACGGGCCTGTCGTTCCTGATCATCGGGTCCGCCGGCTCGCTGCTGCGCGCCACCCGGCAGCCGAGGACCCGAGCCGTCCACCCGCCGGAGAGACCGGGCGGAGAAGCCGGGCGGGGAGTGCGGTGAAAGGGCCGGTGAGGTCGCCGAGACCGATGAGGCCGCCGGGAGGGTCACCCCACCAGCCGGTCGCGCAGGTCGGCCCAGGATCCCGCGGCCAGGTCGCGTTCGCTGATCGCGGTGACCGGCAGCGGCCAGCCGATGGCGAGGTCGGGATCGTCGTAGCGGACGGAGACGTCCTCGGCGGGGTCGTGCTCCCGGTCGATCCGGTAGCAGACGTCGGCCTGCTCGGTCAGTGCCTGATAGCCGTGCAACAAGCCAGGAGGAACGTAGAGGTGAACGAACGTCTCATCGTCCAGAACCACCGACATCTGGCGGCCGAAGGTGGGGGAGTCCGGCCTGGCGTCGACGAGCACGTCGTGCACGGCCCCTCGGGCGCACCGGACGAGCTTGGCCTCCCCCCTGCCGCCCCGGCCGTGCAATGCCCTGATCGTTCCCAGCCGGGACCGCGACTGACTGTCCTGGACGAACGCCTCGGGCCGCAGCCCGTGGGCGGCGGCGAGCGTCGTGTCGAAGGTGCGGGTGAACAGGCCCCGGTCGTCCCTGTGCGGGGTGGGGACGAACAGCAGAACACCGTCGATCTCGGCGCGTTCGACTCTCATGCGGCCATCTTTCCGGCTCCCGAACCTCCTGGTCACGAAGAAGCGGAAAACGGTTCGGGTATGGGGATATCCGGTCACGAAGAAACGAAAAACGGTCCGGGTATTGGGCCATCCGACCACGAAGAAACGAAAAACGGTTCGGGTGCGGATTCATTGGGCCATGAAGAAACGAAAAACGGTCCGGGTGCGGGGCCGTCCGGCCATGAGGAAGCGGGAAGCGGTACAGGCCAACGTTCCCCGCGGGACGTTCCTCTCGCGGACGGGCCGTCCCCTCCGGTGGCGCCGGAGAGGCCCGAGGCCGGGTTCGCGCGGATCAGGGTCGGGGCCGTCGAGGTCATGGCGCTCAGCGAGGAGGAGCTTCTCGACCACGTGGCGGAAGGGTGGCGGCGAGGACACGGCGGCGCGATCGTCACCGCGAACGTCGACATCGTCCGCGCCGCCACGCGCGACCCCGCCCTCGCGGACCTCGTCACCCGCTCCGAGATCGTGGTCGCCGACGGCATGCCGGTGGTCTGGGCGTCGAGGCTCGCCGGTCTGGCGGTTCCCGGAAGGGTCACCGGTGCCTCGCTCGTACACTCCCTCACCGGGCGGGCCGCGCGCGAGAACCGTTCGGTCTACCTGCTCGGAGGAGAACCCGGCGTGCCGGAGGCCGCGGCGTGGGTCCTCGCCGAACGCTACCCGGGACTGCGCGTGGCGGGCAGCTGCTCACCCCCCTTCGGGTTCGACGGCACATCGGACGGGGTGCGCGCGGTGGTCGAGGGGGTGGTCGCCGCCGCACCCGACCTCGTCCTCGTCGGGCTGGGCTTCCCCAAGCAGGAAAGGGTGATCGAGGCGCTCAGGGCGGAGCTGCCCGACGCCTGGTATCTCGGCTGCGGGGCCGGGATCCCGATGGCGGCCGGGCGGTTCAGCCGCGCCCCCGGGGCCGTGCAGCGGGTGGGCGCGGAGTGGCTGTACCGGCTCGCCCTGGAACCGCGCCGCCTGGCCCGCCGCTACCTGCGCGACGACGCGCCGTTCGCGATCACCCTCCTCGCGGGCGCCCTGCGCACCCGCCTGGCACCCGGGCGACGCCCATGACCGGTGATCTTTCTCCTGACACCGGGGCGTCGCTCATGAGCGGTGATTCCTCGCGAGGAGCCGAGGCGCCGCGCACAGCCGGTGTTTCCCCGCGAGAAGCCGAGGCGCCGTCCATGACAGATGATTCCCCGCCTGCCGTTGGGGCGTCGTCACCGACCGCCGACTCCCCGCCCGCTCTCCCCGTACGGTCCTCTTCCACGAGAAACGGCTCCGACATGGCTGTTCCAGACTGGCCACCGCTCGCCATAGTGATCGTCACGTATTCGAGTGGCAAGGTCATCGAAGGCTGCCTGCGCTCGCTCGACGCGGCACTCGCCGACGCGGGTCCCGCACGGGTCGTGGTGGTGGACAACGCCTCGGCCGACGACACCCTCGCGCGGGTGCGCGAGGTCGCTCCCGAGGCCGAGGTGGTCCAGACCGGGCGCAACGCGGGCTTCGCCGCCGGAGTGAACGCGGGCATCGCCGCCGCGGACGACTGCGACGTACTGGTGCTGAACCCCGACATCCGGCTCGCGCCCGGTTCCGTGCTCCTGCTCAGGCAGGCGCTCGCCCTGCCGGGAACCGGGATCGCCGCCCCCCGCCTCACCGGTGAGGCGGGGGAGCTCCACCTCTCCCTGCGCAGGCGTCCCACCGTGCCGAGAGCGCTCGGGGAGGCGCTGCTCGGCGGGCACAGGGCCGGGCGGATCCCGGCGCTCGGCGAGCTGGTCGTGGACCCGGCCGCCTACGACAGGCCGCAGACGGCCGACTGGGTGTCCGGTGCGGCCTGGATGATCTCCCGCGCGTGCCTGGACGCCCTGGATCCCCTCGACGAGCGCTACTTCCTGTACTCGGAGGAGACCGAGTACATGCTCAGGGCGGGGGAGGCGGGGTTCGCCGTCCGGTACGAGCCCCGTGCCGTGGCCGTGCATCTCGGTGGCGAGCAGTCCACGTCGAGCATGCTGTGGGCGCTGTCGTCGGCCAACCGGGTCCGGATGCACCGGGAGCGGTACGGCCGCCCGCACGGGCAGCTGATGCGGCTGGCCGTCGGGCTCAACGAGCTGGTTCGCGCGGTCGCGAAGGGCCGGGCGGGCGGGAGGCGGCACCGGGCCGCCCTGCGTCAACTCCTCCCCCTGCGCGAGTGGCCCCTCCTACCCGGCGAGGCCCCCCGACCGGCATCTCCCGCCCGTACGACGGGTGAGGTGGCATCTTCCCCCGGCTACGTCTGCTTCTCGGCGCAGGACTGGTGGTACCACAACCGAGCGCACTCGGACTTCCAGCTCATGCGTTCGATCGCCGCTCACCGGAAGGTCCTCGTCGTCAACAGCATCGGGATGCGCATGCCGATGCCGGGCAGGTCCACGCAGGTGCTGCGACGCGTCGGGCGCAAGCTGCGCAGTGTCGCGATGCTCGTGAGGAGACCGCTGCGGGAGCTGCCCGGCTTCTACGTGATGTCCCCGCTGCCACTGCCCTTCTACGGGTCGCCGCTGGCGAGGCGGGTGAACGCGCTGCTGGTCCGCGCCCAGGTGCTCGCCGTCTCGCGGGCACTCGGCCTGCGCCGACCCGTGATCATGGTGACCATCCCCACGGCGTGGGACGTGGTGCGGCCGATGCGCAGGCGCGCGTTGGTGTTCAACCGCTCCGACCGGCACTCGTCGTTCCCCGAGTCCGACCGGCCGACCATCGAGGCGCTGGAACGCGGCCTGCTGGAGCGCTCCGACCACGTGATCTACGTCAGCAACGCGCTGATGGGCGAGGAGAGGGGCGTGACCGGAGAGCGCGCGCACTTCCTCGACCACGGCGTGGACACCGATCACTTCCGGCGGCGCCCGGAGAGCGAGCAGCCCGCCGACCTCCGCGCGATCCCCGGGCCGAGGGTGGGGTTCTTCGGCGCGCTGGACGACTATCTCGTCGACTTCGACCTGCTCGAACGGCTCGCCGTCGAGCTGCCGGACGTCTCGCTGGTCCTCATCGGCGACGCGACCGTCCCGATGGAACGGCTCACCCGCCACCCGAACGTCCACTGGCTCGGCTTCAGGCCGTACGAGCGGATTCCCGCGTACGGATCGGGGTTCGACGTCGCGATCATGCCGTGGCTGGACAACCCGTGGATCAGGCACTCGAACCCGATCAAACTCAAGGAATACCTCGCCCTGGGCCTGCCGGTCGTCAGCACCGACTTCCAGGAGCTCGTGAACTATGCCGACCGCGTGAGAATCGCGGCCGACGGCGGCCTTTTCGTCGATGCTGTTCGTGCGACGCTGCGCGACGGTGGGTTGCAACCGGCCGAGGCCGTGCGGAAATCCGTGCTCGGTGCCTCCTGGGCGTCGCGTGCCGCCCAGTTGATGGCACTCGCCGAGCTGTCACCGGGTCCGCGATGAGGGTTCGGGGTGAGGGTCCGCGATGAGAAGGACAGGGTCATGAGATCTGAGAACCACGCCGGGGCGCCGGGACGCCGGGCCAGACGGTCGTTGCCGCTGCTGGTCGGGGCGGGAGCCGTCTCGGTGTCGGTGGCGGTGCTCGGACTCACCCTGATCGACTCACCCGAGGGCCAGGACCGGGGCCCGCTCGCCGGGGCGTCGGCCGACACCGGAAGTGCGTGGGCCGCGGGACCTCCCGCGACGGTCGCGCGGGTGCCGTGGGAGGGCGGCCCCGCCTACTACGGGCGATTCGCCGCACCGACGGCGGCGGGCTGGACGAAATCGTCGTTCTTCCCGGTGGGCGTCTGGTTCGAGTCCGTGATCACCCAGGGCGACGTGGACAAGGACCGGGCCGCCGGGATCAACACCTACGTGGAGCTGACCGAGACCAGCGACATGGCGCTGGTGCGCAGGAACGGCATGTCGGCGCTGACGCGCACCCCTCTGCCCGGCTACGGCAGCGAGACGGTTGGCTGGCTGCTCAACGACGAGGTCGACATGTGGGCGAAGGCGGGAGACGCGCAGTGGACCGGCAAGCACCCCGGTGAGGGCTCCCTGTGTGTGCCCGAGGACAGGGGATGCGGTTTCACCGTGCTGCGTACCCGCAAGGAGGAGGTCCCGAAGGGCGACGGCAGGATGCACTACGCCAACTACGGCAAGGGCGTGATGATGTGGGAGAGGGACGCGGACGCCGCCACGTTCGTCAACCGCTTCACCGACGTCGTCTCCTCCGACGTCTACTGGTACACCAGCGCGAGCGTCTGCCTGGACGGGCAGAACTTCCTCTCCCTGCCGGCCTCCAGGTGCCGCAGAGCCGCCAACTACGGCGCCGTCCTCGACCGCCAGCGCGAACTGGACGCGCTGGACGGCCGTCGCCAGCCGATCTACGGCTTCGTCGAGGTCGGCTGGCCCGCCGAGAACGACACCCGGGCGATCCGGCCGGAGCAGGTGACCGGCGCGGTGATGAGCTCGCTGATCCACGAGGCCAGGGGCATCATCTACTTCAACCACAACTTCGGCGGGCCGTGCCACTCCCAGCACGTGCTGCGCGAGGGGTGCGGAAAGGAGGTCAGGCCCGCGGTGGCCGAGATCAACCGGCGGATCGGGCAGCTCGCCCCGGTGCTGAACACCCAGTCGTACGCGCACCGCTTCGGCCCCGGCCTCGACACCATGCTGAAACACCATCAGGGCTCGTACTACGTCTTCGCGATGCTCGACGCGACCACGTCCCCCGGCAGGCGCATCTTCACGCTGCCGCGCGGGCTGCGGGCCACCCGCGCCGAGGTCCTCTTCGAGAACCGGACGGTCCCCGTCGACGCCCAGGGCAGGTTCACCGACTCCTTCGCCGCCGAACACTCCCACCACATCTACCGGATCACGCCCTGACGCGTTCTGCAGACGTCCCCCTGGTAAATGACGCGGATAGCCTGGGGTGTCCCGCTCGGCAACACCGAGGCAATGTTCTATTATCGAACACGTGATGGTTGACGCGGAGACGCTGGGTCGGCGGATCGCCGAGGCACGTGGGCGAGCCGGTCTCACGCAGGTCGAGTTGGCCGCCCTGATCCCGCTGGATCGTTCGGCTCTGGCGAAGATCGAACGGGGAGACCGTCGCATCTCGGCGTTGGAACTGGCCAAGCTGGCCGACGCGATCGACATGCGAATCGAGTGGTTCATCCAGGATGCGCCTGCTGCGATCGTCTCCCGCCGTAACGCACAGGAGCCGGGTGCGCCCAGCCCGAAGATCGATCTGATGGTCGAGCGGCTCACCCGGGCAGTCGAGTTCGTCGCCGAACAGGCGGAGCACTTCGCCCTGCCCGGCACTCCGAGCAGGGAGATGCCCGAGACCAATGCCCAGGCCGAGAAGCTCGCCTCGGACGCACGAGCGCTGCTGGGTGTGGAAGGCGACGGTCCGATCGTCGGTTTGGACGAGAAGGCGGCCTCGATCGGCCTGCTTGTTTTCTCATATGACCTCGGTGTCGACACGGCCGACGCGGCGACGGTCCTGCTGCGCAGCGGAGGCGTAGCGATCGTCAACGGACAGCGACGTGTGGGCAGAAGGCGTCTCGCGCTCGCTCATGAGCTCGGTCACTATCTTGTGGCCGACGAATACACGGTGGACTGGCGTATCGCCGAGCAGCAGAACGTCGAACAGCGAGAGAGCTTTTTCGACCGTTTTGCACGTGCTCTGCTGCTACCGCAGGCAAGCATCGAGCGTGAATGGAAGAACCTTGTGGCCGACAGCGAAGGCGAACTGCGGACGGCTGCCGTGCGCATTGCCAGCGCTTATCGCGTCGACATGACGACACTCGCCCGACGGCTCAACGAACTCGGCCTCATTACTCACGGCGATGCCGGAAAAATCCGAATTATCAGGACGACGCGTGCGGATATCGTAGATTTCGACCTTGTGGTGGCGAAGGACGAGCTCGTTCCTCCCAGCTTGCCGCGAAATTACGAGCGTGCCGTTCTGGGATTGTATCGTAGCGAGGTGATTTCCGCGGACCGAGCCTTGGACCTCCTGTTCGACACCTGGGACGAGAGCATGTTGCCCCCGCTGCCCAGGCGTTCCGAAGGTGCGATCTGGCAGTACGTCTGACCATGTCGGATCACGTTGACATCCTGGTTTTCGATACCGGCCCGTTAAGCCACTTCGCCAAGCAGAGCTGGCTCGGAGTACTGCGTGCGGTTGTCGGCGAGAGAACCGCTGTGATCCCGGATACCGTGGTCAACGAGCTTTAAAACGGTGTTCACGAACACGCATATCTTCATTCTGTGCTCAATGCGTCCTGGATAGAGCAGCGCGAACTCATCGACGAATATGAAGAGTTCGCGACGTTCAGCGCGTTGTTGGTCGGATCCGGTAACCGCAACCTGGGCGAGGCCGGTGTGCTCGCGTACGCCAAGGCACACGGTGCCACGGCGATCATTGACGACGGTCCGGCACGTCGAGCGGCGAAGACTCATAACGTGCATCACCAGGGCACGCTGGCTCTCCTTTGCGAGAGTATTCGATCTGAACTGCTCACGGTTGACCTGGTCTCAGCGGTTGCCGACCATTTGATCGAGGGTGAATACCGCCTTCCTTTCGGTCCTGGCGGTTTCAAGCAGTGGGCGGCCAACCAGGACATGATCTGAGGGACGCTCACAAGTCATCGCGCTCTTACTTGGGGCCGTCATTTCGCGGATTTGTCCCGATCGGATTTCTGAACGACTGCGGCTGTCGGCCGCGTTCGACGATGGGACGCTGCGTGGCGGCCGCCTGTCCGGTGGTGAGACAGGAGACCCGGTTCAGGGAGTGGGGTGGGCACCTCGTGGGGGTAGGTGCCAGCGGGCCCAGACGGTTTTGCCGGGGCGGTCGGGGAGGGGGGTGACGCCGTGATCGTGGGCGAGGGCGCCGACGATCACGAGGCCGCGGCCGTGCAGGGACTCGGTGTCCAGGGTGAGGTGGCGTGGCTGTCCGGGGCCTCGGTCGGTGACCTGGATCTGGAACTCGTCGGGGCTCGCCCACAGGGAGAGTCTGACCACGGGCTCGCCGTGGACGATCGCGTTGGCGAGCAGCTCGCCGGCCACCAGGACGGCTTCGTCGGCGAGGTGGTGCAGCGCCCAGGCCGCGAGGGTCTCGCTCACCATGGCGCGGGCCTTGCCGACGATCGGCAGGTCGTGCGGCAGGTCCCAGCAGACGGTGCATGGGGCGCCGGGAATCTGTGAGTCGTCCGGCGCCGGTGGGGTGTCCGGGGTCTCGGGCATGGCTTCTCCTCGGGGTGGCGGTGTGGTGTCCTCGGCCTCGCGCATCAGGGCGCGTAGTTCGTCGGCGGTGCGGGCTCGCACGATGAGGGGTTCGGCGGCGGACCAGACGGCGACGGCGTGGAAGTGGCGAGTGCCGGTGCCGTACCAGACGGTCCAGGCGGGCTCGATCTGGTCGAGCTGCTCGGCGGCGGCGCGCTCGGCCAGGTCCCAGGTTCGCGAGTCGACCCGCGCGATGGCCGTTCCCCGCCGATGCCGCCCGCCCTGCCGGGGCTGGGGGACGCGTTCGTTCATGTCGTCGCTCCCTGCCGGTACGGGGCGTGCTTGCCCGAGGGGGTACGAGTGCTCGGCGGTCGTCCTCGCCGGTACGGCACGGGAGCCGTGACCCCGGGCTGCTCCGGTCGCCGGTGCCGACCGGGGGAGACCGCCACGGACCGCGCGGGGAGAGCGGCGGAGGCCGTGGGGTTAGGGATCGTGCGGATGGGCGTTGAGACGGGTGGGCGGCTGGAGAGGTTGAGGCGGCGGCGGACGGTCATCCTGGCGTAGACCTGTGCGGGGGTGGGCTGCTCCCAGTGGTGGCGGGCGCGGTGCGGCAGGCTGGCGGCCTCGTGCGCGTACGGGGGATGACCGCACCAGCGGCAACCGAGCGGCATCGGCGGCCGGTCGGCGTGCCAACGGACCCTGATGGGCCTGGGGTTTCCTCTAGGGTGATGCATCAGATCGGACCTCCACTGTCCGGTCGAGGGGCTTGTCATGGCGTGTCGTGCCGTGGCAGGCCCCGCTTTGTTTTGGGGTATTAGGGGCAACAGGGCGAGGTATTTCCGTCTTGCGCGAAGTGACTGCTGTTCACGGGGTGAGGCTTACTCGGCGGTGACAGGTGTGTGTCCGGAAGAGGCGTGAGCCGTGCCTAGGGTGCGTTTTCCAGTGAATCGACGGACATTTTCACTCCTCTTATCCGGACATACCTGGTGATTTTTTCGACGGCATTAGGAAGCCGCCCTCCGCGTGTAAGACAGGGCCGATCCGGCGGATTATCCGCTCCCCCTGACCCCTTCACAGGGTGCCCCCGAGTGACTACTTTGGGTATTGAAAGTCGAGGCACATCAGTGTGACAGTTTGTGGAAAGCTGTGTTTTTTGTGCCACGATGTGGAATCCCCCGGCTGGACGGAGCTGAAATGCCGAAGAACCCAAAAATCAACCCCAAAAACGAAAAGTGGGCTCTCTTTGGCGCGGAGCTCCGCAAATATCGGAAAAAGGCAAAAATGACCCAGAACGAACTGGCCGAGGTGACCCAGTTCAGCAGGAGCCTGCTGAGCTTCACCGAGAGAGGTGAGCGCAAACCCGGCCAAAACCTGGCGCAACGCTGCGATGACGCTCTGGGGGCGAACGGAGAGCTCCTCCATTGCTGGACGCACATCACCCATGCGGCGAGTCCTCGATGGTTCCGTGACTGGCTCGACATCGAACCGGAAGCGCATGCTTTGCATGCTTGGGAGCCACTCGTCGTGCCCGGTCTTCTCCAGACCGAGGAGTACGCGCGGGCGGTTATCCGTGGGGAGCCTGGCATAACCGACAAACAGGTGGAAAAGGCCGTCGCGGCTCGCATGGAGCGGCAGAAGATATTGCTGCGATCTACGCCGCCTATGCTCTGGGTTATCCTCGACGAAGGAGTTCTTCACCGCCCGATCGGTGGAGAAGAGGTCATGCAACACCAACTCCAGTATCTTCTGGAAATGGTCGAGCGGCCGCGGATCGGTATCCAGATTCTTCCTTTGGTGCGGGGATCGACCACGGGGACTTCGGGAGGGTTCGTGATCGCCCAGATTCCAGGAAATCCGGATATGGTATATGCCGAGTCTGTAACGCGCGGGCATGTGGCAAATCGGCCAGAAGATGTCGAGGCTGTCCGTGCCCGATACGACACCATCCGAGCTGAGGCAAGCCCTCGGCATGTCTCGATCGAATTGATCAGAGAGGCGGAGAGGCTATGGGCGTGAGTGATGAGCTGAAGAGCGCGGCCTGGCGTAAGGCCACCAAGAGTGCGTCAAACCAAGGGAACTGCCTGGAGGTAGCTCCGTTGTCGGGGGGCAGGGTGGGCCTGCGTGACACAGAGGCTCCGGAGCGGGCGCCGTTCGTGGTGAGTGCGAGCGTGTGGGACGCCTTCATCGACGGCGCCAAAAAGGGCGAGTTCGACTTCTAGCCCCGATCTCGGAACGCGGGAAGGCTCTCGATCATCGTCGAGGGCTTTCCCGTCCATACCGTCAACGGCGGAGAGGTGGAGAAGCCGTGGACCTGAGTGATGAGCTGAAGAGCGCGGCCTGGCGTAAGGCCACCAAGAGTGGCCCCAACGGTGGGGACTGTCTTGAGGTGGCTCCGTTGTCGGGTGGTCGGGTGGGTCTGCGGGACACAGAGGCTCCGGAGCGGGCGCCGTTCGTGGTGAGTGCGAGTGTCTGGGACGCATTCGTGGACGGCGCGAAGAAGGGCGAGTTCGACTTCTAGTACCAACGCCGTTCAGTTAAGGGAGAGGGTGGTTGGCCGCGGGCTTGTTCACCGACTTGGGCTACCGGCAGGTCTTACCGATTGTGTGCCCGGCCGGCGGGCCTGGCATTGGTACGGCCCAGCGGCAGCGCTCTTCGCCAGGCCCGCCAGAGACTGGGGCCAGCCCCGATGAAAGCGCGCTGACCGTCTACCAGGTGCTGCGGACCGCGATGACCGACGCCACAGACAGCGTCCCGGGCACCGACCCGGACCGGGCCGGCTTCACCACCGCTCTGGCCGCCGCCCGCGACCAGCTCGTCCTGGCCACCGGCGTCGTCTCCGGCACCGACATCGACCTGATCGGCACCATCGGCCGTCACGTCCTGGCTCATCCCCTGCCCGCCCGGCGAGTCCGCACCGAAGACCGCATCGTCAAACGCGCAATCTCCAAGTACAACGCCCGCGGACCCGCCATCGACCGGACCACCTACAAAGCCACCATCAGCACCAACATGCTCCCGGCCAGCCCTTGACACCACCGCCTCGACGCTGACTGAACGGCGTCGGGTTCAGGCCGCCTCGCATGCGATCTCGGGCGGGCAGCTGACCTTCGCGCCGCCGAACCTGACCCGGGTGCCGCCAGGCACGCTCAGCCGGTAGTCGGCGCCGCAGTCGCCGCCCCCGCATTCATAGTCGATGGTCATGCGGCGCTCGCTCCACGACTCGGTGTGGCGCTTGGGGCCGGTCCAGCGCAGCCTGCGGTCGACCACGACCTCGCCCGCCGGCCCGGTGACCACGGTGATCGTCACCGGGCCGCTGGAGTCGACCTCCAGCTCGTCTCCGGTCAGTCGGTACGTGCCGCGGGTGGTCTCCGAAGCGGGCACAATCGGCTCGCGGCTGTTGCTGTGGATCAGTATCGCGCCCCCGGCGATCGCGGCAGCAGCCAGCAGGGCGGTGGCTCCGAGGGTCTTCTTCATGCTTCAAAGGTAGGAACTCGCGGCCCGGCGAACGATGGTGCCGCGTTCCCACTTGAGGGTGGTGCTGGCACCACCCCGAACCGGGGGCCTTGGGGTGCTGGATGATGGCCGACGTGGAGCGCACCACCCTGACACCCGAGATGAGCTTCCCCCGCAGGACGGACACCTCGCCTGAGTTTCGTGAGCGCGCCGGCCCGGCTCCGGCCGTGGCAGAACGATTTCACCGGCCGAGCCGGGACCCGCCGTCACGGGTGACCGCTCAACGCCGAGAGCTTCCGGTCATGGCCGGCGGCTCTCGGCGCCTCAAGGGCCGGCCCTTGAGGCGCCCGGTGCCGTGACCAGCGAACCTTCCCGGTCACCGTTCCGATGTCCTCAGACCCCGAGAATGCTGAATGAGGGTCGGGCGGTCAGATGTGCTACTCATGCACGATGGGGGACGTAGGTATCGGTAGAAGTCGGCGGATCCTGGTTGCGGCCGTCGTGACCATGGTGATCAGGCTGGTCGTCCTGGTGGCCGGGACCCTGGACACCCGGATTTCGTCCTACCGCCGCCTCGAACCCCGCTGACCTCCATGCAGTGGGTTGCGCTCGTCCTTGCCGTGCTGATCGTGTACGGCGCGGCTGTACGGCGCACCGCGGAGGCGGCCGGGGTGGTGGCGCTTGCCTTTGTCGTCATTACGGGTGGGGTCTTCGGCTTTCCGGGGTGGCGGGTCCGTGATGTCGTCGGGAGCCTGTTGCTGGCCGCCGGACTGGCCGCGGTGGTGTGGGCGCTAGGGCGGTGGCGGCGGCGGGTCCTCGCCAGGCGGGATGCGCTCGCCGCTTTTCTGGCGGGGGTCGAGGCAGTGCCCGCGACGGCTGCCGCGGTGGAGCGGCTTCGGCTGGCCGGCGAGTTGCACGACACCGCGGCTCATCGGCTCACCGGCATCGTGGTCGGTGCGGCCTCAGCGCTGCGGCTGGGGGATGCGCGGCTGGTGGCGTCCGCGCTGGAGCACGCGGCGGCTGAGGGGCGGCTGGTGGTGAGGGAACTGGCCGCGCTCACGGATGGCGTTCCCGAGGTGCCACGGCTGGCCGACGTCGACACGCTGGCCGGGCCCGGGGTGGTGTACCGCAGGACGGTGGACGAGGTGCCGGAGAAGGTGGCGGCGGTCGCGTACCGGGTGGTGCGGGAGGCGCTGACCAACGCCGCCCGATACGCGCCGGGCGCGCAGGTGCGGGTGGAGCTCGCCGCCACAGACGGAGACCTGATGGTGACGGTGATCAACCAGGCCGGGGAAGGCGGCAGGGCGGAGGACGGCCTCGGAGCGGGAAAGGGGTTGGCCGGGCTCAGGACGGCCGTGGCCGAGTGCGGAGGAACGCTGACCGCCGGCCCCCAGGGCGACGGGTGGGCCGTGGTGGCGTCCTTCCGGATGACGACCCGGGGGCGGGGGAGGAAGGACGGGTGGCGAGGG
Organism: Streptosporangium sp. NPDC000509; assembly: GCF_042898365.1. NCBI lineage: Bacteria > Bacillati > Actinomycetota > Actinomycetes > Streptosporangiales > Streptosporangiaceae > Streptosporangium > Streptosporangium sp. NPDC000509. Next base: position 187,556 of record NZ_JBIAYX010000002.1, on the reverse strand, counting down.
AGACGGGGGGCGGATTGGGCGCTGGTGGCGTTGGCCGTCGGACTGTCGGTCGGGACCAGCCTGCTCGACAGCGACCCCGCCGACCTGCTGCTTCTCCTTCCGCTCTGCGCACTCCACGCACTGCCGCTCGGCTGGCGCAGACGGGCACCCGGCTTCGCGCTGGCGGTGGCGCTGTCGATCTACCCGGTGCTGGTGGCGACGCGAAGCGTACCGCCCGCGGGAGATGTGTTCCTGTGGTGCTCGTGGGTGGAACTGGCACTGCTCTACGCCATCGGACTGAGCGGGAAGGGCCTTACCGCCTGCCTGGGCATGGCGGCGGTAGGTGGACTGGCGCTGGCGGCCGGCCCGGGGATCACGGGCGATCGGCTGGGCGCGTGGGTGGTGCTGGGCCTGGGCGTCACCGTGCCCGCCGTCACCGCCTGGGCACTTGGCGCGGCCGTCGCGACGATTCGGGCGCGGCGGTCGGTCGGAGAGGCGCAGGCGCGCACGGCGACGGGTGAGCTGACGGCGGCAGCCGTACGAACGGAGCGGGACAGGATCGCGAGCGGCTTGCGGCGTACGGCGATGCGCCACGCGGAGGCGGTCGTGGCGGCGGCGGACGCGGGCCGGCTCGCCGACGCGCTGGCCGAGGCCAGGTGGGGACTCACCGCGCTCAGAGACCTGCTCGAAGAGCTGGGCGAGACGGGGGATCCGGCCCCTACGCTGGCCGGAGTAGCGGCGCTGGCCTCCCGCAAGGGCGCCATCGTCAAGTTCACGGGCGAGCGCCGCGAGGTGGACCCGGCGGTTCAGGTGGCCGCGTTCAGAGCGGCGGAGCGATTCTTCGAGCACAGCGACGAGGTGACCGTGGCCTACCTGAACGGTGGCGTAAGCATTGAGGGCAGGGCCACGGCCGGGCTCCGAGACCTCGCCGACGCGGTCGGGGGAGAACTGATCACCATGGCTGATGGCACGATACGGGTATGGCTACCCGAATGATCACCATTCTTGTCGCCGACGATCAGGCGGTCGTGCGGGCGGGCATAGCAGCCGTCCTGGACGCCGAGCGTGATATGACCGTGGTGGGTCAGGTGGCCGACGGGCAGGCGGCGGTCGAGTCGACTCTCCGATCGCGCCCCGACGTGGTGTTGATGGACGTCAGGATGCCCGGCCTCGACGGCCTGCGGGCCACGGCGCGCATCACCGCCGAGGTGCCCGGGACGCGGGTGGTGGTGCTGACCACGTTCGGGCTGGACGACTACGTCTTCGGCGCGTTGCGTGCCGGCGCCGCCGGGTTCCTGCTGAAGGACGCGGAGCCCGAGCGGGTGATCGACGCGGTCCGGGTGGTCGCGGCCGGAGACGCCATGCTCGACCCAGGCATCACGAGGCGGCTTATCGACCGATTCGCGGAAGAGCCGCCGCCGTACAACGGCGGCACGGGTGTGCTCACGCCGCGCGAGACCGAAGTGCTCAAGCAGGTCGCCACCGGCCTGAGTAACGCCGAGATCGGCGCGGTGCTCGGCATCAGCCCGGCCACCGTCAAGGACCACATCGCGGTCATCCTCGGCAAGCTCGGCGTACGCAACCGCCTTCAGGCCACCATCGCCGCGTACGAGACGGGCCTGGTCCGCCCCGCCGCGCGGCGGGGGAGCAGTCCATCCTGACGGAGGAAGAGCCGGCCTCCCCACCTTCCTAGCGTTGATCCCATGAAGCTCGTCCTGGGTGCCGTCCTCGCCCTGATCCTCTCGCCGCTGATCTTCTTCGGCGTCGCCATGGTCGTTCCCGTATACCCGGTCTTCGCCGGAGCGGCCGCCGCCTCGATCGTGTCGATCACGTGGCTGGTCACGCGAAAAGCGCTGTATGCCGCAGGTGTCACCGTTGTGCTCTGCGGTATCGCCGCCGTCACCGTCCTGCTCCCGGTTCCCGCGCCGGTGCCGGTGATTCCGGCGGGTGTGCGGTTCTGGGACCTGCCCACCGGTTCCCGTCTGGCCTATGTCAGCGAACCGGCCAGGGGTACGGCCAGACCGTACCCGGTGATCTTCCTGCACGGCGGCCCCGGCACACCGGGTGAGGGGGTCCCGGAGGGCGGGCGGGAACTGGCCGGTGAGGGGTTCGACGTCTATGCCTACGACCAACTCGGCGCTGGACGCTCCACGCGCCTCGACGATGTCAGCGGTTACACGGTGGCCAGGCATGTCGCCGATCTCGACGCCGTCCGCAGCGCGATCGGCGCCGAGCGGGTGATCCTGGTCGGCAGGTCCTGGGGCGGCACCCTGGCCGCCGCGTACATGGCCGCCCATCCCGACCGCGTCGCCAGGGCCGTGCTGACCTCGCCGGGAGCGATCTGGGAGCCTGCCTATCCCGACGGCGTGGGCTCGCCCTGGGGCAACGGGGACGGGCCCGACGGTTCGCTGCGCTTCCTCGTCCAGAACGTCCTGCTCGGACTCAACCCGGCGGCCGCGCACAGCATGGTGCCCGACCGCGAGGCGGACGCCTACTTCCGCGAACTGCTCATCTCCGTCAAGGACGCCACCGGCTGCCCGGGGGCGGCGCCCGCGCCCACGCACACCAACCAGCCCGGCTTCTACGTCAACCAGGTCACCTCCGCGGACGCGGAGACCGTACCCGATCCCAGGCCCAAGCTGCGCCAGGTCCACGTGCCGACGCTGATCGTGCGCGGCCAGTGCGACTACCTCAAGTGGCAGGTCACCGACGAATATCGGCGCACTCTGCCGAACTCGACATTCCTCTACGTGCCCGGAGCAGGGCACTCCATCGCCAACGGCCGCCCTGACCTCTACCGTGAGCTCCTGACGGCCTTCCTCCTCGGGAGAAAGCTACCTACGCCCTAGTGCTCCAGTGCCACTTTTCGATCTTGGTGGTTGCGGTGGCGTGGACTTCTGATACCTGTCCCGAAGATGATGATCGGTGCCATCGAAGTGCGCCACGTGCCGGAAGCCGGAAAATCACGCGAGGCGTTGGAAGCCCGGGGATACCTTCCTCAGGAAAGATCGATGGCGAGACCGGAAGTGGCGATGCCGAGCTCGCCGTCGTATTCGGCCCCGGCGGCGGCTCGCGCGGCTGTGGTGTCCGTACCCGGTTGCAGGTGAGTCAGCAGCAGGTGCCGGACGTCGGCCTCCTTGGCCTGTCGGCCCGCCTGGCGGGCGCTCGACAGGTTGTGCCGCGAAACCTCAGGGACCCGGTCCGCATAGGTGGCCTCGGCCAGGAACAGGTCGGCGCCGCGCGCCAACTCCACCACCTCGGGGCTCGGGCCGGTGTCGCCGGTGTACGCGAGCACCCGCCCGCCCGCTGTCAGCCGTACGCCGGCATTGGGCACCGAGTGCGGCAGCAGACGGGTCCGCGCGTGGAACGGGCCGATGTCGATCCGGTCGCCGGGGGTGAACTCGCGCAGGGCATGGGCGTCGGCCAGCATTTCCGGGCGGTCCAGCGCGAGCACCGCGTCCAGGGCGCCGGGCAGTGCGTACACCGGCAGGGGAGGCGGCGGATCGTCACGGAACGCGCGCGCCCGCAACAGCGGGTTCAGGTCGGCGCAGTGATCGGGATGTCCGTGACTGACGAACACCGCGTCGACCTGATCGGCGGTGATCCGTTCCAACAGCCGCGGTACCGTCGCGTACCCGGGGTCGACCAGCAACCTGAAACCGTCGTGCTCCACGAGATAACCGCTGCAGGCCTGGCCCGCTCCCGGCCACGCGCCGCATCCGCCAAGGATTGTCAGCAGCATCCACGAACCCTAACCGCGCCGACCGCGGCGCGTCCGCAGGAGTGCCGACGAGGAATTCCGGTCGCGTACGGCTCGGACCGGCCGAAGTCGAGCAGGACGGAGACGCCCTCGATCCCTCCCAGTGACTTACAAGTGGGTTTGCAGAAGCCCTTGGTTTGATCCTGGAGCAGCACACAGCGATGGAAAGGGATTCAAATGAGGACTTTTGTCAGGCGTACGGTCGCCCTCGCCGCCACCACCACCGCGGCGCTGATGATCGTCGGTTTCGCGACCGCCGGCGCCGCCCAGGCCAAGCCGCGCGAGCTTGACTGGTACCCGTGCGTCATCGACGGCAAGCCGATGATGTGCTCCGACGGTCCTTTCTAGCATCCACCGGGACGGCCGCCGAAATGGCGGAGCGAGCGTCCGGCCGTTTTCGGAAATTGAAAAGGCGTCCCGGTCACCCCTGACGAAGCCCCGCTCCTCGAATTCACCCAGAGGAGACGGGGCTTCGGCGTGCGCCGCCTGAAAGCCCGGGGGAGGGCCGGACGGGCGGCGAGATCGTCATTGTCGTCGGCGGGTGAGGTGCTTCCACCTTCCCGGGCCGGAGACGGTGCCGGGTTTTCGGGTTTGATGAATGGCCACTGTCGGACACGCTTGGTTGCCGGTGAGTCACCAAGGGTATGTCGTGGCACGTTTCCAAACCTCCGCGAAAAGGCATTTTCTATGACCTTCTCCCGTGCGACCATCGCCCGCGCCGTCCTACTGCTGGCGGTTCTCGCCGCGCCTTTCGTCATCCCGGCGACGGCGCACGCCGACAGCCATTACGTCTGCGCGGACGGCACCCGCTTCCAGCTCTCGGTGATGCTCGGCTACCACGTGCTGGCGACCGAGTGCACCGGCGGCGGGACCGAGAGCCCGCTCACGATCACCATCACCTCCGGTTACTACGCGGGCGAGCACTTCTGCCGGCAACTCCTCGCCCATGGACCGGAACTGGTCAGCGGCATGCAATGCACCTGAACCGGACTGCGCCTGCTGCCTTTTGCCCAGGCCCGTTACCAACACCTCATTCCACCCACTCGTAGCCCGAGTAGAGGGTGCCGCCGAACCAGAGGAAGCGGCCGGCGCTGTCGACGTAGCGGTAGCTCTGCGCTTCGGCCTTCGTCTGGTGCCAGCCGGGACCGCAGGGGGTGTAGGTCAGGCTGATGCTGGGTCCGGTGAGGCCGAACTCGTTTCTGCCCGTCGTGCCCTCCACCCAGTTCGCGGTCGCGCACACCTCCCACGCGGCGCGGGACTCGTTCCACTTCTGCACCTCCAACCGGACCCTGGCCCGCGCGCCATGCACGGTGGTGCAGTCTCCCGCGAGCGCGTAGGCGCGGGCCCACGCCTGGTTGCCGGAGAACACGCCGGGGATGCGGTGGTCGATGCCCGCGGTGGCCTGGACGCAGAAGGAGGCTCCCCGCTCCACCGTGACCTGGTGCTGTTGGGTGTACGCCTGCGCCGGTTGTGGCATCGCCACGGTCAGCAACAGTGCGGAGATTGCGGACAGTGGGCCAAGAAACAGGGCGCTCCGTCTCGGCATGGCGTCTCCCATGGGTCGTACGGTCGGTGGGCACGGATCCGGTGTGACGTCGTCGGTGCGGTGCGGTGCGGTGCGGTGCGGTGCGGTGCGACGTGGCCGTGGGAGGCGCCTTTTCGTGGAAGGGCTGTGGTGCTTCCGGGGAGGCGACTCCACGGCTGGATCCGTGGTGGTCCTCGGCCCCGAGACACCCGTCCCGGGTCTGCTGCCGGCTTCCAGACTGCGGTGTGGCCCGTCGGTCGAGGGACCCCGCAAATGTGTGCTGAACGACTTGTGAAAACCCCTATTTGAGGGCTTGCGTGACGACATGTGGTCGTTCATTGTCAAGAAATGGAGTCAGCGCTGCGTCGTGCACCGGCCCGGCACACGTTCGAGCGGATCCTGCGGCTGACGCGGACGGGCATCGCCGACGGCGAGTTCCTGGGTGGCCTCTCGCGCCTGCTGCGCGAGATCGTTCCTTTCGACGCCTCGTTCTGGACGGGGGCCGATCCGGTGACGATGCTCGCCACCTCGCCCTCGCGACTGGAGAACCTGGGGTCCGGTGAATACTGCGACCTCTACTGGGAGAACGAGTTCTTCGTCGAGGACGTCAACCACTTTCACACGCTGGCCGGTCTGCCGACGCCGGCCGCGTCCCTGTATCGCGTCACGGGCGGGCGTCCGGCGCGGAGCTCCCGCTACCGCACCGTGAACATCGTGCAAGGGCTCGGCGACGAACTGCGGTGTGTGTTCCGGGCCGGAGGCGATGTCTGGGGCTACATGTGCCTGTGGCGAGCCGCCGACGCGCGGCCGTTCGACCTCGGGGAGGAGCATCTGGTCGCGAGCCTCTCCGCTCCGATCGGTGAGGTCTTCCGGCGCTCGGCGCTGTTGCGGCCGAACCCGGTGATCGGTGTGCCCCACGGTCCCGGGCTGCTCATGTTCGACCGGACCGGGGCCCTCGAATCGCTCAACGAGCCCGCGGAGGCATGGTTGCAGCGGCTGCCGTTCACCCGGTTGAGCCATGACGACCCCGGCGCCACCCCCATACCCGCCGAACTGCGCTCGGTGGTGAACAAGGCCCGCGCCATCGCCGCCGGGCGCGACACGGGCGCCGCTCGGGCCCGGCTACAGGTCGGTGGGCGGTGGGTGGTGATCCACGGTTTCGTGTTGCGGGAGGCCGGTAACGAGGGTGGCCGGACGGCTCTGGTGATCGAGTCGGCCAACGCCGCCGAGATGGCGCCCCTGATCGTGAGGGCCTACCAGCTGGGGCGACGGGAACAGCAGGTCATCCACCTGATCGCCGCGGGCCTGACCACTTCGGAGATCGCGGTGAGGCTCTGTCTGTCCACCCATACCGTTCGCGGCTATCTCAAGCGGATATTCGAGAAGGTCGAGGTGTCGACCCGCGGTGAACTCACCGCGAAGATCTTCGCCGACCACTACAAGGAGACGATGCACCCGGACTTCGCCCTCGACCTGTGAGGCGTCCGTCGCGGCAGGGAAAGCCGAGCGGGCCTTCAGGGGGCACGCGTGTCCGGCCGCGTCCGATCCGTGTCCGTCGCGGGAGACGGCGGCAGCCGGTCGGTCAGAAGACTCTGGAAGTGCGGGCACGTCATGAGGTCGTCGTGCGGGCATTCCAGGCCGCCCTCCAGCATGTCGAGCGCGACCTGTGCTCGGGCGATCCGGGTCAGCAACCTCTCGCGGTGATGGGCCATCACCTCGTGGCGAGCCGGTGCGGACCGGGCGGTCAGCATGGTCCGGATGTCCGCGAGTCCGAAGCCCGCCTCCTTCGAGATCAGGATCGCCGCCACCCGGTGCAGGTCCGCGTCGGTGTAGCGGCGGCGGTCGCCCGCGCGGGCCGGTGTCATCAGCCCTTCCGCCTCCCAGTGGCGCAGCACGTGTGCCGGTAACCCGAACTGAGCCGCCACCTCGCCAATTGACTTCATGCCGACATTAAGTCGCACAATGACGCCCATGTCCACGTTACTTAGTGTTCTTGACGCCTATGACGACCTGCCTCAGGCCCGCGACCTGCGGGAACGAACGTACCAGGCGCTGGGCGAGATCGTTGTCGACGTCGGCTGCGGGAGCGGGCGCGCTGTCGGCGAGCTGGCCGCCCGTGGGGTGAGGGCGATCGGCGTCGACCTGGACCCCGCCATGATCAAGATAGCCGCCGAGCGTCGGCCCGCGGGCGAGTTCCGTCTCGCCGACGCCACCGCGCTGCCTCTCGACGACGGCTCGGTCACCGGCTACCGCGCCGACAAGGTCCTGCACACCCTCGCCGAGCCCGAGCGAGCCGTCGCCGAGGCCCGCAGGGTCCTGGCGAGGAACGGTCGCGCGGTGCTCATCGGCCAGGACTGGGACACCCTCGTGATCGACTCCGACGATCCCGACCTCATCCGCACGCTCGTCCACGCTCGCGCGGACGTCGTGCCGAGCCCTCGGGTCGCCCGCCGACACAGGAACCTCCTGCTGGAGAACGGGTTCGTCGACGTCACCGTCGAGGTCCACACGATCGTGTGGACGGGCACCGAGGGCCTGCCGGTGCTCGCCACCCTGGGCGAAGGCGCCTGGCTCGACGACCAGGCCGCGCGGGCACGCGACGACCGGCTGTTCGTCGCCATCCCGTTCTTCCTCGCCTCCGGGACCCGCGCCGACTGAGCACGCGGTCGCCGGACGGGGAAACCGCCCTCCTCGCCGGTGGCCGCCGCCGAGCCGGAACGTACGAAAATGACAGGGGGCCGTCGTAGGCTGACCCTCGCCCGTGACGGAGGGAGCCCGAGGTGGCCGAGACGACGGTGGCCGACGTGATGGCCGAGCTGGCCGAGCTTGAGGACCCGAGGATGCGCGAGGTGAACGAGAAACACGGTGACGATCACGGTGTGAACCTCGGCAGGCTGCGCGCGATCGCGAAGCGGCTGAAAACGCAGCAGGAGCTCGCGTACCGGCTCTGGGAGACCGATGACACCGCGGCGAGACTGCTCGCGCTCCTGATCTGCCGCCCGAAGGCGTTCGGACGCGACGAGCTGGACGCGATGGTGCGCGAGGCGCGCGCACCGAAGGTGCACGACTGGCTCGTGAACTACGTGGTGAAGAAGAGCCCGCACTCCGAAGAGCTGCGGCTCGCCTGGCTGGCCGATCCGGATCCGGTGGTCGCGAGTGCGGGGTGGGCGCTCACCGTCGAACGCGTGGCGAAGAAGCCCGAGGTCCTCGACCTCGTAGGACTGCTCGACGTCATCGAGGCGGAGATGAAAGGCGCTCCGGATCGCCTGCAGTGGGCGATGAACCACTGCCTGGCCCAGATCGGGATCGAGCACGCCGAGCACCGCGCCCGCGCGATCGGCATCGGTGAGCGCCTGGAGGTGCTCAAGGACTATCCGACCTCCCCGGGCTGCACGTCCCCGTTCGCGCCCGTCTGGATCACCGAGATGGTGCACCGGCAGGCACGCTGAGGCGGTGACCCGTCCGGCGAGCCACCTCCGACCCCCGATCTCGTGATACGGAGGGCTCTCGGTCACGGTCAAGGGCTTTTCCGTCCGTGCCGCCGGCAGCGGAGAGGCGGAATGGGATCAGTGATGGAGCCGGTCAACGTGTAGGTGGGTTGGCGGCGTCCTCGGAGCCCACCGGTCCGGCGTCGTCGGTGGTGGCATGAACCTGCACGAGCCTCTCGACCCCGCGCAGGAAGGTCTCGCAGACCAGTGCCGGGTCGAACAGGCAGCCGGCGGCCATGGCACCGTCGCGCATCATCACGAAGTGACGGGCGGCGGGGTCGGCGTCTGTCTCCCGGACCTTGGCCAGCAGCTCCGTGACGGTTTCCAGGAACCATTGGCGGTGGGCGAGCACGGCCTTGTGCACCGGGGACTCGGGGTCGGGATACTCGGCGGCGGCGTTGAGGAAGGCGCATCCCCGGAAGCCGGGAGACCGGATGCCCCGGGCGATCGATTCGCCGAGGGCTTGGACGGTGTCGGCGGCCGGGAGCCCGGCGGCGAGGGCCTCGTCCGCCTGGCTTCGCATGGCCCGGTCGACCACGTTCAGGTAGGAGAGGACAAGGTCTTCCTTGCCGGGGAAGTGCCGGTAGAGGGTGGCTCGCGTCACCTGTGCCTCCGCGACGATGCGATCGATGCCGACGGAGTGGATGCCCTCCGCGTAGAAGAGCCGGGTGGCCGTGTCGAGCAGCCGGGATCGTGCTTCGGACGGCCGGCCTTCGGATTGGCTGCGCATGCCGCCATCTTAGTAGGTAGAACGTTCGGTCTTGACAGTTCATGACGCAGGGGGCCATGCTCAGTAAAGGTAGAACGTTCTGTCTTGTTGGGGGTCGTTCCTCGGGTCCCACGCCGGCTCGGTCGTCAACCTGATCGAGAAGGTCGGCCACGGGACGCGCCGAACCGCTCTCCTCGTCATCCGTCCCCCGAAAGGATCATCGTGAGCACGATCGCTGCTTCGCCCGGCATCTCAGGGACCGCGTCCGCACTGCGGCGGCTGTACTTCGTCCGGTTCGTGTTCGCCATCGCCTGGGCCCTCGCGATGTTCACGACCGCCTCGGCACTGGGCCCGGTCGCGGTCACCCTGCTCGTGCTCTACCCGCTGTTCGACGTGGCCGCCGCCGTCGTCGACGCCCGCGCGACGCGCAGCACCGGATCACCCGCCCTGCCGTACGTGAACATCGCGGTCAGCCTGATCACCGCCATCGGCGTGGCCGTCGCCTGCGCGTCCGGTATCCCGGCGGTGCTGCGCGTGTGGGGTGCCTGGGCGGTCGTGGCCGGGCTGGTCCAGCTGATCGTGGGTGTCACCCGCCGTGGGATGGGCGGCCAGTGGCCGATGATCATCAGTGGCGGTATCTCCGTACTCGCCGGCGCGTCGTTCATCCTCGGCGCCTCCGCGGACAACCCGACGCTGACCAACGCGGCCGGCTACGCCATCCCCGGCGGCATCTTCTTCCTCATCTCGGCCTTCCGTCTCGGGCGCGCCGCGAAGGGAAACTGACACGGACGGCAACACCTGCGACGTCGTCCTCGTGGCCGGCCCGGTCGGGGAGAACGTCGCCGACCGGGTGGTGCGGGACGGGCTGAGCGTCACCCCGCTCAACCCTGCGCGCGGGGTGTGTTCGTCCCCCGTGCGAGCTACCCGCGAGTGTCCACCGCGCGGTGACGATTCCAGGGCGCCGAATCCATAGCGTTCTCGACGTGACCGCGGCGCTCCGGCCGCGGTGTCTCGTGAGGGAGTCGTTATGCGGCTGTTGAAGCAGCTTCTGGTCGTCGCGGCGGTCGCCTTCGTCGGCAGCGCGGGCGTGGAAGCGGTGCGGGGGAACGCGTTTCTCACCCTGGTTCTCGGGGTCGCGACAGCCGTTCTCGCGGTGGTCGCCTACGCCTGGGTGGTGCGCTGGTCCGAGCGCAGGGCGCCGGTCGAGGTGGCCACCGCAGGCGCCGTCGCCGCTACGGGGCGGGGCGTGCTGATCGGTGTCGGGATGTTCGCGGCGGTCATCGCGAACATCGCCCTGCTGGGCGGCTACCGAATCGACGGTGCGGGCTCGGTGACGGGCGCGGTCGCGCTGTTCGGCTTCATGGCGGCCGCCGCCGTGACAGAGGAGCTGATCTTTCGTGGCATCCTGTTCCGGATCATCGAGGAACGCGCAGGCACGTGGATCGCGCTGGCGCTGACCAGCGTGCTGTTCGGCCTGGTGCACCTGTTCAACGAGCACGCCAGTCTGTGGGGCGCGATCGCCATCGCGGTCGAGGCAGGGGGCATGCTCGCCGCCGCCTACGTCGCCACCCGCACCCTGTGGGTGCCGATCGGCCTGCACTTCGGCTGGAATTTCGCGGCGGCCGGCATCTTCGGCACCGAGGTCTCGGGCAACGGCGCGTCGCAAGGGCTGCTGAACGGTGTGACGTCGGGCCCGGCCCTGCTCACCGGTGGTGAGTTCGGGCCGGAGGCGAGCCCGTACGCGGTCCTGTTCGGGGTGCTGCTGACGATCGCCTTCATGTGGCTGGCCCGTCGGCGCGGCAACCTGGTCCCACGCCGGCGCGGTGCGCGGTCCGGCGAGACCGCTACGCTCTCCCGGTGATCGATCTGCGACGGCTCCCGGATCTGTGGCGGCGACTCGACGTCACGGTCCGGGACCTTCCGTTCGCGCTGTCGTTGATCGTCGCGTCACTCCTGCCGGCGCTTCACGACAACGGGACGCAACTCGGCGACCTGCCGGGCCGCCCCTTCGACGCGACGGCCGTCGCGGTGATCGCCCTGGAGTGCCTCCCGCTCGCCGTACGCCGACGGTGGCCGGCCGTCTGTCTCGTCCTGGTGTCGCTCGGCTTCGCCCTCGACCAGCTCCGCGCGTACCACCTGGTGGCGGGCGTCGCCCTGCCCGTCGCGCTCGTGAGCGCGGGCGCCTATCTGGAACGTCACCGGCGTGTCACCGCGATCCTGCTCTCCGCGGCGTACCTGTCACTCGTGTTCGCGCTCGACCGGCTCGGCTCGACCGAGGGGCCGGAGGGGTACGTGACGTTCTACCTGGCGCTGGTCCTCGCGTGGGGCATCGGGGCCTGGCTGCGCTCCACCTGGGCCGCCGAGGCCGAACGCCGCCGCCACGTCGCCGAGACCACCCGCATGGCCGAACGCACCCGCATCGCCCGCGAACTCCACGACGTCGTCACCCACCACGTGACGGCGATGGTCGTGCAGGCCGAGGCGGCACGCTACCTGACCGCCGCCCCCGATCGCCTCGACGCGACCCTGAGCGCCGTCACCGACACCGGCCGGCGGGCCATCGCCGATCTGCGGCACCTGCTCGATCTGCTCAACCCCGACCACGGCGAGGCCGTCAGGCGGATACCGTCCATCGGCGAGCTTCACACGTTGGTGGAGCAGACCCGCCTGGCCGGGCAGCCGGTGGAGTTCACCGAGGAGGGAAGACCGGCGCGATCGGCCGGCAGTGCCGAGTTCGTCGCCTATAGGGTCGTGCAGGAGTCCCTGACGAACGCCCTCAAATACGCCCACGGCAGCCGTACCGTGGTCGATGTGCGCTTCGGCGAGAAGGAGATCACCGTGCAGGTCGGCACCGACGGATCCGGTTCGCGGACCGGCTCGCCCGGCGGGAGCGGGCGGGGCCTCGCCGGGCTCCGCGAGCGGGTCGACGCCCTGGGCGGCGAGTTCGGCGCCGAACGGCGGGCGGACGGCGGTTTCGTCGTGCGGGCACGCATCCCGGTGGGGAGCCCGTCGTGAACGCGCCGATTCGGGTCCTGGTCTGCGACGACCAGGCGCTGATCCGCACCGGGTTCGCGACGATCCTCGACGCGCAGGCCGACCTCGAGGTGGTGGGCGAGTGCGGGGACGGTCGCGCCGCGGTCGACCTCGCCCGCCGGCTGAACCCGGACGTCGTGGTGATGGACGTCCGCATGCCGGTGCTCGACGGCATCGAGGCGACCCGCCTGCTGGCCGGTGCCGGAGTGGCGCACCCCGTCAAGGTCCTCGTGGTGACGACGTTCAACCTGGACGAGTACGTGTACGAGGCGCTGCGCGCGGGGGCGAGCGGGTTCCTGCTCAAGGACGCCCCACCGGCGCAGTTGCTGCACGGCATCCGTACCGTCGCGGCGGGTGCCGCGCTGCTGGCACCCGAGGTGACGCGGCAGCTCGTCGGCAGGTACGCGGCGCGGATTCGTCCCGCGGAAGGCGCGCCGGGCGACATCGCGCTGACCCCGCGCGAGCTGGAGGTGTTGCGCCACATCGCCGAGGGCCTGTCCAACAGCGAGATCGCCGCGACGTTGGTGATCAGCCAGGAGACCGTGAAGACCTACGTGTCGCGCATCCTCACCAAACTCGACCTGCGTGACCGCGTGCAGGCGGTGGTCTACGCCTACCGCAGGGGCCTGGTGACCTGAGACGCGGCGAATGACCATGCCGTGGTGGAGACCATCCGTTGCCCCCGTGTGGTGGCCGGCCGGCTGGCCGGTTGTGGAGTCGGGGTCGGAAGGTGTGGGACGGTCTGGGCGGGTGGTGCGGTCTGGGGCGGTGTGGTTGGGGCGGGCGGTCGGGGGCGGTGCGCTCAGCGGCCTTCGCGGGCGAACCAGTCGACGGTCCTGCGCAGCCCCTCCTCCAGGCCGACGGCGGGGCGCCAGCCGAGAATCTCGGCGGCGGGGGCGGGGTCGGCGATCCTGGCGCTGTCCAGCGCCCTGTCGGCGAGCACGCCGTAGCGGGGCCGGGTCCGGCCGCCGACGATCTCGGAGAGGAGTTCGACGGTGTCGCGGATGGAGGTGCCCGTCCCGGTGCCGATGTCGAAGGCGCGGCCCGCCGCCTCCGGGGTCTCGCCCGCGGCGAGGAAGGCGTCGACCACGTCGTCGACGTACACCCAGTCGAGGTGGCGCGTCCCGCTGCCGAGCTCGGGCTCTCGCCCGCGCAGCAGCGCGAGTGCCACGTAGGGGACCAGCTTGTGGGTGTCCTGGCGGCCGGGGCCGTAGACCATGCCGATCCGCAGGTTGCTGACCTGGACGCCCCACAGGTGGTGGAACATCCGCGCGTAGCCGTCGGCGGCCCACTTGGACACCGCGTACGGCGAGGACGGTGCCTTGTCGCCCTCCTCCGGCCGGAGCTCCTCCAGCGAGCCCGCGAGCACCACCCTGGTCTCGGGGACGGCGGCGACCGCCGTCAGCAGGTTGACCACGCCGGTGAGGTTGCTGTGCAGCATCGGCAGCACGAGCTTCGGATCCCTCGCCCCGGCGACCTCGCTGGCGAGGTGGAACACGACGGCGGGGCGGGTCGATTCGACGAGCCACTCGACCTCGCCCGCGTCGGCGACGTCCGCGACGTGCCACGTCTCGCCGTACGCGCTCTCCCGCAGGCGGCGGCCGACCGCGTGCACCCGCGCGCCGAGCGCGCACAGGCGTCGCACCAGATGTGCCCCGATGAAGCCGGCGGCACCCGTCACCAGTACGGGCCTCGCCCGCCAGTACTCTTCCGCTACCGGGTCGGCCATGCGCTTTCTCCTGGTTCGGGGGATTTGTAGCAGGTAAGCGGTAAGGCCCGCTCCGAAGAGCGGGCCTTACCGGGTGATGCCGTGTGTTCGTTTCGGATCAGCTGATGCGCCAGGTGTCCCCGCCGAGCAGCAGGTCGTTCAGGTCACCCGGACCCCGCTCGCCGACGGCCTCCTGGAGCTGCTCGGCCATGAGCTCGTCGTAGGAGGGGCGGTCGACGTTGCGGAAGACGCCGATCGGGACGTGCTCGAAGGCGGGCTCGTCCAGCCGGGAGAGCGCGAAGGCGAGCGAGGGGTCGGCGCGGTGGACGTCGTGCACGAGGATCTCCTCCTCGCTCACCGACGACCTCGGGACGACCTCGATGCCGCCGTCGGCCGCCCTGCGCACCGCCTTGGAGGCCGAGGCGATGGGCTGCCCGTGCTCCAGGCGCAGCGTGATGTCGTCGCGCTGCTCCGGGTCCTTCAGCTGCTCGAAGGCGTTGTCGTTGAAGATGTTGCAGTTCTGGTAGATCTCGACGAGCGAGGTGCCCCGGTGCTCGGCGGCCTCGCGCAGCACCGACTGGAGGTGCTTGCGGTCGGAGTCGATCGTCCTGGCGACGAAGGAGGCCTCGGCGCCGATGGCGAGCGAGATCGGGTTGAACGGCTTGTCCAGCGAACCCATCGGGGTCGACTTCGTGATCTTGCCGATCTCGGAGGTCGGGGAGTACTGGCCCTTGGTCAGACCGTAGATCCTGTTGTTGAACAGCAGGATGTTCAGGTTGACGTTGCGGCGCAGCGCGTGGATGAGGTGGTTGCCGCCGATGGACAGCGCGTCGCCGTCACCGGTGATCACCCACACCGACAGGTCGGGACGCGAGGCGGCCAGACCGGTCGCGATCGCCGGGGCGCGGCCGTGGATCGAGTGGAACCCGTAGGTGTCCATGTAGTAGGGGAACCGGGAGGAGCACCCGATGCCCGAGACGAACACCATGTTCTCGCGCTTGAGCCCGAGCTCGGGCACGAACGACTGGACCGCGGCGAGGATGGCGTAGTCACCGCATCCGGGGCACCAGCGGACCTCCTGGTCGGTCTTGAAGTCCTTCATGCCGAGTTTCACCTCGGACTTCGGGACGAGCGAGAGCGCACCGCCCCTCGAAGGGGTGGAGATCTCGGGCAACTCAGCACTACTCACTGTCGATCACGTCCTGGATCACGCCGGCGAGTTCCTCTGCCTTGAACGGAAGCCCGCGCACTCGGTTGTAGCTGATGATGTCGACCAGGAAGCGGGCGCGGAGCAGCAGCGCGAGCTGGCCGAGGTTGATCTCCGGAAGGAGGACCTTGTCGTACGCGCGCAGGACCTCGCCGGTGTTGGCGGGCAGCGGGTTGAGGTGCCGCAGGTGGGCCTGGGCGACCTTGCCCCCACCCCTCCTGATGCGCCGCACGGCCGCGGCGATCGGCCCGTACGTCGATCCCCAGCCGAGCACCAGCACGCGCGCGTCGCCTTCGGGGTCGTCCACGGTGAGCGGCGGGATGTCGTTCGCGATCCCGTCGATCTTGGCCTGGCGGACCCGGACCATCCGGTCGTGGTTGTCGGGGTCGTAGGAGATGTTGCCGGTGTTCTCGGCCTTCTCGATGCCGCCGATCCGGTGCTCAAGGCCCGCGGTGCCGGGGATCGCCCAGGGGCGGGCGAGGGTCTCGGCGTCGCGCTTGAACGGCAGGAAGGTGACGCCGTCCTCGGCGTTCGGCCCCGTGGCGAACTCGGTGGAGATGTCGGGAAGGTCGGCGGCGTCGGGCAGCTTCCACGGCTCGGAGCCGTTGGCGAGGTAGCCGTCGGAGAGCAGCATGACCGGGGTGCGGTACTTCACCGCGATCCGCACCGCCTCCACCGCCGCGTCGAAGCAGTCGGAGGGGGTCGAGGGCGCCACGATCGGCAGCGGCGACTCGCCGTTGCGGCCGTACATCGCCATCAGCAGGTCGGTCTGCTCGGTCTTGGTGGGCATGCCGGTGCTGGGACCCGCGCGCTGCACGTCGACCACGATGAGCGGCAGCTCGGTGGTCACCGCGAGGCCGACGGTCTCGGCCTTCAGCGCCACACCCGGCCCCGAGGTCGTCGTGACGCCGAGCGCCCCGCCGAAGGCGGCGCCGAGCGCCGCGCCGACGCCCGCGATCTCGTCCTCGGCCTGGAAGGTGCGGATGCCGAACCGCTTGTGCTTGGACAGCTCGTGCAGGATGTCACTGGCCGGGGTGATCGGGTACGAGCCGAGGAACAACGGCAGCCTCGACTGCACCGAACCGGCGATCAGACCGTAGGCGAGCGCCTGGTTGCCGGAGATGTTGCGGTATACGCCGGGGGCGAGCTTGGCCGGCTTGACCTCGTACGAAACCGAGAAGGACTCGGTGGTCTCGCCGTAGTTCCAGCCCGCCTGGAAGGCGGCGATGTTCGCCTTGGCGATGTCGGGCTTCTTGGCGAACTTGGTCTCCAGGAACTGGATCGTCGCCTCGGTGGGCCGGTGGTAGAGCCAGCTCAGGAGCCCGAGGGCGAACATGTTCTTCGACCGCTCGGCGTCCTTCTTGGACAGCGCGAAACCTTCGAGCGCCTTGACCGTGAGCGAGGTGAGCGGCACCGAGTGGACCCGCCACTCGGAGAGCGAGTCGTCCTCCAGGGGACTGACCGCGTAGCCGACCTTCTGCAGGTTGCGCTTGGTGAACTCGTCGGTGTTGGCGATGATGTCGGCGCCGCGCGGCAGGTCGGAGAGGTTGGCCTTCAGCGCGGCGGGGTTCATCGCGACCAGGACGTTGGGGGCGTCACCCGGCGTGAGGATGTCGTGGTCGGCGAAGTGGAGCTGGAAGCTCGACACACCCGGCAGGGTGCCTGCGGGGGCGCGGATCTCGGCGGGGAAGTTGGGCAGTGTCGACAGGTCGTTGCCGAACTCCGCGGTCCCGGCGGTGAAGCGGTCACCGGTCAGCTGCATGCCGTCGCCGGAGTCGCCCGCGAACCGGATGATCACGCGGTCGAGTTGCTGAACCTGCTTGGTCACAGCTCAGTCCTCCTCGACGCGACAGGGCGCCGTTGCTCGTGGCACATTCTTTTTTCCATGCTAGATCCTCGGGGTCACGCGTAGTCTTTTCGCGTTCCACTCGGCGGAGGAAAGTGACCTTTGTCCCATATCCTTAGTGCCGCTGAGTCGAATCTGAGTCGAAGCCTGGGCACGGACGTCGGTGTCGCGGCCGTCGTACGGTTTGCGTCGTACGGTCTACGGAGAGGTCGCGATCACGGACGGCCGGCCTGACACAGCCCGGCCGCGAGCCGACACAGGTCAACGTGCAGGCGGCCGAAGAGGACAGTTGGGATCACGATGCCCAACTATATGTCCCGTCGCGGAGACGCTCTCATCGCCTCCGGCTATGGCCCCATAGCCACAGGTTATGGCATGGATTGATTTTTCAGCACGTCCGACACGGTCCCGGAGTCGTAGGTCCGGCCCGGTTCCATCGCGTGTGGGTCATACAGTTCCGGAACGGTGACAAAGGTATAACCCTTGGCGGCGATCTCGCGCAGGATCTCGGGGGTCGCGTCCACGGTCGCGTCGTGAACGTCGTGCATGAGGACGATCGATCCCGGCTTGATCCGGTCGACGGTCCGACGGGCGATCGCCCGGGGGTCGGGGTCGCGCAGGTCCTCGGCGTCCACGCTCCAGCGCACCACCGACATGCCCAGCCGGCGCGCGGTGGAGGTCACCCGCGCGTCGGCCGTGTTGTACGGCGGGCGCATCAGCGTGGGGACCTGGCCGATCGCCTGGGTGATCACGTACTGCGCGCGGGTGAGCTGGTCGGCGAGCAGCGCGGGGGGCAGCGCGGTGAGGTCGCGGTGGGACCAGCTGTGGTTGGCCACCAGATGGCCCTCGTCGCGCATCCGCCTGAGCAGCTCGGGACGCGCGGAGGCGTTGGAACCGAGGGCGAAGAAGGTCGCCCGCGCCCCGTGGGCGCCGAGGACGTTGAGCAGCCGCCCGGTCTCGGGGCCAGGCCCGTCCTCGTAGGTCAGCGCCACGCACCTGACCCGCGCGCAGTCCACCCCGCCCGCCTTGGAACTGTGCGCGGCGGGCCTGTCCCCGCGTGCCGCGAGCAGGTCCTCCTGTGAGGTGAGGGTCGCGGTCCCCACGGCCGCGTCCCGCGCCCGCAGCCCGGTCGCCGACAGCAGCGGCGCCGCGGTCGCGGACGGTACGGCGACCGCGACCCGGCCGGTCACGCCGAGGCTCACCTGCTCGTCGTCGAACTCCACGACGAGATCGCCGCGCGGGTTGAAACCGATGGAGTCGAACATCTCGGGGATCGGCTTGAGCGCGCTGGGATTCACCAGCGGACCCCGCAGCGCCAGCTCCTTCCTGACGAGCCCGGTCAGCGTGGCCAGTGCCGTGCCGTTCTTGAGCAGGTCGGGGGAGTCCAGGGCGCGCCTGCTCATCCGGTCGTACCAGACGGTGGTCCTGGACTCCCGCCAGCCGGAGCCCATGGACTGGCCGATGCGCAGCCGTACCCCCAGGACCTCGGGGGACGCGGCGGCGAGCTGCCAGTCCACGTTGAACTCGGGCCTGGGCAGGGCACCCCGGGAGACCTTGCGCCGGGTGAACCGGTCGAGGCTCTCGGCCACCGTCTCGCGGAGCTTCTCGGTGAGGAGGGGGGCATGGGAGATGGCGGGGTAGGTGGCGTGCACGCGCCGGCCCTTGCTCGCTTCCGGGGTCAGGCTTCTCGTGCTCATGCCCTGGACCATGGAGGGGTCCACGTAATTGATCAGTGTCGGCTCTGAGGGGACGGGGGACTTCGCAGGGGGAGAGGCGGTGGCCACGCCGCAACCGGCCAGCATCGCGGCCATCCAAGCGATTCCTCCGATGAATCGCACTTTAGGCATGAAGCGACGTTATAGGGCCTAATGGAGTGTTTTGCTGTTGCTTGATGTGAAGTGGACAGAGGCTTTAGCCGTCGCGCGGCCGGTGGTTCCGCCGCGTGACGGGGAGGGTGAATACTGCTATAGGTAAGCGAAGAACCTCCGTGCGGCGGTGGGTCCCCGACCGGGTTCGTACGGTCGGTCTTGGACCGCTCTGTAGCGGTTCCGAGTGGTCGCGCGGCGGTTTCGAGGATTCGTGCGGCGATCCCGAGGAGGAGAGGCCATGAGCGGATATTTCGGCTCATATGTGGTTGTCCTCGCTCTGTTCGCGATCGGTCTGCTGATCGTCGCCGGGGCCTTGCTCGTCAACCGAGGACTCCGGCCCAACCGCCCCACCCCGGAGAAACTGCTCACCTACGAGTGCGGCGTCGATCCGGTCGGCGACGGGTGGGCGCAGTCCCAGATCCGCTACTACGTGTTCACCTACCTGTACGTGGTCTTCGCGGTGGACGCGGTCTTCCTGTTCCCCTGGGCGACGATCTTCGCCAAGCCCGGCTTCGGGATGACCACCCTGGCCGAGATGTTCGTCTTCCTCGGCTTCATCGCGCTCGGCATCCTTTACGCCTGGCGCAAGCGCGTGCTCACCTGGACCTGAGGGCCCGTGAGACCGGGCGAGCGCGAGCACCGACTCTGAAGGAGAATGCGTGCCATGGCGGATCTCCCGATGCCCACCGTGGGGCCAGTCTCGCGTCTGGCCCCCAAGCCCATGCGCTTCATTCTCAACTGGGGGCGCCGTTACTCACTGTGGGCGTTCAACTTCGGTCTCGCCTGCTGCGCGATCGAGTTCATCGCGACCTCGATGAGCAGGCACGACTTCATCAGGTTCGGGGTCATCCCGTTCGCGAACGGTCCCCGGCAGGCGGACCTGATGATCGTCTCGGGCACGGTGACCGACAAGATGGCCCCCGCGGTCAAGCGGCTCTACGAGCAGATGCCCGACCCCAAGTACGTGATCTCCTTCGGAGCCTGTTCCAACTCCGGCGGCCCGTACTGGGACTCCTACTGCGTGACCAAGGGCGTCGACCAGATCATCCCGGTCGACGTCTACGTCCCCGGCTGCCCTCCCCGGCCCGAGGCGCTGCTCCACGGCATCATGATGCTCCAGGAGAAGATCGCCGCGGAGAACCTGAGTGATCGCTATGCCTGACCACCCCGAGTCCCCGAACCCCTCCACCCCCGGCTCCGAGCCCGCTTCCGCGCCCGGCTCCTCACCCGGCTCCGGGCCCGCTCCCAAACCCGCGCCCGGTTCCGCGTCCGGTTTCGCGCTCGGTTTCGCGTACGGCGAGGGCGCCCGGGTGTCGGAGTCCTTCGGCCAGATCACCGTCGACGTGGACCCCGACGGCTGGCTCGGCCTGCTGGGGTCCGCGAGGGCTGAGGGCTACGAGTTCTTCGACTGGCTCACCGCGGTGGACGAGCCGCCGGATGCCTTCGCGGTCGTCGCCCACCTCTTCGCCCCCGTCTCGCGCGCCCACCTGCTGCTGCGCACCCGGGTGCCGCGCGCCGACCCCCGGCTGCCCAGCGCGGTCGGCGTCTTCCGCGGAGCCGACTGGCACGAGCGCGAGACCTTCGAGATGTTCGGCGTCGTGTTCGAGGGCCACCCGAACCTGGTGCCGCTGCTGCTTCCCGAGGGCTTCGAGGGCTTCCCGCTGCGCAAGGACTTCGTACTGGCCGCCCGGGTCGCCAAGGCGTGGCCGGGTGCCAAGGAGCCGGGAGAGTCCGGCCACGGCTCGCCGAGCCGTCGCAAGACGCTCCCGCCGGGGGTGCCCGCCGACTGGGGGCGCGAGCGTGACGACTGAGACACTCCGCAAGTCGTCTCGCGCCCGCGAGACACCGCGCGTGCCGCGCGACGGATCGGCCAGGCTGTTGTCATGCGACGGCCCTGCCCGGCCGTCTCGCGCTCCCGGGATACCGCGCATGCCGCGCGGAGGGTCGGCCGATCCGTTGTCGTGCGACGGGCCCGCCCGGCCGTCTCGCGCCCGCGCGACCCGCGTGATCCGTGGTGGCCGGGGAGTCTCCCCGAGGGACCGGAGGTGCCCGTGATCGCCGAGGTGCTCGATGTCGTGGTACGGCTCGTCGTGATCGTCGCGGTCTTCCTGGTGCTGCCGTTGGTCGCCGGGCAGATGGAGCACAAGGTGATGGCGCACATGCAGGCGCGCCTCGGTCCCATGTACGCCGGGGGCTTCCACGGCTGGGCCCAGCTGATCGCCGACGGGGTCAAGTTCATGCAGAAGGAGCAGGTGATCCCGGTCGCGGCCGACCGCCGGGTCTTCACCCTCGCCCCCGGCGTGGCACTGGTCCCCTATCTCCTCGCGATGGTCGTCATCCCGATCGGACCCGGGCTGGTCGGGGTCGACCTGGACGCCGGGCTGTTCTTCGTCCTCGCCGTCATGGGGGTCGGCGTGCTCGGTTCGATCATGGCGGGATGGTCCTCGGGCAACAAGTACTCCGCCCTGGGCGGGATGCGCTCGGCCGCGCAGCTCATGGCGTACGAGCTGCCGCTGGTCCTCGCGGCCTCCAGCGTCGCGATGGCGGCGGGCACGCTCTCCCTGCCGGGCATCGTGGAGGCCTGGCAGTGGTGGTGGCTGCCCTGGCAGGCGATCGGCGGCGTCGTCTTCTTCGTCGCCGGGCTCGCCGAGCTGCGCCGCCCGCCGTTCGACATGCCGATCGCCGACTCCGAGCTCATCATGGGCCCGATGACCGAGTACACCGGCATGAGGTTCGCCCTCTTCATGCTGTCCGAGTACGCCGGGATCATCGTGGTGTCCGCGCTCACCAGCGTGCTCTTCCTCGGCGGCTGGCACGGCCCCTTCCTGCCGGGGCCGGTGTGGATGCTCCTCAAGGTCTTCCTGCTGGTCTTCGTGATCATCTGGCTCCGGGTGAGCTATCCCCGACTCCGTGAGGACCAGCTGCAGAAGCTCGCCTGGGTCGTCCTGGTGCCGCTGGCGCTCGTCCAGCTCGCGCTGACGGGAATCGTTACTATCGCCATCAGATGACCCTTTTCGTCCTGTTCCGTCGAGCTTTTTCCGTACCGTCCGGGGCGTTTTACTGGATGATCTGACGTTCGAAGTCTCCTCACAGGGCAGGGAGTTACACTCTGTGACACCACCTGCCAAGGACGGAATGCATGACCCTCGCGCTCGCCGTGGAAAAGGATGAACTGGTCGTCGATGTGCCGGAACATCCGCCGGTGCGGCTGCCGCTCACCGGGGAGGGCCGGGCGAGCACACTGTTGATCTTCGGCTATCCCGGCAGGGGCCGGACGAGATACGGCCTGGCGATACTCGACGAGTCCGGCCTGGTCATGCTGGAGGCCCCGGGCTCCCGGTCGAGGAGGGCGGTGGAGGCGTTCGCCGCGGACAACGGGCTGGAGTTCGAACTCAGGACGTTCGACACCCCGCAGCAGGCCAGGGTCGCGCTCGCCCGCCGGTCGCCGAGATGGCGCGCGGTGACCTGGCGCCGGGCGCCCGCGCCCCTGCCACGCCTGCGCGTGCCCGGCGTGAGAAGCCTCAGACCGCCGCTGAGCTCGCCGAAGGTGTGGTGGCGCGAGCAACTGCTGTACGTGCTCATGTGGGCGGTGCTCGCCTACGGTGCGGTCTTCGTGACGCTCGTGCTCCTCAACCTGACCGAGACCCGGGCCGACGTCACCCGGGGGATGGGGCCGCTCGGGGTCGCCGCCCTCGTACTGGCCGCGCTGACGGTCGTCGGGGCCGTCGTCGTGGTCGGGGTCGGCCGTCGCAGGTCCCGTAACCAGACCGCCCAGGGACGCGTGCTCAGGCGCGAGGGCCAGCCGCACTGCCGCCTGGTGGCCGTTCACGGCCGCCTGCTGCTGGAGACCGCGCGCAGGACCCGCGAGCTTGAGGCGTCCGAGCTCCTGCTGTACTCGGTGGAGACAGGGGAGACCGGCCTGCTGGTGGGCGGGGATCTGTTCCACCTGCCGGGACGCTGGGACGAGACGCAGGTCGAGCGCTTCGCCACGGGAAACGACCTGGAGCTCACGATCCGCAGGCTGACGCGCGAGGAGTATCTGGACCTGACGGCGCGGGCGAAGGACGCGGTTCCCTAGAGCCGAGCTCGGCCGGGTTTCCCCGGCACGGTCTCTCGGGGACGGCCTTCCCGGTGGCCACCTCTCCGGCCCGGTCCCCGAGAGACGGTCTTCCCGGTGCCCCGGCACGGTCTCCGAGAGACGGTCGGTGCCCCGGCCCGGTCTTCCGGGGACGGTCCTCCTGGGCGCCGCCTTCCCGGCGGTCCTCCGGGCGCGGTCCTCCGGGCGCGGTTCTCCGTGCCCGGCTCGGTGCGGGCCCCGGTGGTCGCGGTCCCCTACTGCACGATCCGCAGCATGATGTCGGAGGCCGTGGGCCGGTTGCCCGGCTCCTTGTCCAGGCAGGCGGCGGCGAGCGGGCGCAGCGACTGGGGCAGGGCCGTCAGGTCCGGATGATGGTTGATCACCCGGTTCAGGATGGCGGGGATGGTGTCCTCCCCGAAGGCGGCCTTTCCCGAGGCGGCGAAGATCATGGTCGCGGCCCAGCTGAACACGTCGGTCTCCGGACCGATCGTCCGGCCCGCGAGCTGCTCGGGCGACATGTAGGCGGGGGTACCCATGATGTTGCCCGACGTCGAGGTGACCTGGTCGAGGGCTCGGGCGATACCGAAGTCGATGACGCGGGGGCCGTCGGCGCCGATCAGCACGTTGGCCGGCTTGAAGTCCCGGTGCACCACGCCGGCCCGGTGGATCGCGGCGAGCGCGCCCGCGGTGGCGAGGGCGAGCCGGGTCAGGCCGTCCTCGTCGCGCGGACCCTTGTCGCGGACCAGCTGCTCCAGGGAGTCGCCCTCCACGTACTCGCTGACGACGTACGCCTGGTCCTCGTTGATGTTCACGTCGAGCACCCGCGCCGTGGAGAACGTCGCCACCCTGCGCGTCGCCTCCACCTCCCGCAGGAACCGCTCCCTCACCACCTGGTTGCCGGTGAAGTGCTCGTGCAGCACCTTGATCGCGACTTTCTGTCCCTGCGGGGTCAGCGCGAGGTGAACCGTTCCCTGGCCGCCCTTCCCCAGGTGGCCGATGAGCCGGTACGGCCCCAGCCAGCCCTGGGGGGCGGGGGTGTTCCGGCTCTGCGCGGGGTAGGTGGCCCCGGCCTGGGCGAAGGGGGTGTTCGGGTTCTGGGAGGTGTGGGTGGGCTGCCCCTGAGCGAAGGGGACGTGTGGGCTCTGGGAGGCGTGGGTGGACTGGCCCTGCGCGAAGCGGTCCCGGGGGGTGTGCGCGGGCCCGCCCTGCGCGAAGTGGTCCTGTGAGGTGTGGGTGGGCCGGCCGTGGACGAAGTGCCCCTGGGCGGGCTGGGGCGGCGCGTACCGCTGCGGCCGGTCGTCATGACGGGGTTGTGGCTGCGGCCGGTAGCCGCCGTGGTGCTGCGGCGGCTCGGGAAGTCGCGGCTGCGGCCGTTGCGCGGGCGGGTGCAGCATCGAGACCTCGGTGGGGCCCGTCTGGTACGACGGCCGCTGGAGGTGGCCGTACCCGGGAGACGACGGCCCCGGATGGAACGCGGGGGAGGTCCTCTGCGCGAAGACCGCCCCCCTGAGGATCAGCGCGTGGCCCAGCCCACCGAGCCAGCTGCCGAAGAGACCGATCGTCGCGACGGTGTCCAGCGCGATCGGGATGTCGTCGGAACTCCCGTAGATGGCCGCGGCGGTCATGAAGATGCCGACGCCGAGGGCGTAGAGGACGGCGGCGAAGGCCAGTAACGGGCTCCGCAGCTTGCGCGCGGCGTGGCCGATGATGAAAGGCGTCCCGACGCCGCAGGTCAGCGCGGGTACCAGCGTCCACACGACGCTCCACGCCGTGTTGGATCGTGCCGGTGGTTGCGACTGCCAGGCCGGCCCGTACTGGTGGGACATGGGGCGAACAATACGATTTTTTCCGGATCTCTGCAGACGCTTCGGTGGCGAGTCGGCGATTGAAGGGCGGTTCTCGAACACACAGTCTGTGGATAACTTCTGTGGATAACCCGGTTCCCTCGCTGATTCCCCCGTCATTACGGTCTCGTGGTCCCACGCATTCCCGAGCGCCCCACTGTGCGTCATGATGATGAGTTGTGGCACGGATACCAGGAGTGGGACTGGCGAAGGGGCTTTCCGTCACCCTTCGCCACATGCTGAACAGGTCGGTGACCCAGCAGTACCCCGAAGTCCGGCCGGAGCTGCCCCCGAGGAGCAGGGGGGTGATCGCGCTGGTCGAGGAGAACTGCACGGTGTGCATGCTCTGTGCCCGCGAGTGCCCCGACTGGTGCATCTACATCGACTCCCACAAGGAGACCCTCCCGGCCCCGGAGGGCGGCCGCCCCCGGGCCCGCAACATGCTCGACCGCTTCGCGATCGACTTCTCCCTGTGCATGTACTGCGGGATCTGCATCGAGGTCTGCCCCTTCGACGCGCTGTTCTGGTCGCCGGAGTTCGAGTACGCCGACGGCGACATCCGTAACCTTCTCCATGAGAAGGACAAACTCGCGGCCTGGGCGCAGACCGTCCCGCCACCCCCGGCGCACGAGCCCAACGCCGATCCGCCGAAGGAGCTCGCGGCCGCCTCCCGCCCGGTTCGCCCCCGGCCCACCTCCTCCGGGCCTTCCTCCTCCGGAGCCGCCTCTCCCAGACCCGCTTCGAGCGTCCGGGCGATCCGGCCGCCGGGGGCCTTGCCGAAGAAGAACGATCCGTCCACAGGCGGGTCGTCCGTCGAAAAGTTATCCACAGGCGGGGACGACGCGCCTCCGGCGACGGCCGCGCCGGGGCAGACTCCTCCCACGGATCCGAGTGGAGAGCCCGGGGAGGAGAAGTGACCGAGGTGCCGTCCTACCTGTCGCCGACCGGGCAGGAGATCGTCTTCCTTCTGCTGGGCGCGATGGCCGTCGGGTCGGCGCTGCTCGTCGTGACCACCAGGCAGCTCGTCCACGCGGCCCTATGGCTGGTCGTCTGCTTCGGCGCGCTGGCCGGGTGTTATCTGGTTCTCACCGCCGAGTTCGTCGCCTGGGTCCAGGTGCTGATTTACGTCGGCGCGATCGTGGTCCTTCTCCTGTTCGGCATCATGCTCACCCGCGCCCCGATCGGCAGGAGCGCCGACCTCGACAGCCCGAACCGTCCGGCCGCGGCGATCGTGGCGATCGCCACCGCGGCCGTGCTGGTCACCGTGGTCGTCGACGGCTTCCGCATGGCGTACATCCAGCTTGAGCCCGGTGGCGGCTCGGCCGCCGAGCTCGGTTCCAGCATCTTCCGCAACTGGGTGCTTCCCTTCGAGGCGCTCTCCGTCCTGCTGCTCGCGGCCCTGATCGGCGCCATCGTCCTGTCACGCACCGACATCCGAGGGAGGGACTGACGTGCACGTCGTCTATCCCGCGGTCGTCTCGGCACTGCTGTTCTCCATCGGCGTGTACGGGGTGCTCGCCCGCCGCAACACGATCCTCGTGCTGATGTCCGTCGAGCTCATGCTCAACGCCGTCAACCTCAACCTGGTCGCCTTCGACGTGTGGTTGCGCGACCGGCTGCACAGCGGGCAGGTCCTCACCCTCTTCGTCATCGTGATCGCCGCCGCCGAGGTCGGCCTCGGTCTCGCGATCATCCTCGCGCTCTACCGCAACCGCCGCACCGTCGACCTGGATCGCCTCCGCTCCCTGTCCGACTCGCCCGACCCGGCCCTGTCCGACTCGTCCGCCCCCGTCCTGTCCGGCTCCACCGATCCGGTCCCGGCCGGAAAGACCACGCCTGTCCCGGCCGGAAAGACCACGCCTGTCCCGGCCGGAAAGACCGACTCGGCCCCGGCCGGAGAGCCGGACCCCGGGCAGGGTGACACGCCATGATCACCATCGCCTCGCTCGTGATCCTCCTGCCCTTCCTCGCGGCGGCCGTCGGGCTCCTCGGCTCCCGCTTCCCCCGGCGTCCTCGAAGCGTGACGCCCCCGGACACCGGCGACAGCGCCGCCCCCAAGCCCGCCACCTCCGAGGTCAACCCCGCCCCCGACACCGACGCCAACCGCAAGGCCGCCTGGATCGCCGTGGTGCCCACCGCGATCTCCGCGGCCCTGGCGATCTGGCTCGCCTACGCCACCTGGGCGGCTGGCAGGGGCGGGGGTGGGATCGAGTCGCCCGTGCCTGCCGGACCAGGGGCCCAGGGGGCGATCGACGGTGTCACCGCGACGTTCGCCGTCATCGAGACGGGCTCGGTGCCGATCTCGGTCGGCCTGCTGGTCGACGGCCTCGCCGCGTCGATCGCCGTGCTCGTCGGCGTGGTCGCGCTGGCCGTGCAGGTCTACTCCGTCGGCTACATGCGCGGTGACCGGCGCTACCCGTCCTACAGCTCCTTCATCAGCCTGTTCACCAGCGCCATGCTGCTCGTCGTCTACGCGGCCGACCTCCTGGTCCTCTACGTGGGCTGGGAGATCATGGGGCTGTGCTCCTACCTGCTGGTCGGGCACTGGTGGGAAGACCGGGCCAACTCGCGAGCGGCGATCAAGGCGTTCCTCGTCACCCGGATCGGCGACGTCGGATTCCTGTTCGGCATCTTCGTTCTCGGGACGGCGGCGGGCAGCTTCAGGATCGCCGACGTCATCGCGAAGGTCCCCGAGATGTCGTCGGGCACGCTCATCGCGGCCACCATGCTGCTGCTGGCCGGGGTCGCGGGAAAGAGCGCCCAGGTGCCGCTGCACGTCTGGCTCCCCGACGCGATGGCCGGACCGACACCGATCAGTGCCCTCATCCACGCGGCCACCATGGTCGCCGCGGGCATCTTCGTCGTCGCCCGCCTCTACCCGGCCTTCCTCGGCGCCCGACCCACCCTGGACATCCTCGCGGTCCTGGCCGCCATCGGAATGCTCGGCGCGGCCCTCGCGGCCCTCGCCCAAGAGGACCTCAAACGCGTCCTCGCCTACTCCACGATCAGCCAGCTCGCCTACATGGCCGGCGCCCTGGCCGCCGGGTCCCGGAGCGCCGCGGTCTTCCACCTGATCACCCACGGCGCCTTCAAGGCGCTCCTCTTCCTCTGCGCCGGTGCTGTGATCCACGCGGTCGGCTCCAACCTGATGAGCACGATGGGAGGCCTGAGAAAGGATCTTCCCGTCACCTTCGCCGCGACGACGATCGGCTTCGCCGCCCTGGTGGGCCTCCCCCCGGCGAGCGGTTTCTTCAGCAAGGACGAGGTGCTGGTGGCGATCGAGCGTTCCCTGTCCTCGGGGACGCTGACCGGCAGCGCGGCCCTGCTGCTCTACGGCTGCGCGCTCACCACGGTCGCGGTGACCGGCGCCTACGCCACCCGGGCGTGGCTGCGCACCTTCTTCGGACAGCGCGCCCCCCAGCCCCATACCCTCCCCGAACTCCAGCCCGCGCCGGGCACGCCTCACGCCGCCCATGCCGTTGTCCCCACCGCCGCCCACACCGCCGTTCACGAGGCTCCGGCCACCATGCGCGTGCCCATCCTCGTCCTGGCCGTCCCGGCGCTGCTCCTCGGCCTCGTCCGGGTCGGCGACGTCCACTGGGGCACCGCCGCCCTCGGTCTCGCGGTGGCGCTGCTGGGTGCGGGGGCGGTCTACGCGGCGTGGCGCTCCGACTCCATGCGCGACCCGGCCCGCCTGCTCGGCCCCTTCAGAGCCCCGTGCGAGCGCGCCTTCTACGTCGACTCCCTGTACGCCAGGCTTTTCGTCCGCCCCACGCTGCTCTTCGCGAGCCTCGTCGCCCGCATCGACAGTCGTGTGGTGGACGGTGCCGTGCGCGGCTCGGGCCAGGCGACCCTGGGCCTGGCGAGACTGGTCCGCCTGATGCAGAACGGCAACGCCCAGCTCTACATCACCGGCCTGCTGGCCGGAGTCCTCCTGATCGCGGCGTGGGCGGTGATTTTCAGATGATCTCTCTGCTGTTCTGGGGCATCGTCGCTCTCGTGGTGCTGCTCCTCATCCGTCTGGCGGTGATGCGCCGGTGACCCCCTCCCCGCGACCGACCCCGACACCGGTCCCAAAGCCCGGCACGGCGACGGACCCGGTGCCCGGCCCCTGTGAGGTGGTCACGCCATGAGCTGGCTGCTGATCGCGCTCCTCGGCGTGCCGCTCGCCGGGGCCGCCGCGCTGCTCGCACTCCCCGGAGCGGACGTCGCGGCCAGGAGGCGGCTGCTCAGGGTGCACGGCCTGGTCGTCTCCGGGCTCACGTTCGCGCTGTCGGTGCTGCTCGCCGCCACGTTCGACTACGGAAACGCCGCCCGGCCGCAGTTCGTGACCGACCTGGCCTGGATCCCCGGCCTCGACCTCAGGTTCCACCTCGGCGTGGACGGGATCTCGTTGCCGCTGGTCGTGCTGACCACGCTGCTGACCTTCCTGTGCTTCGTCTACCTGTGCCGGGGCAGCGCCGAAGGACCCGGGCAGCTGCTGGCGCCGCGGCCGGGAGGCAACCGGCCGCGGGCGCTGGTGTTCACGCTGCTCGTCCTCGAAGTGGGCATGATCGGCACGTTCCTCGCGCTCGACCTGCTGCTGTTCTTCGTCTTCTTCGAGGTCGTCCTCATCCCGATGTACTTCGTGATCGCCGTCTGGGGCGGGCGTGCCCGCCGCGCGGCGGCGATCAAGTTCATCCTCTACACCCTGCTCGGCTCGGTGGTCCTCCTGCTCGGCCTGCTGCTCATTTGGTCGCAGACCGGCACCCTGGACATGACCGCCCTCGCGCAGGCACGGGGGACGGGCATGTCCACCTCGGTGCAGACCCTCGCCTTCCTCGCCGTCGGCATCGGTTTCGCGGTCAAGGCCCCGATGTGGCCGCTGCACACCTGGCTGCCCGACGCGCACACCGAGGCACCGACCGTCGGTTCGGTGCTCCTGGCGGGTGTGCTGCTCAAGATGGGCACGTACGGCATCGCCCGCGTCGCGATCCCGATCCTGCCCGACGGCGCCGTCGCGGTGGCGCCCTGGCTCGGGGCCTTCGCGGTGGTCGGCATCGTCTACGGCTCGCTGGCCTGTCTCGCCCAACGCGACCTCAAGAGGATGATCGCCTACTCCTCGGTCGGCCACATGGGGTTCGTGCTCCTGGGCTTCGCCACGCTCACCCCGGCCGGAGTCAACGGCGCCCTGTTCGGCAACATCGCCCACGGCCTGATCACCGCCCTGCTGTTCTTCGTCGCAGGAGCGATCAAGGAGCGCTACGGCACCTCCGACATGCCGGCTCTGGGCGGCGGCATGATGACACGCCTGCCCCGGCTCGCCTCCCTGCTCACCTTCGCCTGCGTCGCCTCGCTCGGGTTGCCGGGACTCGCGGGCTTCTGGGGCGAGATGCTCGCCCTCCTCGGTGCCTTCGAACCGGCCGCGGGCCTGTCCCGCCCCCTCTACCTGGTCTTCATGGCCCTCGGAGGTCTCGGTACCGTGCTGACCGCCGCCTACTTCCTGCTCATGCTCTCCCGCGTCACCCACGGCCGGAGCACCGAGACCGTCCACGTCCCGGTCCTGGCCGGAATCACCACGGGTGGTCTCCCCTCCACGGGCCCGACCGGTGAGGAGACCGATCACAGAGAGAGTGACCGCGAAGAGGGCGCTCCCACCCCCGAAGCCGACGAGAAGGAGGGCATCCCCGTGGCGACAGGCGGTGGGAGAGATGCTTCCTCTCCGGGGGCGATCTCAGCGGCGACTTCGGAAACGGTTGCGGGGACGGTTTCAGAGACGGCCTCGGCGGTGACCTCGGGGACGACGAGCGCGGCCAGATCACGCATGCCCGACGTCACGGGCTACGAACTGGCCGCCTGGGTGCCGCTGATCGTGCTGATCCTGCTGTTCGGCCTCTGGCCCAAGGCGCTCCTCCTGCTCACCGATCCGGTGGTCCGGACCCTGGTGGGCGCGCCATGATCCAGTCGATCGACTACTACGCGGTCGCACCGCCCCTCATCCTCGCCCTCACCGCCGGGCTCGTGCTGCTCCTGGACGCCTTCCTGCCCCGCAGGCCGTACGTCCGGACGGCACTCGGCGCGGTCACGCTGGCCGGGGTGATCGGCGCCCTCGCGGTGGTGATCTCGCAGGCCGTACGCGCCGGAGACCCGCTGCGGACCTTCTGCGTGCCCGAGGGTCTGCTCGGCTCCCCCCAGGCGGCGATCGGGGCCATCGTCCCCCCGGTCGCCGAGCCGACGGCGCCCACGGCCGCCGTGGCACCCTGCTCGTTCGTGGTCGACGACTTCACGCTGGTCTTCGCCGGGCTCGCGCTGTTCGCCGGGATCGTCGTGGTGCTGCTGTCGGCGGCCGAACTCTCCTCGGGAGACATCCCCGTCGGAGAATGGTACTTCCTGCTGCTCTGCACGCTGGCGGGCGCCGTCGCCCTGCCCGCCTCCCGTGACCTGATCATGCTGGTGGTCGCTCTGGAGCTCGTCTCGCTGCCGGTGTTCGCGCTCACCGCTCTCAGGCGGTACGACGGCCGAAGCTCCGAGGCGGCGGTCAAGCTCTTCCTCGTCTCCGTGGTCTCCACGGCGGTGATGCTCTTCGGGGTCTCCCTGCTGTACGGGACGACCGGCACCGTCTACCTCGACCGCATCGCCCACGTTCTGCGGCAGGGCGTCTCCGCCGCCACCGGTCTCGGACCCGGCTCGGGAGACGCCGGCACCGCCTACGAGTCCTCGCTGCGGATCGGCTACGACCTGCCCGCCGTGGTCACCGTGGCCGTGGTCCTGGCCATCGCCGGGTTCGCCTTCAAGATCGCGGCGGTGCCGTTCCACGCGTGGGCGGGCGACGTCTACCAGGGTGCCCCCATCCCCGTCGCGGCCCTGCTGTCCGTCGTCTCCAAGGCGACGGGGTTCGCCGGGCTGATCCTCGTCCTGGTCGTCGCCCTGGGCGGCCAGGGGGCCACCTGGGTCCCGCTGATCGCGATCCTCGCCGCGCTGACCATGACCGTGGGCAACCTCCTGGCCATGCGCCAACGCCACGCCGTACGACTGCTCGCCTGGTCCTCCGTCGCCCAGTCGGGCTACATCCTCGCCCCCCTCGGCATCAGGAACGACGAGGCGATGAACGCCTCGGTCGCCTATCTGGTCTTCTACGCGGCGATGAACCTCGGGGCGTTCGCCGTGGTCACACTGGTGTCGAGGCGGTCGGGTGGGGGAGAGCTGGACGACTACCGGGGCCTGGCGCTTCAGAGGCCGGCCGCCGGGCTGGCGCTCGCCTTCTTCCTCATCTGCCTGGCGGGCCTGCCCCCCGGGTTGGCCGGGCTCTTCGCCAAGATCGTGGTGTTCCGGGAGCTCCTCGGCGGAGGCGGTGGCTGGCTCGCCGTCGTGATGGCGGTGAACACGGTCGTGGGCCTCTACTATTACGTCGCCTGGGTCGTACGGATCTTCACCCCGGTTCCGGTCCTCACTCCGGTTTCGGCGACCGGGAGCGCCATGACGGGAGGCGGCGCGACCGGAAGTGCCGTGGCGGGAGGCACCGCGACCGGGGGTGTCATGACAGGAAGCGCTGTGGCCGGAGATGTCGTGGTGGGGGGCGTGAGAACGGATGGCCGCGGTGCCGGATGGATACCCGCGACCGCGGCGATCGCGGTGGCGGCGATCGTCGCGATCGCGTTCTCGGTCGCCCCGCAGCTCGTCCTCGACCTCGTCCCCTCGGGCCTCATCGCCGTGGGCTGAACCGTCCGGGAACGTTCGACCTGGCCGGGGACGTTGTCACGGGTGAACCAGCATCAACCGAGAGGGGGGTGTAGTGCATCACAACGGTCTGCGTACCGCAGTCCTTCTCGGAGCATTGTCCGCGGTGATCATCGCGGCGGGGGCGTGGCTCGGAGGCAGCCCCGGCGTGCAGATCGCGGTCCTGATCGCGCTGGCGACCAACGGCGTCGCCTATTTCTTCTCCGACCGCATCGCGCTGTCCGCGATGCGCGCCCGGCCCGTGGGCGAGGTCGAGCAACCGGTCCTCTACCGGATCGTGCGCGAACTCTCCACCGAGGCCCGCCAGCCCATGCCCCGGCTCTACGTCTCGCCGACCATGCAGCCCAACGCCTTCGCGACCGGGCGCAACCCACGCAACGCCGCGGTCTGCGTGACCTACGGGATCACCCAGCTGCTCGACGAGCGCGAGCTGCGCGGGGTCATCGGACACGAGCTCTCCCACGTCTACAACCGCGACATCCTGATCTCGTCGGTGGCCGGCGCGCTCGCCACCATGATCACCTACCTCGGCTACGTCGGGCTGTTCTTCGGCGGCGGTGACGACGACGAGGGGCCCGGGTTCATCGGCGCGCTCCTCATGATCGTGCTCGGCCCGGTCGCGGCCGGAATGATCCAGATGGCCATCTCCCGCTCCCGCGAATATCAGGCGGACGAGTCCGGCGCCCGGTTGACGGGCGATCCGCTCGCCCTCGCCTCGGCACTGAGAAAGATCGAGATGGGCACCCGTCAGCTACCCCTCCCGGAAAACGGCCGGATCGCCTCCGCCTCCCACCTGATGATCGCCAACCCCTTCCGCTGCGCCGGGATCGGCAGGCTGTTCTCCACCCACCCGCCCACCGCCGAGCGCGTCGCCCGCCTGGAGCGCATGGCCGGCTACCGCCGCTGACCGCACGCTAACGCTTGAGCCCCTGCCCGCCCCCGTGAAACCTCCACGGTTCGGGGCGGCTCAGGGGGTCAGCCCGGTGACGATCGGATTGTGCACGGATCCGGGCACGACGAAGCCCCCCATTCGCTCCGTACCACCCGACTCCTGATCGACCCGATACCAGGCGTAGCGGGCACCTCCCCCCTTCCTGAGCCTGCGCGGGATCACCGTCTGCAGGTCGAGACGGCCCGCACCGTTCCAGCGCATCCGGGTCGGGGTCCTGCCGACGGGCACGGCGACGGGGTCGTGCCTGGGGATACCGCCGGTGGGCACGTCCCACAGGCGGATCCCCGCGTCACGGGCCGTGAAGTGAGCGACGACCTCGCCGCCCGGGCCGAGCGCCCCTCCCACCGGAACGCGCCCCCGCTCGGCGAAGGGCGAGAGCGAGTAGATCCCCGCCTGGAACATGTCATCCACCACGAGTACGAACCTCGCGTCAGGACTGAAACTCCACGGCCGCAGTCCGGGCGGCAACGGGACACCATCCCCGCTGTAGGTGTCCAGGATCTGATACTCCCCGCCGATGCCCAGCACCGCGTACCGCCCACCGGGGGAGAGCTCGACCCGTGCCGTGCGCATGCCGTTCGACCACATCACCCCCGGCACCACGCGCACCTCGCCGGTGGCCATCTCCCGCACCACCAGAGCCCCGTCCCCCAGCTGGAAGTACGCGACATACCTGCCGTTCGGCGACAGGGCGAGCGGTGCTCGTTGCCCGCGCACGGAGAACACCCGGGCGTCACGGAGGGCGACCACCTTGCCGCCGCGTACCCAGAGTTTCCACGGCGCGCAGACACACCCGTCGAGCCCCGCGTACCGGACCGGCGGCCTCGCGCTCGCGGCCCCCGCCGGGCCACCCGCTCCCATGACCACGGCGACCGCACCGACGCAAACACTCAAGCGGCGGAACAACCCCACTGACGCCCTCCCGAGTCTTTCCGGACAGCGGGGGACGTCCGTCACGTACGGGCTCACTGTACGCCTCGGGGAAGGCCGGTCGGCGGTGCCGCCGCGAGTGTCACCCGACCTCGCCGCGAAGCGGACACCCTTTCCGGTCGGTGGTGTCGCCGTACGGGGGAAGCAGACCGAGGCGTGGAGCGGACATCCCTTCCGGCCGGTGGTGTCGCCGTACGGGGGAAGCCGGCCAAGGCGTGAAGCGGAGACCCCTTCCGCTCGGTGGTGCCGCCGAAAGGGGCGTCCGCTTCCGGTCGGCGGTGCCACTGGAAAGGGCGTCTTCCGGCCGAGGCAGGAGCGGAAACCCCTTCCCGAGCGGGACGAACGGACCAGTCCTGCGCGGACCGGTCCCGGCCGGGACGGTCGTCTCAGGAGTGATGCGTGACCGGGTCGGTCTCCTCCGCGGAGAGACCGGGGATGCCGTCGATGCTCTCGCGGTTCTTCTGCGCCCGATGGGCGCGCCGCTGCTGGACGTCCCTGCGCCCCGCCCACTCGTCCAGCAGCGTCCGGTCCTCCTCGAAGGACATGAACGGCACCGAGAAGCCGCAGGAGTCGGAGATCCGGTCACAGTCGACGACGATGATCGACCGCACACCCGGATGCGGGCCGAAATTCTTGATCAGTGTTGCGAAGTCGGGGCTCTCCGGTACGACGACCCGGCCGGTGCCGTACAGGCGGAGGATGTTGGGAGGGCCGGAGAAGGCGCAGAACATGACCGTGATGCGGCCGTTCTGGCGGAGGTGCGCGATCGTCTCCACCCCGCTGCCGTCCAGGTCGAGATAGGCGACGGTGGTGTCGTCGAGAACGGCGAAGGTGTCGGCGTACCCCTTGGGGGACATGTTGACATGACCCCCCTTCTCGGGAGCCGTGGCCACGAAGTAGACCGGCTGCGCTCCGATGAACTCACGCAGCCGGTCGTTGATCCTGTCGTGAATTTTCCCCATGAACAGGACGATAGTTCTTTGCCGTTCGCCGGTCGGTACCGCGTCCAACAGCTGTATCCAACCGGTGAGCCCTCTCGCCCGCGGACACCCCTTCCCCCTCGGACTCTCCGCTCCCGCCCTCCCGCTCCCGGCTCTTCCCGCCTTCCCCGTCTCCCGCCTTGCCCGCCCTCTCCCTCGCCGAGAGGCCGCACCTCCGCTCACGGACCGGGGAGGTGAAGCGACCGGGGCACACGCGAAGGCATGCGCGTGCGCCCCCGGCCGTGTGCCCGGATACGCCTTCTGCGGCGGGCTGGATCCCGGAGCCGGAGGCCGGGGTCGCGACCGCTCATCCGCTAGCGATAGTTGGAGAACTGAAGGGCGATCTCCAGGTCCTTCCCCTTGAGAAGGGCGATGACCTCCTGCAGATCGTCCCTCTTCTTCGAGCTCACCCGAAGCTCCTCGCCCTGGATCTGGGCCTTGACGCCCTTGGGCCCCTCATCGCGAATGATCTTCGAGATCTTCTTGGCGTGCTCCTGGTCGATGCCCTCCTTGAGGGTCACCACCAGGCGGTACTCCTTGCCGGACAACTTGGGCTCGTCCGCGTCCAGGATCTTGAGGGAGAGCCCTCGCTTGATCAGCTTGTCCTTGAAGACATCGAGCACCGCGTTGGCGCGCTCCTCGCTGTTGGCCTTGATCTCGACGGCCTTCTGACCGCCCGACCAGGCGATGGCCGCGCCGGTGCCCTTGAAGTCGAATCGGTGCCCGATCTCCTTGATCGTCTGGTTCAGCGCGTTGTCGGCCTCCTGGTGGTCGATCTTGCTAACGATGTCGAACGATGAATCCGCCAAAGCACAATCCCCTCTGACCTGCCAGAACTATGAATCACTCCCCGGCTCCCGCAGACCACGGACCGCGAATCACGGCGGCGTCCGCGAGCCGGTTCGGTAGACGCGTACGTAACGGATCAGCCTAGCCAGCATCTCCCGCCGATGCCGAGGCGGCAGCGTGTCCTCACC
Source organism: Streptosporangium sp. NPDC000509 (assembly GCF_042898365.1). Classification (NCBI taxonomy): domain Bacteria; kingdom Bacillati; phylum Actinomycetota; class Actinomycetes; order Streptosporangiales; family Streptosporangiaceae; genus Streptosporangium; species Streptosporangium sp. NPDC000509. The sequence goes on along the minus strand of NZ_JBIAYX010000002.1, from coordinate 150,956 downwards.
CGTCCTCCACGGGTCCTTCCCACCCCGGCGCGTCTCATCTCCCCTCTCACCTCTCTCACCTCTCCCACCTCTCACTCACCCTGCGCGTCTTCCCTCCTCAGCCCTTCGCGCCACCTGCCCGCCCTCGGCCTCCACCCCCATCGGGCCTCCTCGCGCCCCGGCACCGCGACGCCTCTCGCGCCTCTTCTTCCCCAGAAGACGCCGATCCGAGCAGTGGTATGGGCGCAAAAGTCCTGATAGGAGCGGGTATCCGGAGGTGCCCTCCGCCGATGTCACGTCACCCCCGGAAGTCCGCTATTCTTCTTCCTGTCGCCGCCGCAAGCGGAAGACATGGCAGGTTGCCCGAGTGGTCAAAGGGAGCGGTCTGTAAAACCGTCGGCTCAGCCTACGCAGGTTCAAGTCCTGCACCTGCCACACCAGCAGAAACAGCCCTCTCACCAGCGGAAACGCGGTGAGAGGGCTGTTTGCATATGTCCGGCTGTCCATGGTCGTCAACGGCGATCTACGGGCGCCCGCGTCGTATGCGCGTCGGCGATCAGTCGGCCTTGTCCGGCGATCGAAGCCATCCCATCCGGTAGTCCTGAGGCTGCCAGCGCAAGTTTTAGGGCTGGCCTGGGACGTCTAGTGGCCGTGTAGCGACTTACCGCTCAAGGACCTCAATCCATGACTTGGTGCAACAGGCCCGTCATGGCCAAACCTGCACCGAAGCCGGTGGCGACGCTGCTAGCCAAGGTTCCTACGAAGACCCCTGTTACTGACGCCAGGCCGATGATGACGACCCAACGCAGCGGGAGTCGGGGTGGCTTTTCAGGTTGCTCCTCTTGCTTTTTCTGGCTGGCTTGTCTGAGTATCTTCATCATGTGGCCTCTCCGGAGTCAACTGTGTGAGTGCCGCAGAATGGCCCCCCGTGTCCGCGGGGGGCCATTCGCATAGAGCGGGCCGAAGCCTTCATCTGTGAACAAGGTTGCAGATGATCGGTTTTACCGCCACTTGAGATATAGCTAGCCGGATGATTTTTGTCTTCATCCGGTTGGGGAACTTGTGCCTGGGGGGAACTTTTCATACCTGGGTGACCTGAAATCCGTGCATCCTCCGCAATGCCTTGCGGTCAACGCAAAAAAATGTACATACTGCAAGGCATGAACGACATCACGAGAGAGGTCATTGATGTCCTCTACCCCGACCCGATACCACAACCTGACGAGATGCGCATGGACTTCGTGCAACGGCGAAGTCGGGCCAGCAGTCAGCGGGATGCAGTGCAGAAGGAACTGGCGGCTCAGATCAAGGAGGCAGATGGCGCATTCGATCCCTTAATCTCAAGCCTGCGTGAGCTCGGCAGGAAAAAGAGGGAGGTTGAAGAGCAGATGCGTCTCCTCGTGACCTATGGTCGAGAGTTTGTTCGACCCGAACCTTATCGCCTTGCCGCCCTGGCGGAAGCAGCTGGGATGTCTATCTCTGGGGTCAGAGGAATGTACGATTCTGTCGATATTCAACGGGTTGCCGATGCCATCGGACGATCTGACCGAAAAAATCAAGCTAAGCCCAACGTCGATCGCAAAGTCCTCCCGGAAAAAGGTTTGGACATCTATGGGCGCCATGCGCCACATTTTCCTTTGTATCCTGCCATAGAGCAGGAAAAGTCATTTCGTTCCCGGAAAGTCCCCGAGCTGCCTTCTCCGCCGTGACCCATTGCGGATGTTCTTGCTTCGGGGCTTCTGGGTGGTTCCGTGTTATGCCCTGCCGAGATCAGTTGGTCACTTGTGCGGGTCTCAAAGCTTCAACAATCAGCTTCCGAGCAAGGTCGTCTTGTCCCACAATGCACTTGGCGTAGACCCGTAGAAGCACGTGCACACTGTGCCCGGCTCACTCGGCGACTTGAGGTGTCCGCCCTGCGGGTGGAGGCTCATACGGTCTGCGAGTCAGGGGAGAGGCCACCTGAGCTGGGGTGAAGGCTGGCTTCCGAGCCTCCTGCCACACCTCGGTGTAGGCCGTCGAGGCGATCACGCCGTCCCCTCCAGTGCCATCGCGCGGATGTCGGAGTCGGAGACGTACGCGGCGCGGACCCGGATCGGGTCGGGCGAAGTCTCCAGGCGGACGTAGCCGATACCAGCCCCCTGCTCGGGAATCGGCGAGATGTGATCGGCCAGCGCGCCGCGATCCCGTGCGCCGTCGCCGAGGACCATGTCGACCTGCTCGGACTCGTCCAGCCGGAGTGCGATCTTGTCGGGGAACAGGTTGCGGATGTTCATGACCTCCTTGCGCGGGTCCTGAAGCGCCGCCATCACACCGAACCCGACCGCACGACCCTGCGTGGTGAGCGTCGCCAGGGCAGCCGAGATCCGCAGCTTCAGACCCTTGTCGGACTGGTAGGCGGTCAGGAACGCCACCTCGTCGACCACGACCAGGACGAACGGGTCATCGACGGTGGGGGTGTGGGAGCGCTGGAGTCCGGCGTAGCGGTCGGCCCGCTCCTGCATGATCTGTACGGCGGATTCGAGGAGGTCGGCGCAGTCGGCCGGGCTGGCTGCGTAGCGGGTGCCGAACAGGTCGCGTCCGTAGGACAGTTCCATCCGTTTGGGATCCAGCGCCCACACCTGGGCCAGGCCCGCGCGGGTGGCGGGGAGCAGGCCGCGGATCGTCGACCAGATGACCGAGCCCTTGCCTGCCCCGGTGGCTCCGGCGACCAGGACATGAGTGCCGTGGACCTTCAGCAGCCAGGGCTTGCCGTCCTCGCAGGTGCCGACCTCCACCGGACCCACCGACGCCTCAGCAGGAACCGGCACGGCCGTGAGCGGAGTGGCGAGGGGATCGCGCCGGGGGAAGACGAGCAGCAGCCGGCCCGAGCGTGCGACGGAGACCCGGCACGATTGAGCGCCGAATCCGTGGGCGAGATGGTCGGTGCGGTCGGCCCAGTCCTTGACCGACTGCCCGGTGAGCATCCGCACTATGACCAGGTCGGCCCACGAGGTGCAGGTGACACGGATGATGCGGGGAAGGTAGTCCCGGCCGCGTAAGTGACGGCCGAGCCCGGAGATGATCATTACCGGTTGCCAGTGACGCCGGTAGACCCACACCAGCCGCCACCAGGCCAGCAGCCGCCAGCCCACCAGACGCAGGAACGACGGACGAGCCAGCAGGCACCACGTGGTGAGACCGAGCGGAACCAGGACGACGAAGCCGAGGCCCCAGCGCCAGCCGTAGAAGTAGGTGAGCACACCGGGGGTGAGGGCGACGGCCGAGGCGATCGGGTGACGCCACAGCAGCCGCAGGACACCGGCCAGCAGCCGCCACGCGAAGATCACAATGGTGACGATCGCCGGGGTACGGACGACGGCCGGACGGAAGACGACGGCGGTATCAGGGGTGGTGGAGACGAGGTGCTGTGCCTCGTCGCCGGGCAGTTTCTTGAACATTAGGCTGGAACCTCTTCCTTGAATTCGCGTGAGAGGGAGAATCGAGGGGCCGCCGGAAGTTGGCGCTTCTGGCGGCCCCGCTTACGTGTCAGGCCGTCTTCTCCCGCTCGACCTGGTCGGGGTTGATGGGCTGTTCGGCGTGCAGGCGCTCGCAGTCGGCCAGGTAGCGCGCGGAAGCGGCGAAGATCTCCCGCGCGAGGGTCACGTCCCGCTCGGTGACCGGCCCGCCGCCCGTGGTGGTGACGGTCATCTGCGCCTCAGCGCTGGACAGGGTCAGGAACGGCCGCTCACCGTCGCCCCCGAACGCCTTGGCCGACATGTCCGAGGTGCAGAAGGAGACGTCGAAGCGGGTGAGGCCCTCGTGGATCGACGCGGTGACGTAGGTGTAGGGCTTGTGCTCGCTCACGCGGCCACGTCCTTACCGGCCGTCTCCTTGGCCGGAGCCGCAGCGGCCTGCCGAGCGGGAGCCGTCGCGGAGCGGGGAGCGCGCATCGCGGTTGCCCGGATGGACCAGGCGAGTCGCCCGGTGTTCTGGCCGACGTACGCGGTTGCGGTCATGCCGTCGAACTCCACCGGCACGAACGGCAGGCCCGGCAGCGCGGCCGGGACGACGGGCTGAGTCGGGGACAGGATCTTGACCGAGACCGTCTTCTGGCCGGCCTTCACCGTGGGATCGGCGTCCATCACGGCGACCTGCCAGACGAGTTCGCCGGTGTTCTTGTCCTTGGCGTAGACCGTGCGCCCCTTGCTGGAGGCGTCGAAGTCCTTGACCTGCTCGACCTCACCGACGACGTAGCAGCCGTGCGGGAAGACCTGCGTGAAGCTGATGGGAATGGGGCCTTGGATAGCCATGTCAGATGCTCCTTCCACTCTGGATGGGCCGACCTACAATCGGTTGTCCACTTGTCCGATCGAGTTGAGATTAGCCTACGGCAACTTGTCCGCACAAGTGAATGAGTGGATTGAGGGAGGAGAGGTGGGCCGGCGTTCTGATTCGTCTCCTCTGGCGTCTTGGCAGGGCTCGATGCCCGAGAAGAATGCGCGATCATGTCGGTCATGGCCTCCACGACTTCACCGGAGCACGACACCACCGAGGACAACCGGATCAAGGTCTGGTTCCGGTTCGTGCCGCGAGAGGGGTGGCTTCCCTACAGCACCGAGGGGCTCTGGGCCACGCGGCTTGGCGAGGACACCGCTCGTCTGGAGAGCGTCCCCTTTCTGCAGGAGGGGGCGGCCATGGGAGATGTCGTGCGGTTCGCTACCGATGCCGAAGGGCTTCACTGGGCCAAGGAACGTGCGGAGGTGTCGGGAAGCTGTACCGTGCGGGTTTTGGCCGTTCCCAGCGGTCCACTCGGATCAAGTGCCCAGGCCGTGCACGAGCGGTTGGCGCCGTTCGGTCTGGGCGGAGAGGTCTTCAGCAAGGACCTACCGCTGGTTGCTTTCAACGTGCCGCCCGACGCCGAACTGGGCCAGATAAAGGCTCTACTGATTCGTGGTGAGGAAGACGGTTGGTGGCACTTCGAGGCTTCCTGTGTCACCGATGCCTGGCGCAACGCCTGACGCCGCATTGGGCAACATGTGTCCCGTTCGAAGTACGGTCAGCTCATGAGCGGCGACGAGCAGCCGGGACTGAACGAGATCGAGCAGTGCTTCGTTGCGGTTCTCGATGGGCGGATGAGCCGGGACGAGGCCGACCGGTGGGCATGCCGCTGGGTTGTCGATGATTATCTCGTTTGGGACGACCTGGAGTGGTGGGCGTTGAGGCTGCTGTACGGGATTGATCTGGCCCACGGGCCGGATGGGGACTTTCTGCACGGCGACGAGCAGGTGCGTGAGTGGCTTGAGGAGTTGCAGCGTCGTCGCGCTTTGTGACAGGTTTCCCGGACGCTGTCCCAGACAGCACGGCGCCGACGAGAGACCATCACCACGGCGAACGTTGCCTGATGCAGCACCCGGTTAACTCACCTGGTAGACGTCCTGGAGTTCGTGTAGGTCGCCGGGGAGCGCCACGCTCATCACGAGCAGCACGCTCCCGGTGGCGTCATGCACGGTGGCCAGCACCCCGAGAACGGGCTTGGAGGAGCCGAGCGACTCCGCCTCCTCCTTGGTCGGGTTGCGCGCGGTCAGTCGCTCGGTGATGTGATCGAAGCGCAGGTGCTTGACTGCCTGGAGGTGATGACGCACCCCGCGTGCCAACGGTTCGGGCTTGTCGACGTCGGTGCCCAACGCGATCTCCAGAGGGAACCACAAGGTCTCCACCGCCGACAGCCGGCCACCCTGCTTCACCACACGCCGACGAGAGATCACCGGCGTCTTGTCCTGAACACCCAGCAGACGAGCGATATGGCGGGGAGCCGGAACACGGGCCACCCCGGTCACCATGTCACCGCTCTCGACCTGCTCAGCTACCGCCAAGCCCGGCCGAACGCGATCGGCGGCACTCTCGGGACGACCCTTCACGAACGAGCCGCGGCCATGCTCACGCTCGATCCAGCCCTGCATGGCCAACGTCTGAAGCGCCCGCACCACCGTCGTGCGTCCCACCCCGAACTCCCGGACGAACTGCGTCTCCGAGGGCAGCATGTCACCGGCCGCATACTGCCCGGCCTCGATGCGCTCCTGAATCGCGCCCATCACCTGGGCATACTTCGGAGGGGCGAAATCCCTGCTCATCTTGACCGCCTGATCGCTCTTCCACTTGTCTGCACAAGCACAGTACCGGCTGAGGTCAGCTCTGTCAGGAGGCGCAGCAGCGACAGGCGGCTACCTGGCGAGCCCCGCCAGAATCCTGATCCATATCACCCGCGCCTGAGCAGGAGTCTGCGCCTCACTGTGAAGTACGGTGCTGCGGTTTCCGGCCCGAACCGTCTTGCGGATGAATGACAGGCCGCCCGCATCGCACAATTCGTAAAACGTCACCCGATGCTCGTGACAGGTCCAGGCCACCACCCGGGACCGTCCGAAACGCCGTGCCCTATTCCAGGTCAAAGACACACATCCGGGAACAGCCGGTACGAGATGATGTGCCACGCACGACACTTCCCGCTGGGCAGAATTCTCGCTCATGATTCCTGCCGCTCGAAACGCACCGACCCGGCCGCATCCACGGTGGCGTGAAATAAGACCTGCTTTGACCAGTCTTCCTGCATGGTGCTGAAGTCGCGAACCCGGTGGCTGATGCGGCCCCAGATCGTCGCGGGCGAGTCCATCCGGCGCATCTCCGTGCGCAGCGTGTCCATCGCCGTGGCCTGACCCGAGCTCACCCCGCACGGCCCGAGCTCGTCGGTTCCGCCGGAGGTGGTGAACACCTCCCACTCGAACATCTCGGCGAGCTGTTCCGTACCGCCGCAGTAGATGCAGTCCTCGTGTGCCGAGAATTCCAGGCGGAGGCCCATGGCCGCCACGCATCCACGACGGGTGACGATCTTCCAGCCGCGCCCGTCGCACTCCGTGCACTTAACCGGTGTTGTCATGCCGAAAAGAATGTCCGGGCGAACTTTTCCACCCTATCCCGCGCAGGTATACCACCGAGAATATAGAGTCTCGTTCTGCGGCAATGCACCACTTCGGAACCGATCACCGGAGGATGGAATGCACAGCAACGCTTTCAATCCGATCGATATTCCGGCATGGGTCTGGGATCGCGATGAAAGCCAGGAAATCCTTAAAAATCGTGACGTGATGGCGCTTTTCAACCTCGCCGTCAAGTACAGCGGAGCCAGTCAGATCCGCCTCAGCACGGCGACCGGAATAGCCCAGGGCCACGTAAGCCTGATCATCCGAGGGCGACGCCAGGTCACCGACCTGGAGGTCTACGAGCGCATCGCCACCGGCCTGGGCCTGCCCGACCACGCCCGCATGCTCTTCGGCCTGGCGCCACTCGACCTCGCATCCCCCACCGGGGATCACGGCGACAACCACCAGGAGCAGACCGACGAACTGACAGCCCGGATCGAAGCCGCTACCGCCATCGACCCCGTCATGGTCATGATCCTCACCACCGAGACCAACAACCTGCGCCTTATGGACCGCCGAGTCGGCGGCGTCGCCATCGCAGAGAAGATGCGCGCCCAGATCGCCCAGGTGCAACGCGCCCACCGCCACGCCATCCGGCCCGGCATCCGCGCTCAACTCGCCCAGGTCCTGGCCGAGACCTCATCGTTGGCCGGATGGCAGGCCATCCACACCGGTGCGCTCAACGACGCCTGGGATCACTACGAGCAGGCCAAAGCCGCCGCCCGCGAAGCCGACGACCCTGCCGTTCTCGCTTACGTCTCGGCCGAACAGACATATGTCCTGATGGAACTCGGCAGGCCGGCCGAAGCCACCGAGCTACTCCAGTACATCCACGCCACCCACCGCGACCACATCCCCAACCGGTTACGGACATGGCTGTCAGCAGCCGAAGCCGAAGCAGCCGCGATCCTCGGGGACGAGACCACATGTCGCGCGGCCCTCGACCAGGCTGCCGCACTTCTACCGGCAGGGGAGGCCGATGTAAGCATGCCCTACCTCTCCTTGGATGCTCACCACCTCGCCCGCTGGCGCGGCAACTGCCTGGTGCGCTTCGGCGATCCCGGCACCGTCGAAGACCTTCGCTCTGCCCTGGCCGGGATGGACGGCACCTACAACCGCGCCGAATCCGGAGTCCGCTGCGACCTGGGCCACGCCCTCCTGGCCAGAGGAGAACCTGACGCGGCCCAACCCCACATCCAACGCGCTCAGCAACTCGCGACCATGACCGGCTCCCGCCGCCAGCGCAAGCGCATCGAGGAACTCGTTCGAGCGGTTAAGCGCTCACTCCGTTAAGCCGGTCGCGTGCCGCGTACAGACCGATCAACGTCCCCGACGTCCAGATGTCACCGCGGGCGATCATCGCCGGGATCTCCGACATCGGCACCCACTCGATGAGATCGGCCTCGATCTCCCCGGTCGGACTCCCGACCAACTCGGCACCCCGCACCAGGAATAGGTTGTGCTCCGAGTCGACCATGCCGGCCATTGGCTGGTAGGTGATCAGGTGCTCGATCTCCTTGGGCCGATATCCCGTCTCTTCCTCCACCTCACGAGCGGCCGTCGTCATGGCGTCCTCGCCCGCATCGACCAGCCCGCCAGGCAGCTCCCAGCCCCAGCGGTCAGCCAGGAACCGGTGACGCCACATCAGGAGCACTCGGTTCTGGTCGTCGACCACTACCGTGATAGCAGCTCGATCCAGATGCACCACATGATGCTCGAACCGTTCCCCGTCCGGGATCGCGACATCGACCAGGCCCAGCCGGATCCACCGGTTGTCGTAGATCAGCCGCTCACCGTGCACGATCCAGCGCGTCTGCTCATCGTTGGTAGCCACACAGCGAAGTTACCGCCCAACAACCCTGACGTACACGGGCATCAGCGCAGTGCCAGCAGTCCGTTTCGAGACGGGACATCGGGCCGTCCCGGAGGATTGCCGAATTGTTCTTGTGAGGTATCAAGCGGCGGCGCGCCGCGCCGCCGTACCCGGCCCTCCGCCGCCCGCCGCCCGGGCGTGCGGCGTGGGCGCCGGTCCCGGGCGGCGGCGGCCCGGGCCTTCTATCGTCCAGTGCACTCGCCGGTACCAAACGCACGCGCCGACCCCAGCGACGCGCCGCCGCTACGCCCTCGCCGACCCGCTTCCCTTCCCGACGGGACAACGGCGACGGACGACTTGAAAGCGTCCGGAGTTCCTGCTCGCTCACAGCAGGCGTAGATGCTCGTCAAGCGGGACAGTCGCAGGAGGGAGCGTCGTGATCAATAACTCTTCGGCGGATCGCTTTCCAACGCGACCAGCCGCTGTGTAGCGGGTGGTGATCAGACGTTTGCTGATTCGCCAGCGGCGTACACCAAGCATCTCGCGGTCATCTTCCGAAGGAGTCATGCGGTTGTGCGCGTATAGCCATGTGCTTTGCGTGAGCATTGGGTGGTTGTCGTAGCTGAGCAGCCACCTGAACTGTGCCTTCGTTCGCAGGTACTCAGCGAGGCTGAGGTGGAGCGTGTCATCACTGGGCCGGGACGCGCCGAGCCCGTCGCCGCCGTAGCCCCCTCGCGGGTCGAACGAGGTTCGATAGAGGAGTGATGACTTTTCGACGTATGGCGGGTCGAGGTAGGCAACTACCCGAGACGGCAGAAGCTGTGGGTAATGCTCGGGGACGTCGTCGAGGGTCTGGCGCCAATCTTTGCGCCACACGTCCACGAGGCGTCCGACATCATAGAGATGGCCGACGTACCGGAGTCGCTCAGCGATCGCGTCTGGATTCCACCGGCAGCCGATCGGGTAGTCACTTGTCTGGGCACGTCCGCCGATGGGACCGGCCTTGCCATGTAAGATGCCCGAAAAGGTGGTCCTGTTGAGGAACAGACATTTTATAGCAGCCGCCAGGCGACGATTGCGCGGAATCATGTTCGGCCGCGGATTCCAGTCGCGCCAGTAGTCCCATCGTTCAACGGCTGCCGTGCCACCATTACGCACGTATCGCTTCCACTCATCATGCATTCGGTCGACAAGCCGCTCGGTATCGTCAGCGGCCGCCTGCCAGAAGGCTGTGACAAGCGGGTCAGCATCTGCAAGGAGAATGCGGTCCACACTGCCCTCACCGATCATGCGCAGTGATGCTGACGCCCCGCCGGCGAAGGGCTCCACGAGAAGGTTAATCTCGGGCACTTCCCGGGACTGTTTCGCCGATGTGATCACTCGCGTGATGACGGGGGCTAGTGACGACTTGGCGCCCGGATAGCGCAAGGGCGACTGATAGCGGCCATGGGCGAGCCTGTGCGAGACAGGCTCAAGCTTTTTAACCAAAGGACGAGCCCTGACATTTATCGCCTCGCCGGTGCCGAAGAGACTAGCGGTCCGGGCAAGCTCGCTAGCAGCGATGCCGGTCGGCGGCGAGGTCAGAGTCGTCATGACCGTATCATGCCGGACGAACGAATGTTCGGGCGCATAGTTCGGTCTACCTTTTGAAGTAGGTTGGCGGCTGCACTGCCTGGATGTCGAGTTTCAGCCCAGGAATGTTCTGCTGCGCCATCATCGTCAGGACAGATCGTCCAACCCCTAGGGGCAGCGCGGCCGCTGAATGCGCGAGGGCGATGGGCACGACGGCATGTTGATACATACGGGTCCTGAGCGAGTCGAGAACATCGCAGATCAGACGAAGTGTCGGGTAGGCATCCCACCCTTCAACTTCGGTACCACCGTCGTATGGCGAAAGTCCGGGAGCTGGTAGGACCGTGATCACCAGGGGATCCCCGGCACGAGTGCGATAGATGAAGCGGCGTCCGTAGAACTCATCGACACCGTAGTGGTTGTTCGCTGGGCGTCCTGAGATCCGGTTGATGTAGTCGTTGGTGAGCCGCATGACGTGCCCGGCGGGGATTAGGTCCTTGATCTGCTCAGCGTGCTCGACGAACGCTCCCGACTTCTCGATGCCTACGATGAGCGGGGCGACGAGGCTGTGCTGGGCGCACCAGTTGCTCAGGTCGCTGAGATGTTCCTGGAATCGACGTTTGAGTGGAGCCAGTGGACCAAACAGAGCAAGCGGTCCGTCAGTGATGAAGATGGTGTGCCGGAGGACGTCAGGTGCCGTGTCGGCGAAGAAATTCAGGTAGCACAGAGACATCAGCCGTTCGGCGGCTGTCATGACACGTCCCATGGGGGTGAAGTTAGAGCCCTCGACGTTGTACTCCTCGTGAGTTCGGAGCACGTCCGCGAGGTAAAGCTGTGCGTTGCATGACGGGCAAGTGCCGCCCGTGGCGGTGACAGCGAGCGTGGCTATGCTCGTCGCCTTGAGTCCGCAGCCAGGGCATACCCGGAGCGCGACTCCCGCCGCGGGCGCTCCACGAGTGCCGTGCAGCGCAAGGAGGCCATCGGCGAGAGTCATGCTGGTGCTCGAGTCGAATCGCGAGCTCTGGAGGAACGCGTCGAGCTCTGCGCGCCAGGTGTCGACGCCGCTCATACCTGGGCGAGCCAGCTGAGAGCCGGGGAGTGCGACGTCAAAGGCATACTCGGTGTGAGAGCGGCGGACCTCCCGTGGGTCGATGTACCGTACCTGTGCGAGGCTCCTGAAGACATCCAGGCGAACCACCGAGCCGGCGACCCGCAGGTAGCCGACTTTCACGGTTGGATGGTCGCGGGTTGTCTCAACCTCCGTGTCCGAGCCGTCTACTGTGATCGAAAAATCAACGTCATCCAACTTGCCAACAAGCGGCAGGTCTTCGAGCGGCGAGCAGAGCTCATCAATGTCGTCCCTGCTGTTCGGGCGAGCGCTTGTGATGGTCCAGCGTTGGAGCGCAGCCTTGACTGCCTCATTGCGGACCGTTCCTACGTGCCCGAGTCGGGAAGCCTTCTCTCCTTCGTAGGGCATGGACTACTCGCCTTCGTCCTGAAAGTCGATGCTTGCAAGCCCGGCGGTATTGCGTGCGTTGTTGACCATCGCGTGGTCGAACTTCGCAACCTGCACCGGGACGATGAACTTGCCGGAGTAAGTTTTCATCCGCACAAAGCCGATGTCTTCGGCCCGCATAATGCTAGGGGCCCAGACCTTGAAGTCGTAGTAGTGCGCCAGCTCACGCGTCTCGTGATCTGAGTTAAGGTGCGCGATCAACCAGTTCGAGGTATTGGACAGGATGCGCTTGTCGACGGAGGTGACCTCCTGCGTCGCGTAGATCAATCCCATCCGGTACTTCGCGGCCTCCTTCGACAGACGCACCCAAGGGTCATCAGCCACGTCTCGCCCACCGCGCTCGAACAGGTTGTGGGCTTCCTCAACGATGATCTGCATGTCGACTGGGTCGTCGTCAGCGCGGAACCGCTCGCTTGCTCGGTTCAGCAGATGCGTCACGATGCGCTCCGACATCACCTTAGCAACCTTGTCGTTGCCACTGGAGAGATCAACGATTGCAAGTCGCCCGGCGAGCATGTCCTGCCATAGGTGCTCGCCGACATCGCCAGCCGACTGCGCTCCATGGAAGGCGCGGATGCTGCGAATGGCGGATGTGACGCCCGTGTACTTGTAGACACTCCATATGTCGACGAAGTGGCAGTTACTTCTTTCGTGCCACTTTGGGAATTCGCCAGGCCGTTCGCCCACCCACTCCGCAAGTGCGAGTGCGCCAGCCGAAGTGAGTACACGGTAGCTGCCCGGTCGGCCAGCCTGGATGACCGCGCCAGAGTTGGCAGCCATGAATGCGTTCATCGGGTCTGCCTGTGCGGCAATAATGAGTTCCTGCGGCAGTGAGCTTCCTTGGAAACCGCACTTTGCCAGCAGCCCATAGAAGGCGACCATCGCCCAGCCCCAACGGTTGTACGCACTGCGATCGTTCCGGTCAGGCTCGGAAAGAACAGCCGACCGGAAGTCTTTACTGTAATTGGTGTTGACCGGTGCAGTTGCTTCGCTGACCAAGCTCCATCCCGCGTCCAGAACCTCGCGGTCGTAGAAGTTAATGCGCAGTGGTTTTTCCCGGATATCGGTCGAGTTGGGCTCCACCTTGTAGATCCGCACCGTGTTGTCGTCATCGCCGAGCAGTCGAAGGCCCGTTTTGTCCTGCTTGTTGACGTTGGCGTACTCGCCTTGAGGGTCAAAGATGAGTTGTCCGATGGAGCGCTTGTGCTCCGAACCGTAACGATGTACTGCCGTGACCAGGGTTTTGATGGTGTTGGACTTGCCCGTCCGAGTCATGCCGAACACGGCGGTTTTCCGGCCGATGAAGTCGGAGACGTCAACACGCACATCGGCCTGATCAGTGCCGGCGACTAGCGCCTTACGGCGTGTTGCAGCGAATCGAACTTTGCCGATCGCAAGGGCATCGCGATTGTCAACGGGTTCCGGGTAAGACGCCAGCCAGGAGAGTACCTCTATTGATGGAAGAAAAACCTGGTAACGAGCTGAGACGACCACGTTGTCGATATCCGCGCCATACTCGATCTGAGCGTCACGGGCATCAGTCTCGGTATAGAAAGTTCCGAGCACCTCGCAGTCGAAGGCGGACTGCTGCAGCTCGTTGCGAGTGAGTACGTCGGTAACGTCGTCGAATCCCACACCTGACGCACCAGCGTCGCGAACAACCGCCAAGCGCGTCTGGATCAGTTCGGACTCGTTGGGGAGCGGTGCAGTTCCGCGTACGCGGAGGAGAATGACCTCTTGATCCTCGAGCATAAATCCGGATTCGGTATTCTCTCCCGCAACCGCAAGAAGAAATCCGCCCCGCGGCACTCCTCCGGCCTTGTGCTTCTTGAAGTCGTCAGTCAGCACGATTGCGGAATCGTAGTCAAGGCGGTAGATGCCGCCGACCGGCACGCAGCCCTTGTTTATCAGCGCTGTCAGCGGCTTCCTGAGTTCTGTACTTCTACGAACCGCATCGGCGATCCCTGTCACGCATTGCTCCCTCTATCAGCCCCGAAACAGTACAGTACATCTGCCCAGTGATCTTGATCCCGAGTCGGCCGGGACGTTCACGGGGCCACCGACAAAGTGTCGCCCGTAACAGGGGCTGATGTGGTGATTTCGTCGAGATTTCTTGGATCTTTGGTTCTGGAATTTAGTTCGGCGGAGGAGTGGATCACGTTCGAAAGCTCTGCGCTCAAGCAGCGGCTGCGTCAATATGCATGAGGTGATCATGAAGCTTAGCGGGTTAACGTAGCTCCCTTGCAGGTTAGGGGCTATCTTCACTCGAAACGTTCACGAGTTGTAAGACCATCGTGGGCGGAAGTGGTCCGCAATCGTCGGTAGTAGAGCGGTTGGGAGATGGTGCCGCCCCCACGATCGCCAAGTCGTGGCTAAGCGCCATACCTGGTTGGGGGCGATCGACGGTCCAGGGCTTCGTCCCTCAGCCCCGGCCCAACGGGCAACATGGTTTCGTGTCCACGCGATAGCCGACGCATGTGGTTCGGAAGCCGAGATCTTGGTCAACGACTACAGCATCACCCCGTGTCGTCCCGAGATTCAGTGCCACTGAATCCTCCATCCCACTTTCCACCAAGACACTTTCCATCGGCGGACAAGGCAGAATTTACTCCAGTTCCATTGCCGTTTGATCCTCGCCGAGTCCCACCGCTTGAATATGGGCATACTTTATCGGAAGATCAATAGGCTGAATGTCCTGAGCATCATATAACCAGTAGTATCGCCCCTCTTTTTCCTGACGGCCCGTGACTACGATCCCGCGCTCGTCTCCGTGTGCCTCGAATGCCACCCTATATTGCTGACCTTCAAGACGGACGCGGATTTTTTTGGCAGGAGAGCCGCTAACTACCTCAATGCGAATTACTCCTGGACTTCCAGGGTTAGGTCTTTCCAGTAAGGTAACCGCCCCCATTACGGTAACCGTTTGAGAGGCTGAAGTTATTGCGAGACGGTTGCATGCTTTTTCTAGAATAGGGATGTGGCGGGGTTCAAACTCTTTAATCGCCGATTCTGGCTGGCTATCCTCTTCTAGATTTAAGGCCGGTTTCCAGGAGACCGATATGTCTGCACCATCGGAATTTTCAAGAACTCCCTGAAGGGCTAATACGAGTTCGTAAGATATTCCGTTCCGAACCCCCGCGTCGAAACCTGACATTGACTGCGAGTTCTCGAAGTGCTCTATAGCTTCTTGTGTAGCATCTAGAGACGAGATAAGAGTTTGCGTTATATCGCGCCCTGTATGGGATCCAACTCCAGGCAAGGTAGAGCCTTCGTCGGCTGGCCTCTCGTAGAATAATTTATCCACCGGGGCGTATGCTGTTACTACATAACTCGAATTGTCGGTTTGCCCCATCAACACGCTTCCAAGGAAAGCGTATGCGAACTTAGAATTTGTGTTGCCGAAGTAGGCTTTACGCGACTTCCGGGACTTGGCGGAAGCTAGGAGCGCCAAACGTGCCGAGTTGATCAAGCTCTCACCTTGGAGCCATGGAATGGCGCCAGCGATTGTGGTTACTTCCTTACGGAATCTGATCTCATCACCTAAAGACCTAGCATCACCCCCTAAGCGCATCAATAACTTCTCAGCTTGCGACTCGCGCTTCAACAAAGCCGCTAAAGCTTGCTGGAAAAGATCGCGATAATCAGCCATTTCCTCATTAAGAGGAAGAAGTAGGCTGGGCGCATTTTCGTCCCCCGAGGGACGCCAGCGCGAATAGAGGCCTTGCTGCCCTCCAAATTGCGACCACCCAACTCGTCGCAAAACAGCTGCAAAATCACCTGGGGAAATCTCCGTCGCTAGCTGACGTATCGAAAGGTTGCTGCTCACGGCTGGCCCCCAGCTCCAATGCGTTCCATGATCGCGCACAGAGCGATGTCATCGAAGACATTAGCAGTCGGAACGCTAACACTCGTCTCTTCCTCCCCCGTAGGGCGAAGTCCCTTTAAATCAGCCCAGTAGGCACAATGGCGGAGACTGAAGACATCGTGAGTGGCTGCTACCCAGGTAGCTATCTCCCTAGGAATGATCATCGCAACAAGTATGCGGTGGACAGTGACCGGCCTTGCGGCCATAAACGTCAATCGATCGTTCTTCAACTTGACGCTAACGTGTCCATTGGCCGGATTTGGGCCATACTGATACGTACTCTTCAACTGCACTTTGAGATCTATCTGATAATCTGCTAGGTGTTTGTTTGAGCTATGAGTAAGTATCCAGTCAATACCGTCATCTGGGTCAGGTTTCGCCATGGTGCAACCGGCTGCTGCCGCTACAGCTCGCAAATAACTATCTTGAAGCATCTCCATTCGGCTTTTAAGCCTCAGGTCACCCCGAAGGGGATCTGTCGATGGCCCCGGGATTAGTATCGCCATTCAGTTGACTCTCCTGCTGCGGCTTACTTATGCCCTGCATTCCACCTTAGGCAGAATCATTCAGTCTCAGGGTGAACGAAACGATCACACCCGACAAGCCCTAGCTTGTCTGACGTGTTCAAACTGTTACTTTTGCGACTTGCGCCCTACGGCCGCTGTGGATGGGAGCAGCTCGGCCCTGCCGAGTCAAGGGCGCCTACGATGTTGCTATGTGATCAGCTCTGCTGCTGTTGACATGGCCCCACCAAAGATCGGGAGCTACGAGGAGGACGGTGATGGGTCAGAAGTCGTGCAGGGCAATTCCAATTTGGGACTAACAGGAAGATCCGGAACATATGTGGAAGGAGCTTCGCATACTCGGCGCTATGTAACTCATCTGCCCAGGTCATCAGATGAGAGAGCAGATACCGGCCGCTCCACTTCTAATCCGACGGCCGCAGGCGCCATCGGAAGTGTCTGCTAGGCCGGAAAATCGGTGTTCCAGGGGTGGGCGAATCGCTCGGGCACTACACCCCAATCTTGGAGCAGGGCGAGGAGGTTGGCCTCGTCGGTGGCGACGATGCGCTTGAGTTCGTTGCTTCCAATGTCGTAGTCCAAGCCGTCGAGGCGCTCGATGACGTATTCGCAGTGTGTCAGCCGGAAGCTGCGCCTCTCGTCGTTACGTGTCCAGCCTTCTCGTTGGGCGGCATCGTCGGCGACAGTTCGCAGTGGGCGGATCTCGATCCATGCCCGATACTGCGGCCGGTCCGCCTCGACTTCGGCGACGAGGGGCCTGCCAAGGCGAAGCGCGCTTAGCTTGTCTGTTGGGAAGACTGCCTCAGCGGGTTGATCCACAGGGTTCAGCGTCTCACGGTGGCGTCCGGGGGACCGTGCAATATATGTGCAATGATCTTGCTGGTGGAGGCGGCCTGACAAGATGTCGCCGCAGGTCAGAAGCATTGAGGCAGCAGGAACGGTCACGTCCTGTAAAACCGTCGGCTCAGCCTACGCAGGTTCAAGTCCTGCACCTGCCACCAGCCAAACTGGCAGCTCAGAGGCCCTCCGGGGCCTCTTTTGCGTTTCCGGGACATGCAGCTACAGGCAGCCGGAAGCAGCCGCATGTCACCACTCCACCAATATGCGTGCAATGATCTTGGCCGTGTTTTCCCAGGTCGCGCCGGGCTTTCGGGTGGCTCTGGAACGGGCATCGGCCTTTCGACGGTCTGCTGAGACGTGACAGGATGTGCCGCATGCTGACTCGAAGGAACCGTGCCGCGTAGGCCGCCCGGCACTCTGCGTTCAGGGTGCCCTCGATCATCCGGCCACACCCCGGCCAGGCAGATACTTGGAATCTCTCGTAAGACCCATGCCGCGATACGACGGCTGGAAGCCGAGCGTCTGTGGCTGGATGCCCTGGCCGACGCCTTGGACCAGTACGCAGGGTTTCTCCGGCACTCTGGCCGATACCTCTACCTCCGTCCGGACGGGTTGCCATGTTGCGACCCCGTAGAAGCCCGTGACCTCCTGGAAGAAGCCCTCCACGCCCTGCCTTCGTTCGCTCGATCTGAGCTTCGGCGAATCGTGGAGCCTCTGGACACGAAGTTCCTCGACCGGACCCTGCCTGATCCAAGGGCAGACGACGGACGCTCGTCAATGTCAAGTACATGGTGGCGACATCGCCTGGCCGAATGGTGATCATGTAACGGCCTACAGTGTGCAGCGCAAGCGAAAGGGTCCCGAATGACTTCCGGGACCCTCTTACGTTGAACATCTCAGCCGACCGGCGCGTCACCGATCCGCTGGTTCGCGAGATCCTTTCAGCGCCACAGGCGCAGACGAGTGCAAGGGGCCTGTTCTATGCTCACGGCCCTATGAGCCCCTTGCGCACGCTATCTGCCACGGAGATCCTTTCGGAACGACTCCTGCTGCGCAGTGTGTTGCACAATGCCGACCGCGAAGGATTCATCGAGCTCTCGACCGACCCCGAGGTTCAGGCATACATCGGTGGTCCCCAGCCTCGGAATGACGTCGAGCAGCGCTTCGATGCAGCAATCGCCAACGCGACATCCAGGCCCGGCAACTACGTCATCGCGGACAACACGACGAACCGACTTATCGGGACATTGATGCTCGCCCACCGGTCGACCGATGGCCCCGGGCATGTCACCGAGGATGGCGAGGAACTGGAGCTGGGCTATGTACTGCGGCGCAGTGCATGGGGCGCGGGGTTCGCATTCGAGGCCGCAACAGCCGCGTTGCGCGCTGCGGCTGACGAACTCCCCGACCAGCCGGTCTCGCTCGTGACCCAGACCGCGAACAAACGATCTCTGAAACTCGCCGCCCGCCTTGGCTTCTGCCCCATCAGCACGTTCGAGGAGTTCGGCGCCGAGCAGACCCTCTGCATGGCGCCCTTGTCCATGTTCCGAGTCTGATCACAGCATCCAACACAGCGGACCCCCGGGGTTTCCGGTACTTCCCAGGCCGTCAGGAGGTGGGTCTGATGCAGGAGTACCGTGCTTCGAACCAGTCGGTGGCGACATCGGTTTTCGTAAAGCGTCCGATCAGCGCCAAGGCCGAGTTGACGCTCTCTTTCGGGTCCACGCGATCCTCGAAGACGTCGTCAGCGCTGATCTGGAAGCGTCGGCCGTCCATCAGGTGATCGAGCGCGTACGGGTCGTTGCCGAAGCGCAACTCCGGCTCGGAGGGGCTGAAGGAGGTCACCAGGTGTCCGTCGCGGGCGTAGTGGTGGAGGAGAGGTTAACCGGTGTTCTGGTTCGTCTCCTCGGGCGTCTTGGCAGGGCTCGATGCCCGAGAAGAATGCGCGATCATGTCGGTCATGGCCTCCACGACTTCACCGGAGCACGACACGACCGAGAACAACCGGATCAAGGTCTGGTTCCGGTTTGTGCCGCGAGAAGGGGGGGCTTCCCTACAGCACCGAAGGACTCTGGGCCACGCGGCTTGGCGAGGACACCGCCCGTCTGGAAAACGTCCCCTTTCTGCAAGAGGGGTGGCCATGGGAGATGTCGTGCGGTTCGCTACCGATGCCGAGGGACTCCACTGGGCCAAGGAACGTGCGGAGGCGTCGGGAAGCTGTACCGTGCGGGTCCTGGCCGTTCCCAGCGGTCCACTCGGACCAAGTGCCCAGGCCGTGCACGAGCGGCGTCACCAGCCGCCGGACCCTGGAGCCTGATGACACACCGCCGGTGTCCGGGCTAAGGGGGGAAGCTCACGAGCCGTTGGAGCGCCCGCAGGCGATCCCGACGATCCTCCACACTCAGCGTTCTACCAGCCGCCCAGGTAAGGAACGCTATCGATCATGGATGTCGTGACTCGGTTGATGCTGGACATTCCCAGCCGGCCCTTCGCTGTTGTGCTTTGGACTTGATCGCATGATCTCTTGGGGCGCGGTTCGGCCACCAGCTGTAGTGGTTGCCGAAAGAATCACGTCGGCCCTGAGGCGTTCGGACCCATTTCGCCCTGGGGCTTCCTCATGCGAAGCAGGCGGCTCTGCGCCTCGGTACGGACGCCGTCGTTCTCATCGGAGGTCAACTCCCGCAGTTGCCGGACCAGTTGATCTGCGCCGCTCTCCGTTATCCAGCGGGGATCACAGTCGATTTCCGCCGCCAGTTGATCAGAGGTGTCGAAAGCCTGCGCACAGGCGAGTGCCGCCAGTACGGCGCGCAGACCACATGCGTCTCCCCGCTGCATTAGGGCTTCCGCCGTCTCCTGGGTGACCCCTGTGTCATCAGGATCCAGCAGGAGGCGGTGAAGGACCTCGGACACCTCGGGTATGTGCGCCGATGCCGCAAGGCGCCGTCCGGCGGCGGCTCTCACCGACCACAGAGGGGAGTTGGCCTCACGAGTGGCTTTGGTGGTCGAGTCCAAGAACGGCCGTTCCTGTTCGGGGTCGTCACGCACCTGCTCAACTCTAAGCTCGCGGATGACGGCCGTGCTGTCTGGTCTCCTGAAGTGTCGACAACACCAAGAGCTTGGACAGAAAGCGATCAAGCGAGGCCAAAGCCTCCATCAGCCCCGAAGCGATTCATGGCGGTAGGCCGATGGGCCAGATCTGGAGATCGGCTTTCCGGTGTGCGATCATCGACGCCATGACATCGATCAGAAAGGGCCATGCCTCGTAGGCGCCCTTCGGAGGTTCGCGCACGAGAATCGGTGTGCGGAACCCACAGAGCTTCGATTCATCAGGTTCCCGGTCTCGGACGTCGCCCCATGGCCGCGGTGATTGCGCTGGAGCACACCCGGATGTGGCCCGGAACGGTTGCTGAGGCACTGCTGGCTTGGACGCAGGCAGTCGTTCCCGGCACCGTCGACCGGATCGGACCCCGGTGTATATGTCCCGAGTGCGGAGACGCGCCACGTCAGCGGCTCGAACAGGCACTCATCGCCTTGCCGCGTTGGGCCGAACCGTATCTCTACGCCCTGGTCCTGCCCATCGACAGGCGGTTTCTCGCCCGAACGTCGCCGGACCCGCATGCCTCGCCCGAGTGGCCGTGGTGGCAGCAACGACGTTGAACATCAGGGACGGTGCATTAATCAGCAGGCGCACGGCCTCGGCGAGGTGGCCGATGGACGCGTACAGCGGTGGAATGCTCGGCGTGGCGGAACCCGGCAACACCAGGACCAGAAGGGGCGACCTCATGCCGATCCAGGGGGTGCTTTTCGACGTGGACGACACTCTGTTCGACTACTCGACCTCGGAAGAAGTCGGCGTGCTCACCCACCTGCGGGCCGAAGGACTGCTTGAGAGGTTCCCCGACTCCACCACGGCGCTCGCGCTCTGGCGGGATGTCATGGAGAGGCAGTACGCCCGCTTTCTGAACGGCGAGCTCACCTTCACCGAACAGCAGCTCGAACGCACCAGGGAATTCCTCTCCCACCTCGGGCAGATCACGCATGCCGGTCTGTCGGACCAGGAAGCCTCCGCGTGGTTCGCCGGATACCAGGTTCACCGCAGGGCCGCCTGGGCGGCGTTCCCCGACGCCGAGCCGGTCCTCAAGAAACTCGCACCCGACTACCGCCTCGGCGTCGTCTCCAACTCATCCGCCGATCACCAGCGTCACAAGCTCGACGTCCTTGGCCTTCTGCCCTACTTCGGTGACACGCTTGTGTGCTCCGAGCAGCACGGTGCGGCCAAGCCCGCGTCGAGCATCTTCGTCGCCGGCTGCACCTCCCTCGGCCTCCAGCCGCATGAGGTGGCCTACGTCGGAGACAAGTACGCGTTGGACGCGGTGGGAGCCCACGAGGCAGGGCTGCACGCCTACTGGCTCGACCGGGCGAACATCAGCGCTCGCACGGCCGTCGGTAGCGGCATTCGAGTCATCCGCTCCCTCGATGAACTCCCGGCCGCACTCACGGGCTGAGCTCTATCGGCACCATGCCACCATGGCGAAACGTGGCTCGGCCGACGGCGGCTGATGGCGATCGACGGGTTCGTGCTCGACCTGCCCGGCACTCCGGCGGACCTCGAAGAGTTTTCCAAGGACAGTGTGGGCGGGTATGAGAGCGCGTTCCCGCAGGCCCGGGTCGTGGTCATCGGCGAGTGTGCCGCCCACGCGATCGTCGCGGCGGATGTGTCGGGCTGCTGGGACAGTGAACAGATCCTTGCCTGTTCCCTGTCCGAGCGGCTGGAGGAGGACATGCCGCTGCTCTCGTCGGCCGTGGTTTCCCGCCGCCCGCCGAACCTGTTCGAGGATGTGCGGCAGGTGCTGGATCGGCGTCACACCGGCGCCGGAGAGAACCGTCATCGAGACCGAAAAAATGTGATGGCCATATGGAAAGAAAATAATGAGAATGTAAAATAGTATTCTGAGAATGGCTGTGAGATCGAAAGGATATCGACCGCGTACGTTTAGCCGTAAAAATGCGCACGTGGCGATTGAGAAATAAGTTCAGCGCCTGCCTTGACGCCTCTCAGATAGGGGGGTTCATGATGGGAGGGTCAGAGGAACGCGAACCTTGGGAGGAACCGTGCTCAAGGAAGCCTGTGTTGTCAGCGCTCTCGTGGCTGCCGCCCTCGCCCCTTCGATTCCCTCGCAGGCGCAGTCTGGAAGCGTCGGCACCGTCGTCTCGTCCACCGATCACTCCGTCTCGCAGGCCCCGAAATGTAAATGGCTCGACGAGGGGGAGAGGAGGTGCTACTACTGCCGCGGCAAGAAAGGCAGTGGATACAAGAAGCAGTACTGTGAGCGGAAGCGCGGCGAGTCCGAGAATTCGACCGAGGTCGAATGCGTGACCACCAAGGACCCGACCACGACCAGCCCGAACCGCACGTGCAAGACGTGTACGGACGCCAAGACCGGGAAGCGCATTTCCAAGGTGTGCGACAGCTAGCTTCATGAGGTGCTGCTGAATCTCGCCGCGCCCCGCCCGCTGTGTGGCGGGTGAACCCGATGACCGTGTCCACCGTCACGAGGACACCGCCGGAGTTTGCCGCCCGTTGCCCATGGCTCCGGAGGAACAAGGAGGTCCCGCCCGATCGAGGTGATCGGACGGGATCTCGTCAACCCTTGAGCACTAAAACCCAGACGTCATCCAGAGGTTATTCTTCACCTGTCGTCGGGAACGGCCTGTAACGTCGTCGGCTCGGCCTGTGTTGATTCAAACCGCACCTGCCACGCAGGTAGAAAGAGCTCCCTCGCCGGTGGAAACGTGGTGAGGAGGCTCTTCTCGTATGTCCGGCCGTTAACGATGCTCTATGACTGATCTTTCCCAATGCGTTTCCATGGGCCTATGCTCCATGAGGGCGTAGGTTCATGGTCTACGGTGTGAACGGCAACGATCCCGACGTTTACCTGCCAGGTCGGTGACCACACGCCCTCCGCGAAGAAACGGATCACCGAAGGGGAATCATGGGGGCCGAGGGCTGGGAATCGATCGAGTCGGCGGACGAGTTGCGGGAGGTGCTCGGCATTCCCAAACCGGCCGCGCTCGCGAAGGAGCGGAGGACCCTGCACGAGCTGGACCGTGCCTGGCTGGCCGCCTCGCCGTTCTGCCTCGTCGCGACCTCGGACGCCGACGGTAACTGCGACGTCTCGCCCAAGGGTGACCCGCCGGGATTCACGCTGGTCCTGGACGACTCCACGATCGCGGTCCCGGAACGGCCGGGCAATCGCAGGGCGGACGGATTCCACAACATCCTGCGCAACCCGCACGTCGGCCTGATCTACTTCGTTCCCGGCCGCGGCGACACCCTGCGGGTCAACGGCAGGGCGCGCCTGGTGCGCGAGGCCCCCTTCTTCGACCGGATGGTGGTCAAGGGGCACCGGCCGTCGCTCGCGATCGTGGTCGAGATCGAGCAGATCTTCCACCACTGCTCCAAGGCTTTCCTCCGCTCGGAACTGTGGCGCCCGGAGAGCTGGAACCCGCAGGTCCTGCCATCGCGGGCGCGTATCGCCCAGGCGCTGGAACGACAGGGGGAGCCGATCGAGGAACTGGAGCGTTACTACGGCCCCGCCTACGCGGAGGGGATATATCGCTGAGCGGACGGGCGGTCGCGTCCACGTGTACCGCTGAGGGGACGGGGGGCGCGTCCACCGTCCACGGAGGTGGTGTACGGGTTTCCCTAGGTCGTGCCGGGTGTTATGCGACCTGACCGGCGCGGTGGAAGCACCAGAGGCGGCGGCCGAGTGCGACCGCCCCGAGCACGCAGCAGGTGAGGCAGAAGAGCGCCAGCAGTGGCAGCAGCCAGGCGGTGACGATCCAGTAGTGGATGCTGAACGCCCCCCAGATCAGCGTCGGCAGCACCGGGCCCAGCACCGTCACCAGGGCGAGGGGCACGAGCCGCGGGACCAGCCTCGGCCGGCGCGCCGCGCGGCGTCGCGAGGCCCAGCGGCGCGCTCGGACGATCGCGGTGACCAGCAGCGCGGTCATCCCCGCCGTGAGCCCGAGCAGGACCGCGTTCACGACGGTGAGCGGGTTGCTCATCGGCGTTGTCGGCGCCCCGATCCGTTCGGCGAGAAGGTTGGTCGAGAGCAGACCGGGATCGCCGCCGCTGTTGGTGAGGACGATGGCGGCCACACCGGTCTTGGGGGAGAAGACCATGTCCCCGGTCCACGTCGCCAGCGTTCCGCCGTGGCCGATCACCGACGGCGGGGCGTCTGCCGCGAGGGGGCGGGACTGCCAGCCGAGGGCGTAGGTGCCGGCCTTGGGCTGGACGGTGTGCAACTCGGCCAGGGAACCGGCGCTCAGCAGGTCCGCCCCGAAGGTTCCCTGGTTGAACCGCAGCCACCGCACCATGTCGTCCAGGGTCGAGATCACCCCGCCGTTGCCGACGCAGAACCCCGGCATCTCCGGTGCCGCGACGGCGACCCCGAGAACGACCTCGTACCCGGACGGCAGGCCCTCGGCACGATCGGAACACCCCGAGGTCGAGCCGGTGCCGGTCATGCCCAGCGGCGTGAACAGCTCGCTGCGGAGAAAGGCGTCGAAGGACTTGCCCGACACCACTTCGACGATCCTCGCCGCGATCGAGTAGTTGGTGTTGTGGTACTCCGAGCGGGTGCCCGGATCGGCGGCGAGGGTCTTGTCGGCCAGCCTGGCCACGACCTCCCGCGCGCCGCGCGGAGGCGGGAACACGTACTCGTTGTTCGTGTCGTTCGAGAGCCCCGAGGTGTGGCTGAGGACCTGGCGTACGGTGATCCTGGTGAAGCGCGGATCGGCCATCTCGAAGTCGGGCAGCAGCTTGACGACCGGGTCGTCCAGGGAGACGCGGTCACGGTCGACGAGCAGCATGATCGCCGCAGCCGTCATCGACTTGCTCATCGACGCGATCCGGAAGCGGGTCCGCGCCGTCACCGCGTTGCCGTCCCCGTCCCGGCCGCGGACGATCGTCTCGACCGACGACCCGTCGATCACGGCCGCCGCGACCCCCGGCGCACCGTAGACGGAGCGGTAGTCGTCGACCAGCCGTTCGCCGACGGCGTGGGCCGGTGCCGTCCAGCCGAGCAGCACGGCGACGAGCACACCGCCGAGGACGAGGAGGGCGGTCACCCGAGGAAAGAACAGATGGAGGAGATGCACGACGTCGAACGTAGGCCGGGCGTCACCGGCCGACATCACCCCAAGGGGTGAGACGGCACCACCCGGCAGGATGGAATCTCAGCCGGGCAGATCGCCGCGCCCCACAAGCCCGTTCTCGTACGCGTGGATCACCACGTGCACGCGGTCGCGCAGGTTCAGTTTCTGCAGGACGGCCCGGACGTGCGACTTCACCGTGTTCTCGCTCAGCACCAGTTCCGCGCAAATCTCGTTGTTGGACCTGCCGCGGGCGAGCAGGCCGAAGATCTCGACCTCGCGGGGGGTGAGGCCGTCCAGGGCCGTCGTCCTTCGCGTCGGCACCCGTCGTACGAGATCGAGGATCGTCGCGGCCACTCCCGGAGCCAGCGCCGACGTCCCGGAGGCGACGTCGCACACGGCCTGGGCCAGGGCCGCGGGCCGGACGT
Organism: Streptosporangium sp. NPDC000509; assembly: GCF_042898365.1. Lineage (NCBI taxonomy): Bacteria > Bacillati > Actinomycetota > Actinomycetes > Streptosporangiales > Streptosporangiaceae > Streptosporangium > Streptosporangium sp. NPDC000509. Next base: position 125,312 of record NZ_JBIAYX010000002.1, on the reverse strand, counting down.
CCTTGGTCAGGTAGCCGCTCGCGCCGGCCCGGATGGCGGCCACGACGAGTTCGTCGTCGTCGAACGTCGTCAGCATGAGCACCCGGGTCGCGGGCGCGATCCTGACGATCTCCGCCGTGGCGGCGACCCCGTCCATGCGTGGCATGCGGATGTCCATCAGCACCACGTCGAGACGGTGCCGCCGGACGACCTCGATCGCGTCGCCGCCGTTCGCGACGTCGTGGGTGACCTCGATGCGTTCGTCGGCCGACAGCACCGTACGGAGGGAGGCCCGCAGCAACTCCTGGTCGTCGACGAGCATGACTCGGATCCCGGTCACCGGGGCACCGTCTTTCTCGCAGGCACCACTACGGTGCTCGGTGAAGGGACTCGGTGGCGGCCGGGTCATGCCCCTCCTTCGTGGGGAGCCGCGCCCGCAGCACCCACCCGTCGTCGCCGTCGTCGACCGACAGGGTGCCGCCCGCGGTGCGCACACGTTCCTCGATCCCCATCAATCCCGTCCCCTGACCGCCGCCGTCGCGAAGCGCCCTGCCGCCGTCATCGCGTACCTCCACCATCACCTCGGCCGGGGTCCAGCGCAGGCGGACGGTCACCTCGACCGGCGGTTCGAGGTGGCGCAGCGCGTTGGTGATGCCCTCCTGCACGGTCCGGACCGCCGCGACCTCGGCGCTCAGGCTCAGCGGCCGTCGCTCGCCCACCTCCGCGAACGTCACCGCGTGGAGCGGGCTCGCCGCCGAGGCCACGAGGTCGGGGAGGGCGTCGAGCGAGATCGGGACCTCCCCGGGCCGGGAACCGGCGCGCGGCGTCAAGGTGGCCAGCATCGCCCGCAGACCTTGGTGGGCGTCCCGGCCGGCCTCGGCGATGTCGCCGAGTTCGTGGCGGGTCGCCGGATCCGCCGTCGTCACCGCCGCGGCCTCGATCCGCGCGACCATGACGGTGACCGTGTGGGCGATCACGTCGTGCAGGTCGCGGCGGATGCCGGCCCGTTCGTCCGCGACCGCCGCGGCCAGCCGTTCGCTCTCGGCCCGTTGCCGGGTCTCGTGCCTGCGACGTACCAGCAGGGCCGCGAGCCACACGCCGCCGACCACGAGCATGAGCAGCCCGCCCTCGACGAGGGGGGTCCACCCGGGGGTGTCAGGGGGCAGCCGGGCCCACGCCACCAGCTCGGTGAGCACGATCCCGAGCGCGGCGACGGCCAACGCGACCGCCGAGGACCTGACCGGGACCAGGCCGGTCAGCCGCCACAACATGAGGGGGAAGCACACGGCCGAGGGCAGCATGCTCGGTGACCAGCCCAGCTGGGGCATCGTCACCAGGACGAGCATCGCCAGCGCGCCGATCGCGTACCCCACCCACGGCCGTCGATCGGCCACCACCGCTCCCACATGGAGCAGGCCGGCGGCACCCGCCGAGGCGAAGATCTGCCACAGGTCCGCGCCGAGGTGCCGGACGCCCACCAAGATGATCACCGTCAGGAGAGCGACGACCAGGTGTGCCGTCACCGCCACCGGCGTCGGCCACATGCTCCGGCGTTGGGAGGCTGTCACGGTCGTCGCCTTCCGGTGGGCTCGTGGTGGGGGAGCCGTACCCGGCTCGACGCGCCACAGGATAGCCAGGTCTCCGCGTCGAGCGCGTGCCTGCTCCCCATGATCCGGGTGTGCTTGACCACGCTCGCCGGCGCCGAGGGCTCGATCTCGCGGAACTCGGCTTCGGTGAGCAGGACGACCACGCCCGCGTCACGGGCCACATCCGGCGCGCTCGTGCCCTACCTGAGTTCCGGAGCGGAGGGGGCGGAATGTTGGGCGTTCTTGATGTGGCAGGCGGGACGATCAGGTTTTATCTCAATCGATTATGGTTCTCTGTTCTTGTAATCGCGGTCATCCCGAAGTCGAGCGTCCTCGCCGGAGGCAGGGTTTTGTCGGTATTGTCGAAGCGTGGACGATCACAGCGCGGGGAAGCGCTCATGGCTTGAGCAGATTGTGATCGGTATCGCTGTCCTGATCGCGGATGGCTTCCTCATGGCGATGGGGTTGTACGCAGCCTTCGTCATCGGCGGGTTCCAAATTTTGGGCGGCGGACCTGACAGGACCCAAGCGGAGTTGGAAGCTCACCAACACCGTGGATCCCTCGCCATATATGGTTCAGCGACGGTCGTCGCGTTGATCCTGATGGCGATTGCGATCCTGGCGTGGCGCCGGCGTCCCGAGATCACATTCGTTCAGTTGATTTCACTGTGCGCGCTCGGCCTGTTCGTAGCTGATTGGGCGCGTGTCAATCCCTGGTGATGTCAGAGTGCCTTGGCGGCGGGGTGTCGACATGAACCCGGGCTGTGGTGGTCGTCGACCGTTCGTTCGCCGATGGTGTGGGCCGGTGCCGTCCAGCCGAGCAGTACGGCGATGAGCTGGTTTCACGGGTCAAGGTCATCCGGCACACTGATTCGCATGACAACCGCCCCCCATGCCCCGATAACACGGACTCTCGCCGCGAGACGTCACCGTTTCGCGGCCTTTCTTGTCGACGGCCTGATCTGTTTGATAGCGGTCTCGCCGATCTATGCGCTGACCGGAGATGTCGAGGTGTCCGACGAGTCGACCCTTGCCGGTTATCTCAACCCCTACGCGGACAATCCGAATTGGCCGATCGAAGTCGCGGTCACCGTCCTCCTCGCCGCCTACTTCTGGGTACAGCACGCGCTGTGGGGCCAGACGCTCGGCAAGCGACTTTGGCGCCTGAAGGTGGTGTCCAGTACGATCGGAGAACCGCCGAGCTTTCGTCATGCGGGAATCCGCGCTCTTGTCTACCCCTTCATAACGTCGGTGCCGTATATCGGGGCGCTGCTCAACCTGGTCGACATGTTGTGGATATTCGGCGATTCGAAGCGTCGATGCCTCCACGACGTGATTGCCGGAACCGTGGTGGTCGACCTTAGTGGCCCTGGCAGGAAAGAGCGCGGAGGATCCGGCTTCCTGTTCGGCCTGGGCATTGTCGTCGCCCTCTTCGCGGCCTTCGTGCTCGTCTCGGTGCTGGTGGCCTTGTAGTCGACGACGCCGACCACAAGGCGCCGCCTCCGGGTACAAGGCCGTGCACCAGTCCTCGGCCGACGCGCCTTCCACCAGCGCGTGCCACCATCTCCACCGCTGCGAAACGACCTGTGGATGGGGACGTGAAACGGCCGCCGGTGGTGACCTCGCCCCGGCCACCCGCGGTTACCGGGGACGACAGGGCGCCATACCCCACCGGCCGCCGCGAGGTGACGGGTGTTCGTCATAAGGATCCAGGGCGTCCCATCAGGGGCTGCCCAGTGCCCGGTATTCCCAGCCCGCCGCACGCCAGGTGTCCGCGTCGAGCGCGTGCCTGCCGTCCACGATCCGGGGGTGCTTGACCACGCTCGCCAGTGCCGAGGGCTCGATCTCGCGGAACTCGGCCCACTCGGTGAGCAGGACGACCACGTCCGCGTCACGGGCCACGTCCAGCGCGCTCGTGCCGTACCTGAGTTCCGGATAGGTGCGGCGCGCGTTGTCCATCGCGGCCGGGTCGTACACCCGGACGTTGGCGCCCAGGCCGTGCATGGTCCTGGCCACGTCCAGCGCCGGGGCGTCCCTGATGTCGTCGGAGTTGGGTTTGAAGGCCGCGCCCAGGCAGGCGATCCTCTTGCCGTCGAGCCGGCCGTCGAGCAGTTCCCTGACCAGGTCGATGGTCCGGGAACGGCGGCGCCGGTTGATCGCGTCGACCTCGCGGAGGAAGGACACGGCCTGGCCGACGCCGATCTCCTCGGCCCGGTGCGCGAAGGCCCGGATGTCCTTGGGCAGGCAGCCGCCGCCGAAGCCGAGGCCGGGCTGGAGGAACCGGCCGCCGATCCGGTCGTCATAGGCGAGGGCCTTGGCCAGGTCGCGGACGTCGGCCCCGGTGGCCTCGCAGACCTCGGCCATCGCGTTGATGTAGGAGATCTTGGTGGCCAGGAACGAGTTGGCGGCCACCTTGACCAGCTCCGCGGTGGCCAGGTCGGTGACGACCACCGGGGTACCGAGGTCGAGGATCGGCTGGAACGCCGCGGTGAGACGTTCGCGCGCCCATTCGGAGGTGACGCCGAACACGAGCCGGTCGGGCTTGAGGGTGTCGTCGACGGCGAAGCCCTCCCGCAGGAACTCGGGGTTCCAGGCCAGCTCCACCTCCTCTCCCGCGGGGGCCAGCTCGCGCAGCATGCCGGCCAGGCGGGTGGCGGTGTTCACCGGGACGGTCGACTTGCCGACCACCAGGCAGCGCCGGGTCAGGTGGGCGGCCAGGTCGCGCACGGCGGCGTCGACGTAGGTCAGGTCGCAGGCGTCCGAGCCGGGCTGCTGGGGGGTGCCGACGCAGACGAAGTGGACGTCGCCGTGCTCGGCGGCCTCCGCGTAGGAGGTGGTGAACCGGAGACGGCCCGACTCCAGGGCCTTGCCCAGTAACTCGGGCAGGCCGGGTTCGAAGAAAGGCACCTCCCCGGCCTGTAGCTTTTCGATCTTCTTGCTGTCCACGTCGAGGCCGACCACGTCGTACCCCAGCGACGCCATGCAAACCGCGTGCGTCGCGCCGAGATAGCCGGTTCCGATCACGGTCAATCGGGGGAGCTCGGCTTCGCCCATATCCGTCGTCCTATCTACTACTTGTCTTCGGGCTCTTGTTCAGGAACAGTCGTCGGCCTTGGAAAGGGCTCCGCCGGTGACCTTGTTGTCGCAGGTGATCGTGTTTCCGCCGACCGTGTCGTTGATGCCGAAGCCGCCCGAACCACCAAGATCGATGGTGTTGGCCTGGAACACGTTTCCGGTGCCCCAGCCATTTACGATCTTGTGAGTCTGGAATCCGTCCCCGTTGCTCTGGCTACCGGTGTTACCGCGGATGAGATAGCCGTTGCCCTTGACGTCGACCCATGAATCGTTGTGCTTGTGGCCGCCGAGACGGGAACCGTCGAAGATATTGTCGAGGATGCGGCCGTCGGAGGTGCCCTCCTTGATGTCGATCGCCTCGGCGGTGGCCCGGATGACGTTGCCGCGCACGGTGTTGCGATCGCTGCGGTCCATCTGCCCGCCGGAGAAGGCCGCCCAGTTGCTCTCCGCGGTGCCGAGGTAGACGCCCTCGCCGAACTTCTCCCGGCGCAGGCCGGTCGCGTAGATCATGCAGTACTGGACGGTGTTGTCGCTGCTGAAGTTGCGCAGGTGGATCGCCTCGTCCCCGATGTGGTGGACGGTCAGCTGCTGGATGATCGTGTTGCCGGTGCGGTCGGCCATCACCCCCTTCTGGCTGTTGCGGACGGTGAAGCCGACCAGCCGCCAGTGATCGACCTCGTTGAGGTGGAAGGCGTAGCCCTTCTTGATCCCGCCGCCGTCGATGATCGCCTCGGGCGGGCCGCAGACGAAGATCGGTTCGGCCTCCGTCCCGGAGACCGCCGCCACGAACCGGCCGCTGTAGACACCGGGCTCCAGGCTGATCACCGCACCCGGCTCGACCGCCTCAAGGGCCTCGGCGAGTTCGGTGGCGTCCGTGACGGTCACCGTGGCCTCGGGGCACTCGACCAGCCCTTTCCCGAGGGGTACGGCGATGTCGGGCGGCTCCTGCGACGCGACGAACTCCTCGGCGTCCTCGTCCCTGTCCTCGTTCACGTCATCCTCAGCCCGCGCGGTGTCGTCCTCCTGCTGTGCGGCCGGCGCGTCCGCGCTTTTCGGCCGGATGTCCTCGATCGCGGTGCCCGGCTCCTCCGCACCGCCGAACAGCCCGCGCAGCAGCACTACGACGATCACCGTGATGACCGCCCCGGCGAGCATCCCCACCAGGGTCTTCCTGTCAATGTCCAGGCGCATCGCTCAACTTCTCTCGGCTGGAGTCTGGGTGGCGGCGGTCCGCAGGAGCTTGGCCGGTCGCTCTTCCAGCAGTGTCTGCTTCTCGTACGGGTGGACGAACCGCCGGCCGGCCCGCGGGCCGTCGCCGCGTAGTGCCCGGAGCGCCGAGAGCACGATCAGGGAGATGACTCCCAGCCAGATCAGGTTCATCGGCTTGGCGATCCGCTTGACCATCGTCCAGAAGCCGGCGGTGTCCTGCCAGCCGGTGGTGTTGTTCTGCGCGACGGTGGTGGCTCCCTTCGCCCGGCCGGTGTCGAGCGCGCTGCGGCCGGCACCGCCCAGGGTGTTCCCGGTGATCGTGGTGCCCTCGGCCGCGCCGAGCAGTGAGATCGCGTGCAGCGAGGCGGACTCGACCGTGTTGGCGGAGATGGTGGCCTCGGAGTCACGGAGGTAGATCGCGGTCTGGGTGTCCCGCACGATGTTGCCGCTGATCCGGGCCCCCCGTACCCCGCCGCGCAGCGCGATTCCCTGGCTGCGCTGGCCGGTGAGACGGTTGCCGGAGACCCGGACCCCGGTGGCGTCCTCGCTCACCACGATGCCCATCTCCCCGCCGATGACCTCGGTGGTCTGTACGACGAGCTTGACGCCGCCCTGGATCTCCACGCCGTAGCGGCCGTTGTCCCGCGCCGTGCTGCTCGTCACCGAGCTGCCGCCGAAGCTGCGCAGCGACTCCCCGGACGCCGACGGCCCCCGGGCGAGCGGCAGGCCGCTGATGGTGAAGCCGTTGCCGTTGTTGCGCTCGGCTCCCGAACCGGTGATCGTGACGTTCTGCGTGCCCCTGGACAGGACGAACCCGTCACCCCTGCTGCCGGTCACGGTGGTGTTCTCGATGGTGGCGTTGCGCGCGAACCGGTGCAGCAGGATCCCGTGGACCAGGCTCCCGGTGACCGAGACGTTGATGATCCGGGTCTCGTTGGAGGCCGTGATGAAGATCCCGTACGCGTTGCCGGTGACCTTGGTGTCGGTGATGTCGCCGGTGACCAGATTGGCCTCGGGCAGCCGGTAGGCGACCCTGCCCCGGCCGGCTCCGTTGGTGATCTCGACCTCGTTATCGCTGCCCCTGCTCGGCACGAGGAGGCCGTTGGGCAGGAGCGCCCGCTGCTGGGAGGAGGCTCGCTTCGGCCGGGAGGTGGGGTTCGGCGAGGAGGTGGGCGACGCCCCCGGCAGGGAGGCGGGGACGGTCACCAGATCGGCGTTCGCGGTCGGCCGGTCACTGCCGGTCAACGCGAGCCCGCCGGTCGGGCCGCTCCAGAATCCGAGATGCTCCACCGTCGCGTGGCTCACCTTGAGTTCCCCGCCGATCACGCGCAGGTAGGCGCGTCCGTCGGAGACCTTGGTGTCGGCCGTCCTGTCGTGCGCGTTCCAGCTGGTGATCCGCACCGGGTTTCGTGCCGAACCGTTGATTTTGATGTTCGCGCCGAAGCTCACGATCGACACGAAGGCACCCGGGTCGCTGCGCATCCGGATCACCAGGGGGCCGGTCGCGTTCTGGAGCACGACTTTGGCCCCCGGACCGGCGAACAGGTTGATGCCGAGCACGTAGGAGCCGTCCGACTGCTTCTGGAAGTGCTCCTGGCCGAGGCGCTCCAGGTCCGCGACCCGGTACGGCTCGCGGCGCTGCGGTAGCACGAGCGTCTGGCCGTTGGCCGAGCTGGAGATGTGCGGCACGCGGGATCTCGCGGCGGCGGGGCCGCCCCGCGCCATCGCCGAGGTCAGCGTCGCCCGGGTCTGCATGATCCGCAGATCCTCCTGGTCGACCAGGGCCGACTGCTGCTGTGCCTCCACCGCGGGCACCTCGTTCACGCCGGGAGGTGGCACGGGGCGATCGATGTAGGAGAGGTATGTCCAGGTACCGGCCGCGGACAGGCACAGGGCCAGGACGATGAGGAGGGTACGGCTCCTCTTCCGGGGTGGCGGGCTCATCCCCTGCCTCCCACGGGAGCGCCGCCCACGGAGGGACCGCCGATGGAGGGGCCGCCGATGGAGGGGCCCGTCATGTGGACCGGGTCGAGGTGCGGCGAGGACGGTCGCCGGCGCCGTGCAAGATGTCCGTCGGCGGGCACCGGATGGTCCGGCGCGGGCACGGCGGCGTGGCGCAGCACCTGGAACCGCCCCTCGGCGAGCAGCCGCTGCTGCTCGTAGGGGTTGCGGATCTCCCTGCGGCGTTGCCTGCGTTCCACGACAGCGCGGGATCGGATCGCCGACACGATCACCAGGAGGATGACCGCGGCCCAGATCACGTTCATGGGCTTGACGAAGCGTTTGGCCTTGACCCAGAACGACGACGTGTCGTTCCACTGGTCCTCGTCGTTGTTGTGCTTGTTCACCGTGTCGGCGGCCCGTGCGACGCTGATCGCGCTCGTCCCCGAACCGATGACGGTGTTGCGGGTGATCTCGGAACCTGCCGCGTCGCCGACCACGGTGATCCCGTGGGCCTTGGGGTGCGACAGGGTTGTGATCTTGTTTCCGATGATCATGCCGGCGGAGTCGCGGAGATAGATCCCGGTGACGGTCCCGGCGATCGTGTTGCCGGCCACATGCGCGCCGGTCGCCCTGTCGCGCAGCGCGATCGCCTGTCGGCGCTGGCCGGTCAGCCTGTTGCCGGAGATCTGCACACCGCTGGCGCCCTCGCGCACCACGATTCCCATGTCACCGCCGATGATCTCGCTGGTCTGCACGGCCAGCCGGCTGCCGCCGAGCACCTCGACGCCGTACCTTCCGTTGTCGCGGGCGGTGCTGCCGCTGACCGAACTGTCACCGTAGACGGCGAGCGACTCGCCGCTCGCGGACGGACCGCTCGCGAGCGCCCGTCCGTTGAGCGTGAAGCCGTTGCGCCCGTTCCGTTCGGCCAGGCAGTCGACGACCTTCACCTTCTCGGTCGCCCGTGACAGCACGAAACCGTCGCCGCCGCTACCGATCACCTCGGTCTTCTCGATCGTCGCGTTCTTGGCGAACCGGTGCATGAACACGCCGTGCACCAGGCTGTCGACGATCCTGTTGTCGATGATCTGTGTCTGGTTCGAGCCGGAGACGAAGACGCCGTAGGCGTCGCCGGTGATGACGCTGTTCTTGATCGATCCGGAGACCAGCTCGTCGGCGAGCACGTGTGAGGCGGTGCCGGGGCCGATCGGAATGGTCTCCACGTCGCCGAAGTTGCTGCCACCCCGCTCGCCCTGCTTGGTGTTCGCCAGCCGTTCCCGCTTGTCCTGGTGACGCTGGTCCTTCGTCCGGTGCCGGTAGACACTGGCCGGTCGCTCGGTGCCGGTGAGCGCGATGCCCCCGGTACGGCCGCTCCAGAATCCCAGCTGGGAGACCTGGGTGTGGGACATCTCGAACTCGCCGCCGACCGCCCGGATGTAGGCGCGGCCGTCGGTCGTGGTCGTGTCCGGCTTCTGGGTCCGCACGTCCCAGCTGGTGATCCGCACCGGCCTCTTGGCGGTGCCCTTGATCTCGATGCCGCCGCCGAACGTGATGATCGAGCTGAACGAACCCGGCAGGCTGCCCATCCGCAGCGTCAGCGGGCCGCGCAACTGCAGGCGCGCCCCGTCGGCCACGAAGACGTGGACGCCGAGCAGGTAGGAACCGTCCTTCAGTCGCCGCAGGTACCGGCCCTTCTCGACGGCCGCCAGATCCTTGAGGGTGTACGCGGCCTCGGTGTTGCGCGCGGGCAGCACCAGCGTCCTGCCGTGCGCCGACACGAAGACCTGGGGCTGCTTGCGCTGGGCGGCCGCGATGCCACCGCTCTGCAGCATGGCCGTGAGCGCGGCGCGAGTCTGGATGATCCGCTGGTCCTCGACGTCCACCAGGATCGCCTGCGCCTCGGCGTCCTCCGCGGCGAGGGTGCCGGCCTCCAGGATCGCGTCGTCCGCCATGATCGCGTCTTCGACCAGAGCCGGGCTCTCCTCCGGGTCGGGGTCGTCCGTCGCGGAGGTCGGGGCCGGGCCGGAGGTCGGGGCGGGGCGGGTCGGCGAGGTGGGAGCGGACGTCGGCTCCGAGCCTTCTCCCGTGGCCGGGCCGGTTGTCCGGGTTGTGGTGGCCGTCGGCCTCGGTTTGGCGGTGGGGGTCCGGGTGGCCTTCGGAGGGGAGTCGTCCTCCGCGGAGGGCTTGGGCTCGGGCGACGGGTCGGCCAGGAACGGGTTGTCGTCCGAGGGCGCGCTGCCCGTCGGAGACGCGCTGGGCCCCGAGACCGCCTCGGAGTTCCCTCCGGGGGTGGGGGAGGAGAGGGCGACGGCCGGCCCGCCCCCCAGCCCGACCGCCAGCGTCGCCGCGCCGAGCAGCACGGAAATGGAGCGTTTCACCTCAGCTCATTCCCTGCAGGGTGGCGGCGCTCTGGCCCGCCCCGCCCACCTGGTCGGAGGTACGGGTGAGCCAGCCCTGCTTGTTCATCGTGAGGAACGCGTACAGCTTGATCGGCAGAGCGATCATGATGACCACCAGGCAGAGCAGCGGCAGCAGCAGGATCTCGCCGGGGTGACGGCGCAGGTGCGACCAGCCGCGGACGCCCCGGCCGAGGAGCAGCCAGCCGACGGCGAGCCCGATGCCCAGCGGGGTGAGCTCAAGCCTGCTGAAGAACAGGTAGGCGAGCGTGACGCCCATGGTCACCGGGGTGAGCAGGATCTGCAGCACGGTCACCTTGGTGACCAGCGGAGTCTTCCACAGCCATCCCTTCCACAGCGCGGTCAGGTAGCAGCGGTAGGAGTTGCGGCTCCAGCGGACGCGCTGCTTGACGAAGGCGCGGAAGGAGTCGGGGAACATCGAGATGGCGCGGGCCGAGGACTGGTGCACGGTCTTGTACCCGGAGGCGAGAACGAGCCAGGTGAGCCGGCCGTCGTCGCCGGCGATGCACCGGCGGCCGAGGAAGAACTCGTTCTCCAGGTGGGTGAGCACCGGGAGGATGGCCTTGCGCCGGTAGGCCGCGGTGCGGCCGGACAGGCAGGCCACCCCACCCCTGCTGCCCATCGCGGGCACGTAGTCGTAGTAGCGCAGGTTGACCAGCCAGTCGGCGATGCGCCGCCAGACGCTGCTGGTCCGCTGGTACACGTTCTGCTGGGTGCCGACCCCGCCGACCGACGGGTCCTCGAACGGCATCTGTACGGCGTCCAGCAGGCCGGGCTGCCACCAGGTGTCGGAGTCGGCGAAGACCACGATCTCGCCCTGGGCCGCCCGGATGCCGACCCCGAGCGCGGAGCGCTTGCCCGAGTGCTCGTACACCAGGACACGCAGCCGGGGGTCTGTCACCTCGCGGAGCTTGGCATGGCAGTCGGTGTCCCCGACGTCCACGACGATGATCACTTCCTGGGGGTTCTGGGCCAGCCAGCTGTCCAGGCAGCGCACCAGGATCTCGGCATCCTCCCGGTAGGACGGGACGACCACGGAGACCGTGGTCCGGTAGCCGTTCACGACCGGCTTGGCCAGCCGGGACAACACCACCCGATAAACCCACAGGCCCCAGACGAGCAGGCCCGCCAAGCCCAGCGGAATCAGATCCCGCCAGGTTCCGTTGGCACTGGATCTCACGATCCATTCGTAGGCAGCATCAAACCAATTCACGGCGGATTCCACTGATCCTTCTGGGCGTGTTCGCCCCAAGATGCTCGTGCGGCTGCGAGGAGGAAATGTCCCTTACCTGATAGATCGGGACAGTACTAAAACACCTTTCCGGCAGCGTATTGGAACGATGCAATTGTTACGGTATCGAGGAGATTTGCACAAGATGTACGTGGGGCTGGTGAAACAACAATTCGATCATCACGAGCCCGGGGTTTCCCGCGGCGTGCGCCTCATATGCGCATGTGCCGCCCTGGATCCCGCCGCATGGTCTCACCCCGTGGGTGAGGGGCGTCAGCGGTACGTCTGGCGGTGGCGGCGCGCCTTCTCGCGGTTTCCGCAGACGCTCATGCTGCACCAGCGGCGACGTCCGCCTCGCGAGGAGTCCAGGAACAACCAGCCGCATCGCCCGCACGTCCTGATCCGACCGGGCGGGAGGGTGAAGACCGCGTGAACAGCCAGCAACGACAATGTCGTGGGGATGGCTCCGGGTGCCGTCCAGTCGGCGGTGCAGCCGTCGAGCGCGGCGTCGATCCGCTGGACCTGCCCGGCTCGCGTTCCCTTACCCGCTCGTTGCAGGAGTGCGCCGAAGGGTTCGGTCGGCACGGTCTCGCCGTCGGCGATCGCGTTGAACACGGCCCACGCCTGCTCGCGAACGGCCCGGACCTCACGTACGAGACCGCTCACGGAGTCCTCCGCCAAGGACGGCACCTCGTCGAACAGGCCGACGGACGCGCACCAGGTGAGGACGTCCGAGGGGGTGTTCAGCAGTTCGACGTCCTCGGCCGGGAGCGTGCGGTCGAAGACGGTGTTCGTGAGGTCCAGGACCGGATGGCCGCCGACGAAATGGGTGTCCTGCCAGGGCGGCCGGGCCTGGGGGGGCAAAGTAACCATTGTACTGAGTGTATATGGTTTTCCGCCGGTGGCTGGTGGCCGAAGCCGGTGGTCGGTGGTCGGTGGTGGTGTCGGGGGTTGGGGTTGGTCTGCCGTGCGACTCGGACCGGGGTGGGTCGTCGAGGTGGCGTGCGGGATCGTGTGGGAGCCGCGGTCACGCGGCCTACGTGACCCGCACGGCCTACGTGACCCGCACGGCCTCTCCCTTGAAACGCCTCCTGAGAAGGACGGTCGTCACGATCGCCACGGCGGCGAACCCGACCGAGCACCAGAGGGACCAGCGCCAGCCCATGAGGACGGCCTCGGGGCCGGCGGATCCGGCGGCGAAGTGGGCGGCCACCGAGGTCACGACCCCCACCCCCACGGCGAGTCCCAGCTGCTGCGAGGCGTTGATCAGCGCGCCGGCCGTCGCCCGTCGCCCTTCCTCGGCGCCGTTCGTGCCGGCGATGCTCGTCGTGATCAGCGCGAGGATGTGACCGGCGGCGTTCACGGAGGTGCCGATCAGGATGAGGGTGAGTCCGTGGTCTTCCGGCAGGCCGACCATGACCACGATGCCGATCGTCTCGACGACGATTCCGTAGAGGAGGACACGGTACAGCCCGAAGCGTTCGACGAGCTTTCCCGCGTAGATTCCGGTGACGACCGCGATCACGCCCGAGAGGGCGAACGCCAGACCGGTCGCGAGCGCGCCCAGACCGAGATGTGTCTGCAGGTAGAGGGTGAGGATGAACAGCATTCCACCGTAGGAGCAGACCAGCAGGACGGTGACGAGGTTGGCCGCGCCGATGGCGGCCGTGCGGAAGATGGAGATCGGCACCAGCGCGTCGTCCTTTCTGGACTGAGTCCAGACGAAGAGGGCGATCGCCGGCACCGCGATCCCCGCGGAGAGCAGGATCGGAGCCGACGACCAGCCGTACTTCTCCCCTTCGGTGAGGGCGAACACGAGGGCGACCATGCCCGTGGTCGCGAGGACGACGCCGATGACGTCGAGGTGGCGGGAGGCGCGCGTGTCCCGGCTCTCGTCGAGATGGACCCTCGCGAGGAGGCCGGCGACCACGACGACGGGTATGTTGATCAGGAAGACGGACCGCCATCCGGCGTACTCGGTGAGAACACCCCCGAGCACCATGCCGGAGACGAACCCCGCCGACAGCGCCGCACCGTAGACGCCGAGAGCGCGTTCGCGTTGCGGTCCTTCCGGAGTGGCCGCCTGGAGCAGCCCCAGACCCGCCGGGGCGATGAACGCGGCGGCGACGCCCTGCAGGGCACGGCCCGCGATGAGCGCGGCCGGTGACCAGGCGAGGCCCGCGAGGAGCGAGGCGAGGCCGAAGCCGACGAGGCTCCAGATGAACACCCGCTTTCTTCCGAAAAGATCGGCGACCCTTCCGCCCAGGAGGAGGAAGCCGCAGAAAGTGAGCGGGTAGGCGGAAAGCACCCAGGCGATGTCACCTCCGGAGCCGAAGTTCAGGCCCTCGCGGATGCTCGGGGCGGCGACGTTGATGATCGAATAGTCGACGGCGACCAGGAACTGGGTGCCGCAGATGACGGTGAGCTGCCAGAACCGCCGGGACCCGAACGCGATCTCGGCGCTTCCTGTCGTGTGTGACGATGTCGTCTTCATCTCACCCGCCTTTCGTCTCTGCCGACCATCGGGCCGGAGATTCCAGGAGATGGGGTTGGGCCGGTCCCTGCGCGGTCGTGTCCCGGATCTCGCCCGTTCCCGCTGGAGTCTCGGTGCGGGCGTGCGGGGTTCCGCGTACCGGTTGACCTGCGTGGGAGTAGAGGTCCGCGTGGGTGTCGCGGGGAGAACGATCCGGGTACGAGGAGAGGTCCGCGTGGGTGCCGCCGGGAGAACGACCCGCGTGGGAGTAGGGATCCGTGTGGGGGTCGGCGGAGAGGAACATCCGGTGAAGCTGCCTGACGGCGTTGAGCACCTCGTACTCGGCGCAGGTGATGGAGATCCGCCGGGTACGGACCGTCATGTCCCGCACCGTGACGCCGTGGGTCGCGAGCGCGCCCGGCAGGAGTCGCACCTGGGGATGGCGGGCACAGAACCCGTGGCCGACCAGCGACACCTTCCCCACCGGCCCTGACCAGTGGCACTCGCCGAAGGCGCCCGCCGCGCGCAGGTCGGCGAGCACCCCGTTGACCTGGTCGTGGTCGGTGGCCTTCACGACGAACCGCAGGGAGTGACCGGAGCCGTCGGCGGCCAGGTGGTCGAGCATGTCCACGGACAGCGCGGGGTCGGCCAGCATGGCGGCGATCGTGGTGAGGGCGGTGGGGACGACCCCGTCGAGTCGGCAGCGGAGTTGACCCGTCCGGTGGGCGACGCCGACGGCGGTGAACCGCTCGCCGTCCGGCGGGGTGGTCGAGCGGGAGCCGGTCACCCAGGTGCCGGTGGTCTCGGTCGTGCTGGACCGGACGTGGAGGGGAACACGGTGGGTACCTGCGTACTGGACGCTGGAGTGGGCGAGCACCGTGGCGCCGCCCGCGGCCAGCTCGGCCATGTCCTCGTAGGAGAGGTGGCTCAGTTTGCGGGCTTCGGCGACGTATCGGGGATCGGCGGTGAACACGCCCTCGACGTCGGTGAATATCTCGCACACCTCGGCCCGTAGCGCGGCGGCGAGGGCGACGGCGGTGGTGTCGGAGCCGCCTCGGCTCAGGGTGGTCAGCTCGCCGCTTTCCGCGGCGATGCCCTGGAAGCCGGTCACCACGGGGACATAGCCGGCCTGGATGCATTCGCGGATCAGTTCGGGGTGAACGTTGACGATGCGCGCGCAGCCGTGCACTCCGTCGGTGATGATGCCGCCGTCGCGGGCGTTGAACGAACGGGCGGGTACGCCCAGCTCGTGCAGCGCCATGGCGAGTGCGGCGGCGGAGGCCTGTTCACCGGTGCTGAGCAGTATGTCCAGTTCCCGGGCGTGTGGATTGTCGGTGAGGTCGCGTGCGAGTTCAAGCATGGCGTCGGTGGTGCCGCCCATCGCGGACACCACGACGGCCACGGATCCATCGGCGGCGGCTATGCGCTGCGCTGCGTGACTGATCTTGCTCACGTCACCCAGTGATGTTCCGCCGTACTTCTGTATCACCAGGCCCATCGTTCACTCCTGCGTCACGTGCTTCCTTGAGAACCATCCGGGCATGCTTGGCCGGGTTTCCGGCTCGACGGTCGGCGCGGCCGGCGCGGCCGGTGCGGTCGAAGTGACCGGCCCTATCGGCGTGGCCGACACGGTCGGCCGGTCGACGCGCGAGGTGTCGTCGCGGCCGGGAGGCCGCTCCGCGGGTGCGGAACGGCCTCCCGGCCGCCGCGGCCTCCGTCATCGTGTTTCCCGGCTTTCGCGCCGCAGCCGGGACGGTGTGCCGAGCCGTACCGATTCGGCCGCCGCCCACCTGTAGTACAGCTGCGCGTCGTTGTCGGACCGCATGCCCGCGGCACCGTGGATCTGCATGGTCCGCGTCGTGACCGTACGGGCCAGGTCCGAGGCCGCCGCGAGGTTGGCCGCCGCGTGCGCGGCCGCGTCGCGGTCGTGCACCAGCAGCCGCGTCGCGTCGATGTGCATCGACAGCTCGCTGAGCCGGAAGGACAGGGCCTGGAACTTGCCGATCGGCCGGCCGAACTGGCGGCGTGTCCTGGCGTGGTCGACGGCGTGGTCGAGCGCCGCCTGGGCGAGGCCCACCAGATACGCCGCCTGGCGTACCCGCGCGTTGGCGAGCGCCGTCTCCCACGCGGCGGAGGAGTCGGCCCGGGCCACCGCGGGCGTGCCCTCGAACTCGACCCGGTACGTCTCGCCTCGGCTCGTCTCCTCGTGGCGCCGCATCGTGATGGACGGATGGCCGGCACGCACGAGCGCGAGGCGCGGCCCGGTGGTGCCGGCGCTGCCCGCGTCGGCTCCGTTCATGTCGGCTCGGCCCGCGTCGGTTCCATCCGCGTCGGCTTGGCCGACGCCGGCTCCGTTCACGTCGGCTCCACCCACGCCGACCTCGCCCACGACGAAGTGGTCGACCTCCGCCGCGAACCCGACGAAGGCCCGCCGCGCGGAGACCGCACCGTCCCGGTCGGACCATGGCTCGGCCGCGACCGCGAGCGCCACCGGTTCTTCGCCGAGGTCGTCGGGGAACAGCTCCCGCGCGGTGAGCGTGTCGAGCAGCGGCCCCTGGTACAGCACCGACCCGAGCAGTTCGGCGAGCCGTACGGTGTCCGAGGTGCGCAGCGCACCGAGCCCGACCAGCCCCTCCCACACCATCGCGCGGGTTTCGCGGTTGTCGTCGTCGGTCTCCCCACCCGCCGGGCGAGGCCGATCGGTCATCCGCCGCACCAGCGGCGCCAGATCTCCGTCGAAGAAGTCGGCGAACGCCGTGCTCTCGGTCTCCACTGTGGTCATGACGGCAACCCCAATTTCGATGTGGCGACGAAGAAGAGCATGATCTCCGAGGAGCCCTGGGCGAGTGTGAGTCCCGGAGCCTCGCGGAACGCGGCGTCGAAGACGCCCTCGGCGATGGCCTCGGGGTCGCGTGCGTCCAGCAGCGCCCGTGGTCCGAGCAGTTCGACCGCCGCCAGCGACACCTCCTTGGCCGTCTCCGACGTGTACCACTTGGCGGTCGCCGAGTGGACCTCGTCGGGCCGTCCCTCGTGCAGGTTGGTTATGCACCGCCAGGCCAGCAGGCGGGCCGCGCGCACCCGGGTTTCGAGCTGGACCAGCCGTTCCTCGCAGCCGGGCGGCGCGTGCTCGCGCAGCGCGGACAGGGTGCGCTCGGCCTTGGCCGAGTGGTCCAGCCCGGTGCGCTCCAGCGGGAGCACCCTGCCCAGCACCTGCCACCCGTCGTCGACGTCGCCGAGCACGTCCTCGGGCCCGAGCCGGATCCCGTCGAGCGTCACCAGGTCGAACCGCTCCTCGGACAGGTTCCACACCGGCTCGATGACCGTGCCCACGCTCTGCAGCGGTACCAGGAAGAGCGTGATCCCCGAGAAGTTCACCGGGCCGGTCGACGTACGGGCCGCGCACAGCGCGAACTCGCTGTGCTGCGCCTTCATGTTGTAGATCTTCCGCCCGTACAGGCGCCAGCCGTCGCCGTCCGGCTCGGCGCGCGTGGTCAGCGACGCGAGGTCGGAGCCGACGTCGGGCTCGCTGAACAGCACGTTGGCCGTGATCTCGCCGCGCGCCAGGCCCGGCAGGAACCGGTCCTTCTGCTCCGGCGTGCCGAACAGGTGGATGGCGTTCCCGACGATGTCGACGCCGAGCGAGTGCACGTTCTCGGGGACGCCGTGGCGGATCATCTCCTCGGTGAGGATCGCCTTCTCCACGATCGTGGCGCCCGATCCGCCGTACCGTTCCGGCCAGTTGATCGCGAGCCAGCCGAGCTTGCCCAGCCGCCGGTGCACGTCGAGCAGACCGCTCTCCTGCCCGTACGGCATCCGCCGGGACTGTGCGATCTCCGCGCTCACCGCGTCCTCGCACAACAGCCCGCAGACCTCTTGCCGGAAGCCGTCCTGCTCTGGCGTGAAGGCCGGCATCATCGGACACTCACCTCGCTTAATCTGTCGCGCATCACGTCCGCCAGGGCTTCGACGTGTGCTGGTTGGAGCATGGTGTAGTGGTCGCCGCGCACCACCTGGATCTCGTCGGCGTAGGCACGCCAGCTGTCGAGCTTGTCCGGGTCGGCGTCCTCGGCGCACAGCAGCACCACCCGGCCGTCCACCCGGGTGGGACGGAACGTCAGGAGTCCGCGGACGTTCGCGGCGAACACCGGGAATCGTTCGGCCATCTCGGTGGTGTCCGGTTCCGCGCCCATCTCCGCGACGTCGGCGGCGAACCACGCCCGCAGCTCGTCGTCGCAGGGATGGGACGGTTCCTCGGGGAGGGCGGTGTCGAGCGCGAACGTCACCGCGACGTCGCCGTCCTGGCGCGCCATGTCGAGCGCCACCGCTCCGCCGACCGACCAGCCGCCCAGGTGCAGCGGCCCGTCGGGCCGGACCTCGCGGACCGCGGCGAGGTAGGTGGCCGCGAGGTCGGACAGCCGCCGCCCCTCGGTCACGCCGCCGTGCAGGCCCGGGTCCTCCAGCGCGTAGACGGGCCGGTCGTCGCCGAGCAGCGCGGCGAGGGTGACGTAGGGCGCCACCGACCCGCCCGCCGCGTGTACGAGGAACAGCGGTGGTTTCGTGCCCCCGTGACTGAGCGGCACCAGCGGAGACGCGGGCGGCCGCTCCTCCGCCGGGGCGGAGGGGGCCCTCCGCAGGGAGAGGGCCTCCTCCCGTTTGCGCCGGAGCCTGAGCCGCAGCAGCGCGTCTCGTTTCTCCTCCAGGGTGGAGGGGCGCGAACCGCCCATCAGCTCGACTCTTTCAGCAGCCGGTCGAGTTCCTCCTCGGACAGATCGGCGACCTGAGCCTCCAGCTGTGCCACCTCGTCGTCGCCGAGCAGCGCGCGCTGCGCGTCGTCGACCTGGGCGGCGAACTGGCTGAGCAGCGGGTAGCTGAACAGCCGTCGCGGGTCGAGCGTCACCTGGAAGGCGTCGCGTACCCGCGAGATCATCTGGGTGACCTGCAGCGAGTTGCCGCCGAGGACGAAGAAGTTGTCCTGCGCGCCGACGCTCCCGGGGTCGAGGCTCAGCAGGCTCTGCCAGATGTCGGCGAGACGGCGCTGCGTCTCGGTGGTCAGCTCGACCTGGCCCGCGTCGCCCTCGGGGCGAGGGTCGGGCAGCTTCGTCTGGTCCACCTTGCCCGTGGAGGTGAGCGGGAGCCGGTCCAGCCGCACGTAGTCGGTGGGCACCATGTGCAGGGGCAGCCGCCCGGCCAGGTGTTCGCGCAGCGCGTCCGGCTCGAACTCGCCGACCACGTAGGCGGCGAGCCACGCCGACGTCGTGCCCGCGTCGCGTACGGTCACGACGCACTGCCGTACGCCGTCGAAGCTCTCGATGGCGTGCTCGATCTCGCCGAGCTCCACGCGCAGCCCGCGCAGTTTCACCTGACGGTCGACCCGGCCCAGGAACTCCAGGTTGCCTTCGCCGTTCCAGCGCGCCAGGTCACCGGTGGCGTACATGCGCTCGCCCGGTGTGGGGGCGAAGGGGTCGGGCAGGAACTTCTCGGCGGTCTGGTCCGGCCGGCCGAGGTAGCCGACGGCGAGACCGGCGCCCGCCATGTAGAGCTCCCCGGGGACGCCGACCGGCACGGGCCGCAACCTCTTGTCCAGGACGTAGGCGCGCTGGTTGTCCATCGCCCGGCCGATCGGCGGCGGCCCGTCCAGCGGCTCCGGCGGGCACAGGTAGTCCACGCACGTCACGGTGACCTCCGTCGGGCCGTATCCGTTGTGGAACTCGCGTCCCGGCTTGCGCCACTTGTTGACCAGGTCGGGGCCGAACGGCTCCATGCCGATGAAGCACACCCGCAGGTCGTCCAAGGCGGACGGATCGAGCAGCCCGAGCACGGCCGGGGGAATGTCGACCATCGTCACCCGCTCGCGGGCGAGCAGCGCCTGCAGCGTCTCGGGGTCGAGCAGCTCCGAGCGCGGCGCGCCCACGATGGTCGCGCCGGCGGTGAGCGTCGAGAAGACGTCCGAGACGCTCACGTCGAAGGCGGGGTTGGAGAACTGCAGGATCCGGTCGTCCGGCGTCACCGAGAACATCCGCTGGAAGGTGGTGCAGAAGTTCGCGACCGCCCGGTGGGGGACCATCACTCCCTTGGGGGTGCCGGTCGAGCCCGAGGTGTAGATGACGTAGGCGGTGTCCTCCTGCGCCACGTGCACCGAGGGCGGCGAGACCTCCCGGCCGTCGAGCGCGTCGGTGTCCAGCGGGATCCGCCCCACGTTCGGGGGCAGCAGGTCCACGAGGTCCGAGGTCGTGACGACCGCGGCCACGTCGGCGTCTTCGAGCTGGTAGGCGAGCCGCTCCGGCGGATACTGCGGGTCGAGCGGCAGCCACGCCCCGCCCGCCTTGAGCACGCCGAGTTCGGCGGCCGGCAGGTCGAAGCCGCGGTCGAGCAGCACTCCGACCACGCTCCCCGGCGCCACCTTGAACTCCTCGACGAGCGCGTGCGCCAGCCGGTTGGCGCGCTCGTCCAGCTGCGCGTAGGTGAGGTCCTCTCCGGCGAAACGCATCGCGACCGCGTCGGGCGCCTCGGCCACGCGCGCCGCGACCAGCTCGTGCAGCAGGCGTTCGTCGCGCTCGCCGGGCTCGGGGTTCCACTCGGTGAGCACGCGCAGGTACTCGCTGTTGGGCATGATGTCCAGCGAGTCGATCCGGGCGTCCGGCCTGGACAGCGCGTCGGTCATCACCGTCGTGAAGTGTTCCACCAGGCGCTCGACCCGCTCGTGGTCGAACAGCTCGGAGGAGTACTCGATCCACACGCCCAGTCCGCCGTCCGGCAGGTCGTTGATCTGGAACGTGAGGTCGAACCTGGTCGTCTCCGGCTGCGGGGTCAGCATCTCGACGTCCACGCCGGGCAGGCTCCAGCGCGCGATCATCGACTCGGGCAGCAGCGTGAACAGGTGCGCGACCAGCGGATTCCGTCCCGGGATCCGCTCCGGGCCGAGCTCCTCGATCATCCGGCCGAACGGCATGTCCTGGCGGGCCATCGCGTCCAGGACGGTGTCGTTGGTGGCGTGCACCAAATCGCGGAACACCGGATCGCCCCCGAGGTTCCCGCGGACCGCCACCGTGTTGGCGAAGAACCCCATCATGGGTTCGGTCTCCGAGCGGGTCCGTCCGGAGAAGACCGATCCGAGCGCGATGTCCTCCTGGCCGGTGTAGCGGTTGATCACGACCTGGTATCCGGCCATCGTGAGGGCGAGCAGGGAGACGTTCTCCGCCTGGGCCAGGTCGCGGATCCCCCGGGCGAGCTCGTCGGGCAGGCGGCCCTCGTAGATGCGGCCGGCTCCGGTGGGCGCCGACGGACGCTCCCGGTCGCCGCGCCACTCCAGCGGCTCCATCCCGTCCAGGGCGGAACGCCAGGAGTCGATCTGCTTGGCCGGCTCCTCGCTGAGCAGCCAGAGCCGCTGCCAGGCCGCGAAGTCGGCGGGCTGGAGGCTCAGCTCGGGGAACTGCGAGCCGCTCGGATCGGTGTAGCGGGCGGTCAGTTCCTCGGCGAACTGGCGCGAGGACCATCCGTCGATGACGATGTGATGCCACACGATGGACAGCACGTGGTCCTCGGGGCCCAGGCGCAGTACGGCGAACCGGTACGGCGGCTTGTTGCGCAGGTCGAACTCCTCGCGCACCTGGGCGTCGATCCATTCCTGGACGGACTCCTCGGTCCCGTCGACGACCGGCAGCTTCCACGTCTCCGGCGGCGGGTCGACCACCTGGAACGGCACGCCGTGCTCGTCGCCGAACCGGGTGCGCAGGCTCTCGTGCCGCGCGACGATTCCGCGCAGCGCCTCGGACAGGGCGTTCACGTCGAGCGGCCCGCGCAGGCGCATCGCGAACGGCACGTTGTAGACCGGTGCGCCCGCGACCATCTGGTGCAGGAACCACAGGAATCGCTGCTGCTCGGCGATCGCCATCTTGCCGGTGCGCGGGACGGCGACGATCCGTTCCCGTTCGGCCTTCTCCGCCACACGCTGGCGGACCTTTCTCTCCAGCAGGGCGCGTCTGATGTCGGCGACGTCACGCTCTTCGGGGTTTGCCATGATCTCCTTCTCCTCCTTCACCGTCGCACGCTCAGCGGTCGCAGATCGGTCCACACCCGCGCGATGTGTTCCAGGCACTCGCCCTTGTCGCCCTCGACCCCGGCCTCGCGCCAGCCGGGCGGGATCTCCCGGCCGGCGGGCCAGATCGAGTACTGCTCCTCGTGGTTGATCACCACGGCGAACTTCTCTTCCACAACGCCTACCTTTCTTGAGGTACGAAGGCGGAAATATCGGTTAGTTGACTGAGGTAGCGGTCGAGCGTCCCGAGCCCGTCCACCGTCGGCCGCGCGAGCGAGGCCGCGTGCCGGTCGAACCGCCGGGTGTCGAAGTGCCGGGAGCAGTCGGTGAACATCCGGTCGAACTCGACCGGCGCCGCGTCCCGGCCGGCGGCCGCGGGCGGCAGCAGCAGGTGCAGCCCGGCGAGCCGCTCGTCGGGCTCGGCGATCGCCTCCAGGCGGTCGCGGAACCGCGCGTAGCCGACCCGGTCGAGCCCGCATCGGGCGGTGAGCACGTCGAACGCGTCGGCGAAGCGCAGCCTCGTCGGCCACAGCACGTGCATCGCGCCGTCGGGCACCTCGATGTCGCCGATCGCGGCGCCCGCCACGAACCGGCCGACCACGTCCACCGGCGTCACGTCGGCCTCGGCCTCCGTGGGGAACACGCATC
Organism: Streptosporangium sp. NPDC000509; assembly: GCF_042898365.1. Taxonomy (NCBI): domain Bacteria; kingdom Bacillati; phylum Actinomycetota; class Actinomycetes; order Streptosporangiales; family Streptosporangiaceae; genus Streptosporangium; species Streptosporangium sp. NPDC000509. Next base: position 102,718 of record NZ_JBIAYX010000002.1, on the reverse strand, counting down.
CGGTGCGCGCGCACGCGTACAACAGGTTGTGCGCGAGTGAATCGGGGTTGGCCACGCCTGTCTTCCGGTGCGGCCAGACCTCACCGAGGCGGTACACCACCGAGCTGACGCCCTGGCGGTGCGCGTCGGCGAGCAGGTTCTCCGCGACGTACTTCGATCTGTTGTAGCCGTCCGCGGCGACCTGGTCCAGCACCGGGATCTGGTCCTCGGTGAAGCGGGAGGCGGCCTGTTCGCCGGGGGCGAAGATGCTCAGGGTGGACAGGGTGTGCAGGCGGGCACCGCCGGATGCGAGCTTGATGAGCTCCTGCACGCCGAGCACGTTGGCCGGGCGGTGGTCCAGATAGCCGAACAGGAAGTTCACCGCGCCCGCGGCGTTGACGACGCCGGACACGGCCGACGCGATCGCGTCGAAGCGCCACTGCGGCAGGCCGAGCAGCTCGCTGCCCAGGTCGCCGGGAACGACCTCGACCCGTCCGGCCTTGATCGCCGCCGGTAGCTGCTGCCAGGCGGAGGTGAGCCCGTACCGGTCGAGGGCCTCGGTCAGCCGCCGGGCGCCTTCCGAGGGGTCGAGGCTCCGCACCAGGCAGATCAGCTCGACGTCGGAGCGGGTCAGCAACTCGGCGAAGATGTGCGCCCCGATGAACCCGGTCGCGCCGGTGAGCAGCAGCGTCTGAGGCGGGCGCCACGTCAGGTCGTGCTTGATGTAGGCGAGTTCGGCGCTGTCGTCGTCGACGCCCTCGGCCAGCCGCGCGGCCTGTGCGCGCACGGTCGACTCGACGAGCAGGTCCCTGGGCCGCACCGGCCTGCCCAGCCGCTCGCTGACGGCGGTGGTGAGCCGGTAGGCGCTCAGCGAGGTGCCCCCGTAGTCGGAGAAGGGGACGACCACCGAGACCTGTTCCCGCTCAAGCACCTCGCGCCACGCCGAACAGAGCAGCTCCTCCATCGGGTTGGCCGGCGGCTCGATGTGTTCGGCCGGGCCTTCCTGCCGTGCCGTCTCGGCCACGATGAGCGCGGCCAGCGCCTTGCGGTCCGCCTTGCCGTTGCGGTTGAGCGGGAGCGCGTCGAGCACCACGATCCGGTGCGGGACCTGTTCGGCCGGTAGTTTCTCCGCCGCGTACGCGCGAAGTTCCTCCACGGAGGGTGTCTCGTCCGGTGAGCGTGGCGTGACGCAACCGACCAGGGTGGCCTCGGGCGCCTCGCCGAGCACGACCGCCATCGCGTCGCCGACGAGCGGATGGCCGGCGAGGGCGGAGGTGACATCGCCGAGTTCCACCCGTACCCCACCGATCTTGACCTGCTCGTCGAGCCGGCCGTTGAAGTGCAGCAGCCCGTCCTCGCCGACCCGCGCCAGGTCGCCCGTCCGGTACAGCCTCTCGCCGGGGATCTCCGGGAACGGGTTGGTCACGAGCACCCGCGCGGTGCGCTCGGGATCGTTGAGGTAGCCCGCTCCGACGCACTCGCCGCCGAGGTACAGCTCGCCGGGGGTGTTCTTCGGGAGGGGCCTGAGATCCTCGTCGAGGACGATCGCGGCGGTGTTGTCGATGGGGCGCCCGAGCGGGATCCGGTCGACGTCGGCGTCCGTGACGTCGTGGAACACCGACCCGATCGAACACTCCGTCGGCCCGAACGTGTTGGTGACCTCGAGGTCGGGCAGCAGCGCGCGCAGCCGGTGCACTACGGCGGGACCGGCCGTCTCCCCGCCGATCAGCATGCGGCGCAGGCTCGACGTCGCGGCGCGCAGATCCTCGCGCGTCTCCAGCAGGGAGACGAACGCCGTGAGCACCGAGGGGACGAAGTCGGTCATCGTGACGCCGTAGCGGCCGATGGTCATCGCGGTCTCCTCAAGGTCGAGGATCCCGTCGCGGTCCGGCAGTACGACCTGCCCACCCGACGTCAGCGGCCACAGCACCTGCCACATCGAGGAGTCGAACGTGGACCGGCTGTTCTGCAGCGTCACGTGGCCGGCCCCGTCACCGAACCGGCGCGACATCGCGGTCAACCTGTTGACCAGGCCGCGGTGGTGGTTGAGCGCGCACTTGGGCGTGCCCGTCGAACCGGAGGTGTAGAACCCGTAGATCAGGTCTTCCGGCCCGGGTGCACGGTCGGCGGGCGGCGGTTCCAGGTCGGCCGGATCACGCGGCGGTTCCGAGCAGTCGACGATCACCGTCGGAATGGACAATCGCAGTTCGGTGATTGTCTCCACCGTCGCCGGCGACGCCAGGACGGCGGGTGGCGACAGTTCGGCGACGATCGTCCTGAGCCGGTCGATCGGCCAGCAGGGATCCAGCGGAACAAACGCCGAGCCCGTCTTCATCACTCCGAGGAGCGCGGCCGGGAATTCGCGCCCTTCCGCTATCAGCACGGGTATCAAATGTCGTGTCAGTACGCCGTCGCCGATCAGTCGATTGGCCGTTGTATTGGCTGCGGCGTCGAGGGCGGCGTAGCTCATCGTCATGTCCCGATAGCGAATCGCGGGACGGTCCGGTGCGTTCTCCCGCTGTTCGTGGAACAGGTCGAGAACTGTGCTTTGCCGGGGGAACGCATGCTGCGGACCCAGTGATAAGTGAACGGCGGTTAGGGCATCGTCAATTAAGCGCGTCTGCTGATGGCTTGACATCGTGCTTCCATGGTCTCGGCTGGCAACAGGTCCTCTGTCAGGCAGATCGATCACTATTCAGCTAGGTGGGCTTCAGGTGGCCGTGGCCGATTCTCGGCGAGCGTCACAAGGGTGGCGAAGGGGTGTTCACCGCGTTTTTCCGGCGCGTCTGGCGGCTGCCCGGCTCTCGGTCGAATATGCGAAGTCGATAGGTATTCGTTCCATGACGGCTCGTGCGTGCGGTGACCACGCGTTTCCTCCCAACGCCAGTCGGTTTAGGTGCTGCACAAAATATTAAGTAACCGTCGTTAACTAATTTACGGGTTACTTCCATAGTGGGACACCTGCTCCGGGTTCGCAAGCTCGGGCGTCGCTGCGGTCGGCTGACAGTAGCTGTGAACTGGGTAAATGAGCGCCAGGATCGCGTGGAGCGGCGACGGGCGTCCGGGCGCTCCTCGTCGTGGCGGCTTCGCGCCCCCATCCGAATCGGTGACGACACAAACGCTGATTCCGGATGTGCGGTCCGACCACCCGGAATGCGGAACAAAAGGCTCCGGTGCCGGTGCGACAGGACGTCGTCGTCCAGAGGGGGCGTGAAAGGCATGCCCGTCCGTACCCAACCCGATGCCCGCTAATCCACCGATCGCGTTTTTCTGTCAGATACGCTCGAAAATGGACGATGACCAGCGGAGGACCAAAGAATGATCAATGCGACATCGTGGCCGATGAATTATCGGTGGGCAATCCGAGGCACCTCCCGGCGCTCTTGATCGACTTAACCGAATGGCCTGTAAGGGCGTCCGTAAAGATCGCTTCCGGCGCCGGGATTCGATGCGGAGTTCGTCGGCCCGCAAGGAGTGAGGGATTGTCGTGCATGGGTAGTGTGGGTGAGTATCGGCTTATTGATCATCGCGTCGCATCTCGCCCGGCGGGATATAGGAGGAGGCTGTGGAGCAGGTCAACGACAACACGCGGGTCGGATTATTCCAATCGGGAGGGCTCTCCTCCCTCGCCGTCGGAGTCTGGCTTCGCGAGACGTCCACTCCGGCGAGGCACTATCTCGCCGATATCGGTCAATCAGATATCGCGAATATGGACGAACTCGTTTCTTCTCTGCGAAGTTTCGGAGACGAGGTCGTCGTTATGGATTTACGATCGTCGATGGCCTCCATGGCGTCGGACCTGCTGCGGTACAGCGCCCGTCATGACGGCGGTTACTGGAACACGACCGGCGCGTCCCGCTTCGTGCTCGTCAACGAGGTCCTGCCGAGGATGCGGGCGGACGGATGCCGGACGTTCGTCCACGGCTGTGTCGGCGGGGGCAACGACCAGCGCCGGTTCGCGCGCTACGGCACCCAGGTCGCCCCGGAGATGTCCGTCGTCGAGCCGTGGACGAACCCGCGGGCGCTGGAGAGGTTCCCCGATCGCGGCGCGATGCTCGCGGCGGTCACCGAGCACGGGCTGCACCTCGACCACGGCAGCGGCGCCGACCGGTCCACCGACGCCAACCTCGCGGGCATCTCGCACGAGTCGGCCGAGCTGGAAGACCTGGAAACGCCGGTCACCCGCCTTCGGCCGCGGTGGAGCCGATGGCCGGGGGATACCTCCGCCGAGCCCGAGACCGTCACCGTCGTCTTCCACGAAGGACGTGTCGCCGACGTCGACGGCAGCGGGCCAGACCCGGTCGAGTGGATGACGCGGGCCAACGAGATCGGGTCACGGCACGGTGTCTGGCTCCGTGACGTGGTCGAACGGCGCATCATCGGCACGGTCTGCCGGGGCGTCTACGAGGCGCCGGGGCTTGAGCTGCTCGAACGCGCGTGGACCCGCGTCCTGCAGGCCGGCCTCGACGCGGCCGGCCGCGAACTCTACGACCGGCTGGCAGGCGTTCTGGGCGCCGCGCTGTACGAGGCACGGTGGCTCGATCCCGCCGCGTACGCGGCGCGGGACGCGATCGACCGGCTCGTCGGCGAGCTCGGCGGCAGCGTGACCCTCTCCGTCCACCGCGGCGTCGTCAGGGTCGAGCGGATGAAGGTGGCCGGTCACGTGGTGCAGCAGACACGGTTCGGCTCGGGCGGCAACCGCTGGAGCGAGGTGGTCGCCGTCTGAAAGGACCGTCTGAAAGGACCGTATGAACGAGCCATCTGAATGAGCTGTCTGAACGAGCCGTCTGGATGAAAGGAGGAGGCGATGCGTGAGCGTCGATTCGGTCGGCTGGGCTGGATGGTCGGCGACGTCGGCTACGGAATGTGGGGCATAGCCGGAGGCGAGGGCGGATGGACCGGCGCCGACGGCGAGACGGGCGACACCGCGTTGGACGAGGCCGTCCGGCTCGGGTGCGACTTCTTCGACACCGCCTGGATCTACGGCCGCGGGGAAAGCGAGAGGATGCTCGGCGAGTTGGTGCGGAGGCACCCGGAGCGTCGCCTGCGCATCGCGACCAAACCCCCGCCGAAGGATCGTGAGTGGCCGTCCACCCGAGACTCCAAGCTGTCCGACGTGTACCCGCCGGACTATCTCTGGGAGTGCCTGCACCGCAGCCTCGAAGGGCTGGGCACCCCGTCCGTCGACCTGTTCCAGTTTCACGTCTGGGAGGACGCCTGGGCACACGACGCGGCGTGGCAGGACGCCGTCATCGAGATGAAGGAACGCGGGCTGATCAAAGGCGTCGGCATCAGCGTCAACCGCTGGGAACCCTGGAACGTACTGGAGACCCTGAAGACCGGACTGATCGACGCGGTACAGGTCATCTACAACATTTTCGACCAGGCCCCGGAAGACGAGCTCTTCCCGGCATGCCGTGAGCTGGACGTGGCGGTGATCGCACGGGTGCCCTTCGACGAGGGCACGCTCACCGGCACCCTCACCCGCGACACCCGCTGGCCGGAAGGCGACTGGCGCAACACCTACTTCGTACCGGAGAACCTCGTCGCGAGCGTGGAGCGCGCCGAACGGCTGGCGCGGATCGTGCCCGAGGGCATGACCATGCCCGAGCTCGCCCTGCGCTTCATCCTGCGGAACCCCGACGTCACCACCGTCATCCCGGGCATGCGCAAGCCCGCCCACGTACGCGCCAACATCGCCGCCAGTGACGCCGAACCCCTGGGTGAGGAGCTGATGGCGCGGTTGCGCGAACACCGCTGGGACCGCCGGCCGACGGCGTGGTCGCAATGAGCGCCGCGTCGAAGCCCATCGTGCTGTGGGCCGTGCCCCGATCCCGGTCCACGGCGTTCCTGCGCATCATGCTCGAACGCGGCGACCTCGAGGTGGCCCACGAGCCGTTCTCGTACCTCCAGACGGACGGCCACTTCGAGTTCGCGGGCAGGCGCGCCACGTCGGCGATCGAGTTGCTCGACGCGATGCTCGAGGTGAACGCCGAAGGGCGGCGGGTGTTCGCCAAGGACACCTCCGACTACACCTACACCCCGCTGTTCGAGGACGAGCGCCTGTTCGGCGACGTGATCAACACCTTCATGATCCGGGAACCGCGGAGCGCGATCTCCTCGCACTACGCCGTCAACCCCGAGGCCACCCTGGAGGAGTACGGATTCGAATACCTGCACGCCATCTTCGACGCCGTGCGGTCGGCGACCGGCGAGATCCCCCTGGTGATCGACGGCGACGACCTGGTGGCCAGTCCGGAGGCGACGGTCCGGGCGTACTGCGAGCGGGTCGGGCTGGAGTTCATGCCCGAGGCGATGCGCTGGGACCCCGGCCAGCAGGCGAACTGGCAGCGTACGAACCGGTGGCACGCGGAGGTGGCCGAGAGCAGCGGGCTCGTCGCCAAGGCGCCCGAGCGGCGTGAGACGCCCGACACCAACGAACACCTGCGCCGCGTCGCCGAGCATCACCAACCGTTCTACGACGAACTCGCGCGCCACCGCCTCACCTGCGGGTAGGGCCGGGGGCGGTGACGCGACGCGAGCGCGTGCCACCGTCTTACCGGCCGGTGGCAGAGGGCGGTGACGTGCCGGTACGTCGTGACGCGAGCGTGCGTCCCGCTCCGCCGGACGCACGAGAGGGATTCACCGGTCGGCCGATCATGCGGGGCATCACCCCAGCTTCCGCCGCATGATCGGCCGATCGTCGCGGGGGCGGGCCACCTCGGAGAATCCGGCGTCGAGGAAGGCGCTGGCTATTCCCGTCATCGCCGTGTCCGCACCCGCGCGTTTCCCTTCGCGAGGCTCGACCGGATAGCCCTCGGCGACCTCGTAGCCCGCGGAGGCCGCGTAGTCGCAGACGGCGTCCAGAACGGCCGGCAGCAGCCCGGAGCCACGATGTTTCTTCTGCACGTAGACGCACGCGATCGCGCAGACCGGCTCGTCGTCGACGCTCGCGAGGAGCGGCGAGCGCTCCAGCCGGGGGAACGACGAACGCGGCCCGAGCGAGCACCATGCCACCGGCGTGTCGTTTTCGTAGACGACCACGCCGGGGGCCGGGTCACGCTGGGCGAGACGACTCATCGCCTTCTTGTTCCCCTCGCCCTTTCCTTCCGTCCACTCCGCGATGGACAGCCGCCAGTGCATGCACCAGCACCCGCGGGCACCTCCGTTGCTCCCGAGAACCGTCTCGAAATCGCTCCAGGTCTTCTTGGACAGCTCTTTGACGGTGAGGGGGCCGGACGCTTTCTGATCGCTGCGGGTGGTCATCTCGAATCCTCCGACTGGGGTTGAAGGCTTGACGTACGTGAGCGGTTCCTGGCGCGCGCCTCCGAATACGAATAACTGTTATAGCGTTTTTACAGGTTACTATAGATGGGGTGTGAGCGTAGGGAGGAGGGCCGTCGGCGCCGGCCTCGTGTCGCCCCGGAAATTCGTTCGCGGACGAACGGCCGTCGTCGCCATGATGTGTCGATGCCTCAGCAGACCGCGTACCACGACGCCCTCGGTGACTACTTCGCCGGCCACGCCGACATCAGCCCCTACAACGCCTACACCGATCGGCCCGCGATGCTGGAACTCGCGGGTGACGTCGCCGGTGCGAGGGTCCTCGACGTCGGCTGCGGAGGCGGGCACTACGCCGCCGACCTGCTGGCACGGGGCGCGGAGGTGGTCGGTGTCGACGGCAGCGCCACGCTGCTGGAGCACGCGCGGGCACGGGTGGGCGAACGGGCCGAGTTGCGGCTGCACGACCTGGAGGAGCCGCTGGACTTCGCCGGCGACGCGTCGTTCGACGGCGCCGTGTGCGCGCTGGTGTTCCACCACCTCACTCGTCGCGCACAACTGCTGGGCGAGTTGCGCCGCGTGCTGCGGCCCGGCGGGTGGCTGCTGGTCTCGACGACCCATCCGACGGCCGACTGGCGCCACTTCGGCGGCTCGTACTACGCCGACGACTGGGTCGAGCTTCCCCTCAAGGGCAGCTCGTTCTCCATCCGCTACCGGCGCATGCCGCTGGAGACGTTCCTCGGTGAGCTGCTGACCGCCGGATTCGTCCTGGAACGGCTCGTCGAGCCGCGCCCGGTGCCCGGCCTGCGAGAGATCGACGAGGCCAGATACGACAAACTGCACCGGACGCCGTCCTTTCTCTCCGTCAGGCTGACTCGTCCCTGACGTGTGGACGACGGAGCGCCTGTCGGAAGGTTCAGGGCCCCAGGCTGCCGTCGGCGCCGGAGTGGAAGGATGTCCGCCATGGCTGAATCGGACATGAAGTCGGACCTCCACCACTACCTGCGGACCGCCCGCGAAGCCCTGCTGTGGAAGCTGGACGGGCTCTCGGAGTACGACATCCGCCGCCCGCTGACGCCGACCGGTACGAACCTGCTGGGACTGGTCAAACATGTGGCCAGTGTCGAGCTGGGATACTTCGGCGAGACTTTCGGGCGGCCGTCCGCGGAGCCACTTCCCTGGTTCGAAGACGGAGCAGCGCCCAATGCGGACATGTGGGCGACCGCCGATGAATCGCGCGAAGAGATCGTCGGGCTGTATCACCGCGTATGGACGCACTCGGACGCGACGATCGAGGCATTGGCGCTGGACGCGATCGGCCGGGTGCCGTGGTGGCCGGATGACCGGAGTCAGGTGACACTGCACCGGATCCTGATACACATGACCGCCGAGACGAACCGCCACGCCGGGCACGCCGACATCGTCAGGGAGATCATCGACGGAGCCGTCGGACTGAGTAAGAACAGAGATGCCATGGCACTGGGTGACCAGGGATGGTGGGAGGGCTACCGAGACCGGTTGGAGCATGTGGCGCGGGAGGTCGGCGGGGGAACCGAGCCCTCGGTGCGGCCCTAGAGACCCGGGTGCCCGGCCACGTCAACTGTTCACAACGTTCGTGGTTCTTGTGGTCCCGGAAGGCCACGGCCATGATCGGGGCGGTGTCGATCACGCTTCGTGACCGTAGCCTTCGGTCGGGATCTCTTCCACTCGTTCCGAGGTGTCGCCCTGCCCTGCTTGACAGGTGCCGAAGAGAGTCGGCAGGCCATTGGGGCTGAGTTCCGGCTGGTTCGGGGTGGTGAGTCTGGCGGCGCGGGTGGTGAGGTAGTCGCGTTCCGGGGCGCTCGTGGTGCGGCTCGCCGCCGCGCGGTAGTCGTCGAGGGCCGCCCGCCGGTCACCGGCCATCTCCAGCAGGTGGGCACGTGCCGTGTAGAAGCGGTGGTGGTCGGCGAGGCGGTCGTCGGCGCCGAGTGTTCTGAGCATGTCGAGGCCGATTTCCGGACCGTGCGCCATGGCGGCGGCGACCGCGCGGTTGAGGGAGACCATGGGGTTGTCGGACATGCGTTCCAGCAGGCCGTACAGCGCCAGGATCTGCGGCCAGTCGGTCTCCTCGGCCGTCGCCGCCTCGTCGTGGACCGCGGCGATCGCCGCCTGGAGCTGGTAGGGGCCGACCGCGCCCCTGGACAGGGTGGCGGTGACGAGCGCGACGCCCTCGGCGACGGCGGCGCCGTTCCACAGGCTCCTGTCCTGCTCCGCGAGGGGGATCGGGGTGCCGCCGGGGTCGGTACGGGCGGGACGCCGGGCGTCGGTGAGCAGCATCAGCGCGAGGAGCCCGGCCACCTCGCAGTCGTCGGGAAGCAGGTCGTGGGCCATCCTGGTCAGCCGGATCGCCTCGCGCGACAGCTCCACCCGCTGCAGGTCGGGGCCGGCGCTGCTGGCGTAGCCCTCGTTGAAGACGAGGTAGAGGACGTGCAGCACCGAGCCGAGCCGTCGCGCCCTTTCCTGGGGAGCCGGCATGCGGAACGGGATCCCCGAGGCCTTGATGCGCTGCTTGGCCCGGCTGATCCGCTGCGCCATGGTCGGCTCGGGCACCATGAACGCCCTGGCGATCTCGGCCGTGGTCAGGCCGCCCACGGACCGCAGGGTGAGGGCGATCGCCGACGCCGGGGTGAGCGCCGGGTGGCAGCACAGGAACAGGGTGGTGAGCGTGTCGTCCCGGTCCGTCTCGTACGCGTCGTCCGCCGGTGGGGCGGTCCGCCGGTCGGAGGACTCCCGGGTGGCGACCAACTCCTCCCGGCGGCGCCGCGCCTGCTCGTTGCGTACCTGCTCGGTCATCCGGCGGTACGCGACCTGGATGAGCCATCCGCGCGGGTTGGCCGGAACGCCCTCGTCCGGCCACTGGGCCGCGGCGTCGATCAGTGCCTCCTGGACCGCGTCCTCGGCGGCGGCGAAGTCCCCGAACCGCCGGGTGAGCACGCCGACGACCTGCGGCACCAGCGGGCGCAGCAGGTCGTCGACGGCGTCGGCGGCAGGGCTATCCAACGGTCACAGCCCTTTGGGTGCCAGGCCGGTCGGTGGTCGCGGTCCTCCGGGGACCGGGCCGTTCAGCGGTCACAGTTCCTCGGAGGGAGCGGCCGACATCACCTGGCGCAGCTCTATCGGCATGTTCAGCGGCCGGCCGCCGGGGCCGGGGGCCGCCGAGATGTGCGCGGCGAGGTCGATCGCCCGCTCGGGGCTCTCGCAGTCGACGATCCAGTAGCCGATCAGGAACTCCTTCGTCTCGGGGAAGGGGCCGTCCGTGACGACGGCCGCGCCGCCCTCCCCGGCCCGTACGATCTTGGCCTGGTCGGGGGCCGCGAGTCCCTGGGCGTCCACGAACTCCCCGGACTCGACGAGCTTGCCGTTCGTGTCGTGCATGAACTGGATGTGGGCCTGGAGGTCCCCGACGGGCCAGGTGTCGATCGGCGGCACCGCGTCCTTCATCTGCCCGCTGAACTGCATCAAAATCATGTACTTCATGCCATCGCTCCTCACGTTCGAGCGTCCTCCTCGACGCTCTCACCCACAGGTAGAAGCAGGCGGCCGTGTTCTCGACATTCTGGCCGACATTCGGCGAAAAAAAGTTCCCGCCACGGCGCCGGAGGGTGAAGTGCCAGGTCAGGGGTGGGGCGGGGGGTGCCGGAATTCTCGCCCCGGTGCCGTGGTTTCGTCTACTGCCCGTGCCGGTGAGAGCCTTGAGAGGCTGTTGAGAGGCGGTTGGGAAACCGTTGGGAAAGAGGGAGCATGGTCGCACCGCTTGAGTTCGCGATCGACACGTTCGGCGACGTCACCGCCGACGCGGACGGAAACCGGCTGCCGTACGCGCAGGTGATCCGCAACGTCGTCGAGGAGGCGGTGCTCGCCGACAGCGTGGGGATCGACGCCATCGGCGTCGGGGAGCACCACCGGGACGACTTCGCGATCTCGGCACCGGAGATCGTGCTGGCGACGATCGCCGGCCGCACCGAACGCATCCGCCTCGGCACCGCGGTGACCGTGCTCAGCTCGGACGACCCGGTACGGGTCTTCGAGAAGTTCGCGACCCTGGACGCGGTGTCCCAGGGCCGCGCGGAGATCATTCTCGGCCGCGGCTCGTTCACGGAGTCGTTTCCGCTGTTCGGTTTCGACCTGGCCCAGTACGAGGAGTTGTTCGAGGAGAAGCTCGACCTGCTCTCCCATCTCCTGGAGGAGGGCCCCGTCACGTGGCAGGGCCGGCTCCGTGCCGGGCTGAAGGACCAGCACGTGTATCCGAAGACGGAGTCCGGCCGGCTGCGCACCTGGATCGGCGTCGGCGGCAGCCCCCAGTCCGTGGTGCGCGCGGCGAGTTACCGGATGCCGCTCATGCTCGCGATCATCGGCGGTGCGCCGGCGCGTTTCGCGCCGTACGTCGACCTGTACCACCGCGCCCTCGCCCAGTTGGAGGTCGAGCGGTTGCCGGTCGGGGTGCACTCGCCGGGTCACATCGCCGAGACCGACCGGCAGGCCCGCGAAGAACTCTGGCCGCACTATCGGGCGTTGCACGACCGCATCGGCCGTGAGCGCGGCTGGGGTCCCACGTCCCGGGACGGTTTCGAGACGGAGGCCGACGAGGGTTCGCTCTACGTCGGATCACCCGAGACGGTGGCCGCGAAGATCGCGAAGACCGTGAGCACGCTCGGCGTGAACCGCTTCGAGCTCAAGTACAGCTCGGGGACGCTCGGGCACGAGAAGCTGATGAACTCGATCCGCCTCTACGGCGAGGAGGTCGTGCCGCGGGTGAGGGGGCTTCTGGCCAAGACCTCGGCGACGGCCCCGGCCGGGTGAGCCGAGGGGCGTGCGAGGGCTTTCCGGCCGGGATCCTGGTCAGGGTTCCGGCCGGGTGAGCCGAGAGGTGTACGAGGGGCTTCCGGCCGGGAACCGGGCGACGGCCCCGGCCGGGTGAGTCGTGCGAGGGGCTTTCCGGCCGAAGACTCGGTCACGCTTCCGGGCGGGTGAGCCGGGTCACCGCGAGGGAACTCATCCGCCGATCGCGGCCCACAGGGTGTCGAACTCCTGCGAGGTCAGGGCGTTCAGGCCGAAGTCGCCGGGATAGATCGGCCCTTCGGCCAGGAAACCGTGCTCGTCCTCGATGTGGCGCCATGAGTACGTGCGGGCGATGCCGTCCGAGCCGAGCTCGGCGTGTCTCACCGGCCAGTACTCCCCGCCGCTGTCGATGACGGTCTCGAACAGCCACACGTGGCCGTCGCCGTCCACCCCGTGCCAGTACAGGTGTGGCCGGTCGCTCTCGTCGAGCGCCCGGATCGTTTCCCTGCGGCGATCCTGCGACATCGTGCTCCCCGGTGTTCGTCAGAAGTTTGGGCGTTCGTCGAAGGCGAGGAAGAACTCAGGGCTTGCCAGAAGCAGCCGAAGGGCGCATACCCTGCCTTTTGTTATGTTGCGTGTTCTTGGTCCGCTCCAGGCGGAGATCAACGGCCGTACGGTGGACCTCGGCACCTCCCGGCAGCGGGCCGTGGTGGCCAGGCTCGTCGCGGCGGGCGGGCACGTGGTCTCCACCGATCGTTTCATCGATGACCTGTGGCGCGGGCAACCGCCGCCGAAGGCGCTGGCCGCCCTCCAGGTCTACGTGTCCAACCTGCGGCGGGTGCTCGAACCCGGCCGGCTGCCGCGCACACCCGCCACGGTGCTGGTCAGCGCCGTACCCGGCTACCGTCTGCGGCTGGATTCCGAGCAGGTGGACGCCTGGCTCTTCCCCCGGCTGGTCGAGGCCGCCGGGACCGCGCTCGCCGAGAGGGACGGGGCACGGGCACTGGAGACGGTGGACCGGGCACTCGGGTTGTGGCAGGGACCCGCGTACGGGGAGTTCGCCGACGACGAGTGGGCCGAGCCCGAGGCCGCGCGGCTCGAAGAGCTGCGGCTCGTCGCCGTGGAACACAGGGCGGAGGCACTGCTGGCGCTCGGCCGCAACGCGGAGGTCGAGCTTGAGCGGCACGTCCGCGCCCACCCGCTCAGGGAGAACGCGGTACGGCTGCTCGCCCTCGCCTACTACCGGGCAGGGCGGCAGGCCGACGCCCTGGGCGCGATCAGGAGGGCACGCGAGACCCTCGCCGACGAGCTGGGAATCGACCCGGGCCCCGCGCTGCGCGCGCTGGAGGCCGACATCCTGGCCCACGCCGACTCCCTGAACCGGGTGGAGGCGCCCGTCCGGGTACGGACGCCGCTCTCGGACGCCGCGGGGAACGGGGGGAGGAAGCCGGATCAGGGAGGTCGGGGACGGCCGGGGCCGGACCGGATGGGGCGTGATCGCGGCCCGAACCACGACCGGGGTCGGGAGCTCGACCGAGGTCGGGACGGGGACAAGGGCCAGGAGCACGACAGGGACAGGGACACGGGCCGTGACAGGGGAGAAGGTCGTGCTCTCGACGTCCCCGAGGCCCTCGACGACCCCGGTTCCGGTCTTGTGGGCCGTACCGAGGAACTGGCGGCGTTGGAAACGGTCGCGCGCCAGGGCGGTGTGCGCACGGTGTGGCTGGGCGGTGATCCGGGAGCGGGTAAGAGCACCCTGGCCACCGCGTTCGCCCGGCGGCTCGCGGAGCGCGGCTGGCTGACCGCGACCGGGCAGTGCCCGGAGACCGACGGTGGGGCGCCGCCCGCGTGGGCGTGGAGCGAGGTGCTGCGCGCCCTGGCCGTGGAACGGCCGCCGGAGGGTGATCTGGCGGTCCGGCTGGCACCGCTGCTGGACGACGACGCCCCGCCCGCGGGACCGTTCCTGCTGGCCCGCGCGGTGGGCGACTACCTCTCCCGGGTCGTCGGGCGCGGCACCCGGCTGCTGGTGGTCATGGAGGACGTGCACCGGGCCGACAGCGAGACGCTCCAGCTTCTGCGTCACCTCGCCACGGGGGGCGCGGAGGCGGACATCATGATCGTCGCGACCTACCGGCCCACCGAGGCCGTCGAGCACCTGGGGGCGACCTGGGCGGCCCTGGCCGGGCGTGACACCCACCGGATCGACCTGGGTGGGCTCGGCGACGAGGACGTGGCACTGCTGCTGCGTGAGCGCTCGGGGCGGGAGGTGGACGCGGTGACCGCCCGGACCGTGGCCGAGCGGACCGGCGGCAACCCGCTGTTCGTCTGCGAGACCGCGCGGCTGATCACCACGGACGGTACCTCGGCCGCCCGCGCGCTGCCGCCGGGCGTGCGCGACCTGATCCGTCGCAGGATCGCCAGACTGCCCGCGACGGCCCAGCGGATCCTGCGGGACGCGGCCGTCGTCGGGAGGGACGTCGATGTCGACGTGCTGCTCACCCTGGAGGGCGCCGAGGAGGACACCGCCCTCGAAGCGCTGGAGGCGGGCGTGGTGACCGGGCTGCTCACCGAACCCGCCCCCGGACGGGTGCGCTTCGCCCATGTGCTCGTCAGGGAGACCCTGTACGAGGACACGCCGGTACTGCGCCGTACCCGGCTGCACGGCAGAGTCGTCGGCGCGCTGGAGCGGGTCAGGCCGGGGGAGGTCACCGCGCTGGGCCATCACGCGCTCGCCGCGGCCACCCCGGGCTCGGCGGGGCGGGCGGTGCCCTACGCCAGGGCGGCGGCCGAGCAGGCGAGGGGGATGCACTCCTATCGGGAGGCGGGGGCGTTCTACCGGGGAGCGCTGGAACACGTCGACGACGACGCGCTCCGGCTCGACCTGCTCTGCTCGCTGGTGGCCGTACAGGCGCACGAGGGCGACGTACTGGCCGCCAGGGAGAACCGCGAGCGGGCCGTCGCCCTCGCGCGGCGGCTGGGCAGCGGCCTGAACCGGGCGTTGACCGCGTACGACGCGCCGGTGACCTGGTCGATCCAGCCGGGCCGTTACGTGGACCAGCCGCTCGTCGACGCGCTGGTGGCGGCGCTGGACGGCGCCGACGACGAGACCCGCTGCCGGCTGCTGGCCACGCTCGTCTTCGAGCTGGAGGGGCACGACGACGAGCGCTGCCGGGCCTACAGCGCCGAGGCGGTCGAGATCGCCAGGCGCCTGGGGCGTACGGACCTCGTCTGCCTGGCGCTCAACGCCCGTTACTTCGTGCTGCTGACCCCCGGCCGCCGCGACGAGCTGGAGGTCGTGGCCCGTGAGCTGGTCGAGCTCGGCGACCGCGCGGGGCTGCCCGGGTACGCGATGCAGGGACACCATGCCCTGTTCATGGTCAGCCTGGGCCGCTGCGACCTCGCCGCCGCCAGGCACCACGCGGACCGCGCCCTGGAGCACTCCACCACCGGCCAGCTCGGTCTCGCGCTGGGCGTGCTGTCCATGCTCGACACGCTGATCCTGCTGATCAAGGGTGACTTCGAGGGCGCGGAGCGGTCCTATCTGGCCATCGCCGAACGCATGAGAGCCGCCGGAGGGGCGAACGCCCACATCATGGGGCCCATCGGCCGGTTCGTGACCCGGCTGGCGGGTGGTCTGCCGCAGGACATCTCCGAGCTGCTGGCGTTGCACGAGCTCGTCCCGGAAGGGCTCTCGGACATCCTGGTCAGGGCGCTGATCGCCGAGGGGCGCCTGGCCGAGGCGCGGACGTACTGGCAGGCCGATCAGGAGCCCCGCCTGGACTACTACTGGCTCCTCTGGCAGGGCCTGCGCGGGGAGAACGCGATCGCGCTGGGCGACCGGCGGGCGGCCGAGCACTGCTACGAGGTCCTGCTGCCCTGGGACGGCGAGCCGGCCGGCATGCACTCGGGATCGATCACCCTCGGGCCGGTCGCCCAGATCCTGGGCGACCTGGCCGTCCTCCTCGGCCGGGACGCGACCGCACACTACGAGCGGGCGGTGGCCGTCGCGGAGCGGATCGGATCACCGCACTGGGCGCGCAGGGCCGCCGAGGCGCTTGGGCGGTGAGAACCCGGATCGAGGGGGCGCGCTGAAGGGCCGGGACGAGGAGACGCGGCGAGGATCCGTCTCGAGGAGACGCCGAGGACGCGGTGAGGATCCCGTTCAGGAGACGGCGAGGGGGCCGAAGATCAGCCGCTGCCGCCGCCGGTGGCCCCGCCGGAACAGGGAGAGCATCACCGTCAGCGGGGGACCGGCGAGCTTGCGCAGCCGGGCCATCTCGTCGGGTTCGGCGTACTGCTCCATCCTCGGCAGGTCGATCCTGACGTTTCCGCCCTTGCGGACCTCCGTCTCGACCCGGTGCCAGTCGGCGACGGACACGTACTTCCTGATGATCGGGAAAAGCAGCCGCTCCTCCTCCGTGATGTGCTCGTCGAGCATGTCGGCGAGCCGGGTGAGGGACTTGGCGAGCGCGGAGGCGTCGCCGGTCGAGGCGAACGCGGCGGCCTGGCCGTCGATCTCGGCCAGCAGCGGGTCGAGGTCGGCGTGGTCGTCGCTCAGGTCGCGCAGGTCCACCTCGGCTCCGGCGGACCGTTCGAGGACGGGCCAGAGCACCTTGTCCTCCATCGTGTGGTGGTGGTGGATGCCCCGGTTCAGCGTGGTGATGAAATCGGCGATGGCGCGGGCACGGGTCTGGTCGGCCGACTGCAGGCCCTCGGCCAGCTGGGTGGCGAGCGTGGCCAGGCGGCGGACGTCACCGCGCATCGCGCGGTGGGTGATCTGGAATCCCAGAAGTTCCGGGGTCATGTCGAGGGCTCCTCGGTCGGTGCGGGCTGCTTACCCGACCACGATGCGACGGTTCTCTTATGGGCTACTTGGTGGTCACTTGGTGGCGAACCACGGCCTTCCGGCACGCCCGTTTCCCTCGCGCACCCAGGCGGGATTCGAGGGGGCGGGCCGAAGATCGGGCGGGGTCCGTCGCGGGGAGCGTGTGGTGGTCCGGGCGGACCTCTATTGATTTCGCATCCCGCTGCGGAGCCGTGTATGGTTACACCTGTCCGCAAGCGAGAGCGACACGGACAGGCCCCTTTAGCTCAGTCGGCAGAGCGTCTCCATGGTAAGGAGAAGGTCTACGGTTCGATTCCGTAAAGGGGCTCAACAGCCTAAAAGCCCTAACCTCTCGGTTAGGGCTTTCGGCTTGGTTGGCCTTAAACAAGCAAAGGCGAGCCAGAAAATACTCAAGGTTCCTGACACGCGAGCGGGCATACTGGGGCAACCCAGAAGAGGTCGCCCTGACCTGCACAAGTACGCAGGCACTCTGCGGGTCGGGTATCCTTGTGGGGTCGGTCGATTTCGTCGGCCTCAAGGCGGAGTAGCTCAGCCAGGCAGAGCAAACGGCTCATAATCGTTGTGTCGCCGGTTCAAGTCCGGCCTCCGCTACTACCCACAGGGGCTTCTCCCACCAGAGAAGTCCTGTCGTGGGTTGTCCACTGTCCAGAACGTAGAAAGGCACTCCCAAGTGGCTGCCACCGACGTTAGGCCGAAGATCACGCTGGCCTGCCAGGAGTGCAAGCACCGCAACTACATCACGCGGAAGAACCGGCGTAACGACCCGGATCGGCTTGAGCTGAAGAAGTACTGCCCCAACTGCAAGACGCACCAGGCGCACCGCGAGACTCGCTAGTCTGCGCGAAGCCTTCCGCCGTGGGCGGGAGATGAGTGCTTCATCGGCACGCACACACTCCACGAAAACCGGCGTCCTCCAATGAGGCGCCGGTTTGTCGTATCCGTACAGTTTTCTCGCGCGGGCGTTGACCGTGGAAGAGAACCTGCGGGAGGGCGAGCCGGGCTAGGTTTGCTGGTGGCACACTTCCAGATGGCCGGCCGAGGTCCAGGCGGGTCCGGGCGGGGTCCGGGGGCACGCTTTGGAATCTTGTTCTGTTAGTGTCTCGCTTCCACTCCGGTCTACGGACCGGTCTCGTCGCGTCGGTATCCGCAAAGGAGCACGATGGCTCTGAACCGTGACTTCGTCGGGCGGGCGTCCGCGCCCTCCTCGCCGTACGAGGTCAGTCGCGTGAAGATCAAAGAGTTCGCGACGGCGATCGGGGACGACAACCCGATCTACCGGGACAGGGAGGCGGCCCAGGCCGCCGGGCACCCCGACGTGATCGCGCCGCCGACCTTCCCCATCGTGTTCAGCCTGGTCGGAGGGACGATCCTGACCGACCCCGAGCTCGGCCTGAACCTCGCCATGGTGGTCCACGGCGAGCAGCGCTTCGAGTACCGGCGGCCGATCCACGCCGGAGACGAGCTGGTGAGCGTCTCCACCGTGACCGACATCCGCAGCGTCGGCCGCAACGAGCTGATCACCGTCAAGAGCGACGTCAGCACCGTCGACGGTGAGCCCGTGTGCACGACCTACAACACCATCGTCGAGCGTGGAGGGGCGGGCTGACATGGCCGCGACGGTCAAGTACGACGAGGTCGAGACGGGTCAGCAGATCCCGCCCGCCGAATACACGGTGCGCCGCGCCAGCCTGGTGATGTACGCCGGGGCCTCGGGCGACTTCAACCCCATCCACTGGAACGAGCGCTTCGCCAAGACCGTCGGGCTCCCCGACGTCATCGCGCACGGCATGTTCACCATGGCGCAGGGCGGCCGGTTCGTCACCGACTGGGCGGGCGACCCCGGCGCGGTCGTCGACTACGGGGTGCGCTTCTCCTCCATGGTGGTCGTCCCCGACGACGAGCAGGGTGCCGTCATCACGGTGAGCGGGCTCATCGAGGAGAAGCTCGAGGACAAGCGCGTGGTGGTCGCCCTGACCGCGAAGTCCAACGACTCCCGGGTCCTTTCCAAGGCCCGCGCGGTGGTCCAGCTGTCGTAGGTGCCCCGTCACGGGCGCGGTCCCGCCCTGCATGGCATGGCATGGCCTGGCCGGTCTCATACGGCGCGGCTCCGCCCGGGATTCACCGGATGCGGTCCGCGCCGGTTCGGGACGCGGTTCATCGGCTCGTGACGGTTCGGCTCGTGATCCACGAGCACGGATCGTGTTTCACCGGCAGAGTCCGTGTTTCACCGGCGGAGTCCGTGGTTCACGGGAACGGCCCGTGGTTCACGGCATGCTCCTGGGCAGGGGCCGAATCTTCTTCCTGTCTCGGGGTAGCTCCCCAGCATGAGCGAAGTACCTCCTAACGTGACCGGCCTCGCCGAGCGGCGGGCCAAGGCGCGAGCCGAGCGGGACCACGCCACCGCCGACGCGCTCCGTGACGAGATCAGAAGCGAGGGCTGGCTCGTCCGGGACACCGCCGACGGCTTCGAGCTCATCCCCTCTCCTTCCTTCGAGGTGTGGCCCACGGTGAGTGCCCTGCCCGAGGGGGCGGCGCGGGACGGTTCGGCCGGGGAGCCGGACGCCGCCACGACCGAGGGACGGGTCGACGCCGGGGATGGCGGGGACGCCGAGGACGTCAAGGACGCCGCGGGGCGGGAAGACTCCGCGGATCCGGGGCGGGTCGCCGAGGCCGCCGACCCCGGACGCGACCCCGGCCGACTCGGCGACCTGGACGCCGAGCGGGTCGCCGAGACCGAGGCGGCGCCCCAGCAGAGGCCCGAGGGCTCGGAGCTGGTCGGCCGGACCGACGATCTCGACGGCCACCCCGAGCGGATGGTCTTCTCCCAGCTGCTGTGGGACGCCAGCCTGTCGATCTCCCGGCTCGACGAGTCGATCGCTCCGCCGGCCGACGCCGAGGAGCCACCGGAGGCGCGGCCGACGGTGACCGTCGCGCTGCTCGTCGACGGCCACCCCGACGAGCTTCGCGAGTGCGTACGCGCCCTGGTCGCCCGTACGGAGGCGAGGATCCTCGCCCTCGACCTGGGAAACGTGGACGGCGCGGGAGAGGTCCTGGAGGAGCTGGCCGAAGAGTTTCCCCGCAGGGTGGAGTCCTGGCACGTGGCCGAGTCGCCGCACTGGAGGGGAGGCTCCGCGGGATGGGGTGAGAGCAGGGACAAGCTGTTGCGTCTCGACACCTCGGACGTGCACGTCGTGATGGACACCTCCGTGATCCTGGAGGGCGACGCCGTCGCCCCGCTGGTCAAGGCGCTGGACGACGATGTGACCGCGGCCGGGTGGAAGGGCGTGAACCCCCGCGAGGACGACAAGGAGTGGCTGGAGGCCGAGCCGGGCGAGGTCCGGGGGTTGCTCGGCCACCTGTTCGCGATCAGGCGTGACACCGCGCTCGCCGCCGGGGGGTTCCCCGCCGACGCCCGCTACTACCGCAACGCCGACCTGGAGTTCTCGCTCAAGCTGCCCGGCACGCTCGTCGCCCTGGGAAAGGATCTCCCGGTCCGTCAGGAACGGCACCGCCGCGACGACGGCGCGGACCCCGAATATCGCGACAGGGAGTCCCGGCGGACCTATGACCGGGTGCTGAAGCTGCTGCGCTCCCCGTAGGCTGGTCGCGGATTTCGGCCGGGTGGCGGGTGGGGAAGCGCATGACGGAGCGGGTGGCGGGGGTACGGCTGGCGCCGTACACGACGCTGGGGCTGGGGGGACCGGCCGGGGCGTTCGTGGAGGCGGGGTCGTCCGAGGAGATCGTCGAGCTGGTGGCGGCGGCCGACAGGGCGGGCGAGCCGGTGCTCGTGCTGGGGGGCGGCAGCAATCTGGTCGTCTCCGACGCGGGCTTCGACGGCCTGGTCGTGCGCGTCGCCTCCCGGGGGGTCGAGATCGAGGGGGATCTGGTCACCGCGCAGGCGGGCGAGGACTGGGACGCCCTGGTCGAGCGCGCGGTGCGGGAGGACCGGTCGGGTGTGGAGTGCCTTTCCGGCATTCCCGGGCTGGTCGGGTCCACGCCGATCCAGAACGTCGGAGCCTACGGGCAGGACGTCTCCCAGACGATCACCGCCGTCCGCGTCTACGACCGCCGGGCCGGTGAGGTGCGGGACCTGACCGCGCGGGAGTGCGGGTTCGCCTACCGGCACAGCGCGTTCAAGGATGATCTGGGGCGATACGTCGTGCTCGCGGTCACCTACGAGCTGGCCGGGGACGCGCTGTCCGGCCCGGTCGCCTACCGGGAGCTGGCCTCCCGGCTCGGCGTCGCCCTGGGCGAGCGTGTGCCGCTCGCCCAGGCCCGTGCGGCGGTGCTGGAGCTGCGCGCGGGCAAGGGCATGGTCCTGGACGCCGCCGACCCCGACACCCGCAGCGCGGGGTCGTTCTTCACCAACCCGGTCCTCGCCGCGGCGCAGGCCGCCGAGCTTGAGTCGCGGACGCCGGGGTTTCCCCGCTGGGACATGCCGGACGGGGCGGTCAAGGTCCCGGCGGCGTGGTTGATCGAGAACGCCGGGTTCCCGAAGGGCTACCGGCGCGGCCCGGCCCGCATCTCCACCAAGCACACCCTCGCCATGACGAATCCGGAGCTGACGGCTTCGACGGAGGAGCTCCTCGACCTCGCCCGGGAGGTGCGGGACGGCGTCCTGGAGAAGTTCGGCGTCACCCTGGTCAACGAGCCCGTGATGGTCGGCACCCGGCTCTGAGGTGGGAATGGGCATCCGACTTCTGCTGCTATGGTCTGATGGAAAGACCCGAAGGGGAGTAGTCCCAATCGCGTGATCGACATGCTGGCGCCTGAGGCGCCCGGTTGCGCGGGCCTCGGATCCGGCCGGTTCGGCTTGGCTTCGTGGCGGACGAGACCTTCGGCCTGGCAGGCATTAACTGGATGCCGCCGGGCCGAAGACGTGCCCGAAACTCCCCGGGTATCCCCTTCCGCCCGGCTGCGTACGCGGGAAGGGCACCTTCGTTGGAAGCGTTCTGGATCAGTCTTGCTGTGATCTTCGTGGCCGAACTCGGCGACAAGAGCCAGCTCATGGCGATGACCTTCGCCACCCGGTTCAAGCCGTGGCCGGTCCTCGCCGGAATCACCCTGGCCACCGCGGTGGTCCACCTGTTCAGCGTCGCCCTGGGCGGGCTGGTCGGCGACTTTCTCCCCACCACGGCGATCACGATCATCGCGGGCATCGCCTTCCTGGGCTTCGCGCTGTGGACGCTGCGCGGGGACGAGCTGACCGACGAGGAGTCGCAGAAGGCGCAGCGCACCACCCGGTCGGCGATCATCGCCGTGACCGTCGCCTTCTTCCTCGCCGAGTTGGGGGACAAGACGATGCTCGCGACCATCACCCTCGCCACCCAGTACGGCTGGTTCGGCACCTGGATCGGCTCGACGGTGGGCATGGTCGCCGCGGACGCCCTCGCCATCGTGGTCGGCCG
Source organism: Streptosporangium sp. NPDC000509 (assembly GCF_042898365.1). NCBI lineage: Bacteria > Bacillati > Actinomycetota > Actinomycetes > Streptosporangiales > Streptosporangiaceae > Streptosporangium > Streptosporangium sp. NPDC000509. Next base: position 80,386 of record NZ_JBIAYX010000002.1, on the reverse strand, counting down.
GATGCTCGGCAAGCACCTGCCGGAGAAGATCATCCGGTACGGCGCCGCCGCGGCCTTCGCCGTCTTCGGTGTGATCCTGCTGCTCGAACCGCTGTTCGCCTGATCGGGGCCGGTACGACCGCGTGTGCTCGGCGGCGGTGGAGCAGGGGGATCAGGGCGAGGCGACGGGTGAGCGTCAGCGGCGGCGGGTGAGGGGTCAGCCGATCAGGGCGAGGCGGTGGGCGGCCGCGGCCGCCTCGCCACGGGTGGAGACCCCCAGCTTGCCGAGGATGTTGGAGACGTGGACGCTCACGGTCTTCGCCGAGATGAACAGCTCGGTGGCGACCTCGCGGTTGGACCTGCCCTGGGCGACCAGCCGGAGCACCTCCAGCTCGCGCGGGGTGAGCGGCGGCTCGGAGCCTCTGGCCCGCCCGGTGTCTCCGGCCTGCTCGGTGAGGGAGATCCCGATCCGGTGGGCGAGCACCTCGATCTCGGTGGCGAGCGGCCGGGCGGAGAGCGCGACGGCGATCGGGTGGGCCACGCGCAGCCGGGACGCGGCACCGTCGCGGTCACCGGCGCCGGCCGTCGTCCGCCCGCCGAGGAGCAGCGACTTCGCCCGCAGGAAGGGACGTCCCAGCCGTTCCCAGGCGGTGGCCGCGGCGTCGTGGTCGCGGATGAGACCGAGCCGGTATGCCTCGGCGACGGGACTGTCCACGGTCATCGCCTCCCTCGCCTTCTCGACGTGGGCGTGCAGCGCCGCCACCCGTTCGGGCGCGAGCGCCTCGGCCGTCTCGCAGACCCCTCCGAGCAGGCCGAGCGCCCGCCAGCCCAGCATGGGCTTGCTGGTGATCTGCGCCTCGAGGGCGACCTGCTCGGCGACCTCCAGCGCGGCCAGCGGCTCCCCGCTGAGCAGGTGCAGGCCGATCGTGAGCCGGGCGTTGGCCGTCAGCTCCTGCATGAACTCCTCGGGGGCGTTGCCGAAGGCGCCCACCTCGTCCAGGACGGCTCTGAGCACGTCCGTCTCGCCGCGGGCGATCGCCACGTCCCCGCGGATCCGCCGCAGGTGGTGGCGGGTGCGCAGGGTGGGGTCCGCGCCGAGGAGCTGCTCGACGAGCTGTGCGGCCTCGTCGAACCTGCCCAGCGCCTCCAGCGCCTCGGCCCGGTTGTTGGCGATGAACGTGCCCTGGTCACGGTGGCGGCCGTACTTCCTCGCGAGCCGCTCCCCTTCGAGCGCGAGCTCGATCGCCTCGGTGGAGCGGCCCATGTTGTTCAGCGCGTCCACGTTGTTGGCGATGGCGCGCAGGACGCTGCGGCCGGACTCGACGCGCTCGCCGATCGCCTTCGCGGTCTCGTTGAGTTCGATCGTGACGTCGAGGCGCCCCGCGATCGAGTGGCCCAGCGCGAGGTTGAGCAGCAGCTCCGCCTCCAGGGTCTCCTCGCCGTACTCGCGCGCGATCCGCAGCGCCTCCTCGGTGTGCGCCGTCCCCTCCTCCAGCTCTCCGCTGAATATGAGGTAGGAGCCCAGCTTGGACAGCACCTCGGCGCGTTCCAGCCCTGGTTCCGGGACGAGGCGCTCGGCGTAGCGAAGATCGTCGAGCACCCCGGGGCGCCGCTTGGACTTCCTGAACTGCGATCTGCGGACGACCAGGTTCGCCACCCTCGCGGGTTCGGTCCGCTCGTCGAGCTCGTTCAGCGCGGCCTTGACGAACTTGCCGCCCCGCTCGACCTCCCCGCACGCGCTCGCGGCCTCGGCGGCGTGCTCCAGGACGGTGGTGTGGTCCACGCCGATGCGCTCGGCGGCGTCGGGAACCTTGCCCCACAGTGTCAGCACCCGCTCCAGCAGCTGCATCATCTCCTTGTAGGCGAAGGTGTTGGCGGCCTTGCCCGCCGCCTCCCAGGCGGAGATGAGGGCCCAGAGGTCGTCGCGGGCGGCGTGCCAGTGGTGGGCGATCTCGATGGCGGCCCGGCCGGGAGGGACCAGCGTGCGGTCCCTGCCGATCTCCTCGGCGAAGCGGGCGTGCAGCCGTACGTGCTCGCCGGGCAGGAGCTCGTCGTGTACGGCCTCGCGGATCAGCGCGTGCCGGAAGACGTAGGCGCGGCCGTCGGCGACCTGCAGCACGTTGGCCGCGATCGCGGTGCGCAGCGCGTCGTCGAGTTCGACGTCCGACAGCTCGCTGACCGCGACGAGCAGGGCGTGGCTCACCCGGATGCCGCCCGCGGCGGCGACGCGCAGCACCCGCTGGGTCTCCTCGGGGAGCCGCTCCACGGAGCCGATGATCAGGTCGTGCAGGGAGTCGGGGAAGGTGCAGTCGCCGCCGCACTCCATCAGCGCCTCGACGAACAGCGGGATGCCCTCGCTGCGCTGGAAGACCCGGTCGACCTGGGCGAACTCGGGGGCGCTGCCGAGGATGCCGGCCATCTGGGCGGCCACCTCCGACTGGGTGAGCCGGGGCAGGTCCAGCCGGAGGACCCCGTCCAGTCGGCTGAGTTCGGCGAGCACCGGCCTGAGCGGGTGCTGGCGGTGCAGCTCGTCGGAGCGGTAGGTGAGGACCATCAGCACGGGAGCGGTGCGCAGGTTCCGGCTGAGGAAGGCGATCAGGTCGCGGCTGGAGCTGTCGGCCCAGTGGACGTCCTCGATGAGGAGGATCACCGGGTGGCGCTCGGCGAGCCGTTCCAGCAGGGTGAGGATCTGTTCGAAGAGGCGCGCGCGGGCGGTGTCGCTCTCGGTGTCGCCGCTCGGCTCACCGAACTCGGGGAGCAACCTGGCCAGGTCGCGCGTCCCTCCCTCGGGAAGCAGGGCCGCGACCTTCTCGACGCCGCACTCGCGGACGAACTGGCGGATCGCCGCGGTGAACGGCGCGTAGGCGAGGCCCTCGGTCGACAGCTCCACGCAGCCCCCGTTGAGCACGTGGGCGCCGTCGGCCGTGGCCCGCTCCGCGAAACACCCGATCAGGCGTGACTTGCCGACACCCGCCTCGCCGCCGAGCAGCACGGTCACCGCCGCGCCCTTCCGGGCCTGCTCGAACGCCTCGGTCAGGTCCGCGAGTTCCCTCTCCCGCCCCACGAAGATGGGGCTTACCGCCCGACCCACCATGTCTGCCAGCATGTCATGCCTTAAAGGTGCGATCTCCTCATTTTTCGCTCGGTGAAATCGGGGAGTCAGGGAGGCAGGGAGGCCCGGCCGGGCGAGGGGGAGCGGCCGGGCTCTCGGGACGGGGTCATGCCGGAATGATTTTGCTGAAGAGGCTCCCGCGGCGCTTCTCCGAGGAGTGGGCCTTCCTGTCCTCCTCCGCCTCACGGGCGCGGCGGTACTTGTCGGCCTCCTCGCGGAGTTCGGCGGTCCGGTGGGCGATCATCTCAAGGTGGAACTCGGGACCCATGAGGGTTCCTTTCTGATGGGGCGCCTCGCGGCACGCTTTCCTTACAGACTCAAGATTCGTCCTAAGACCCCCGGTCCCACATCGGGAGGATGTCCTATCTCCCGGGCACTTCTCGCCGCGGCACTACCTAGGTGGGGCCCGGCCCGTGCCGGTACTACCTAGTGCTGTGATCGGAAGGGTTCACTCTGTCACTCCAGGCCGGAGCGGCGGCAGCCGGAGTCAGTCCGTGACGCCACGCCCGAGCAGCGGCAGTCGGAGGACGAAGCGCGCGCCTCGCGGACTGTCCTCGATCTCCAGTGTCCCGTGGTGGTCGGCGACGATCGCGCGGGAGATGGCGAGGCCGAGCCCGCTGCCGGTGGGATCCCTGTGCCGCCCGTCGCTCAGTCGTACGAAGGGCTGGAAGACCCGTTCGCGGGCCTCCGGTGCGATGCCGTCTCCGTCGTCGCTCACCGTTACCACCGCCTGGTCGCCCCTGCGCTCGGCGCTGACCTCGACGCCGGTTCTGGCATGTCGCTGGGCGTTGACGACCAGGTTGTTGAGAACCCCGCCGAGTTGGACGCGGTTGCCGAGGACCGTCACCTCGTTCCTCACCCGGGTGCGCACCGGCACGGGCCGCGTCGTGGTGATCAACTCCTCGTGTACCAGCGTCCCGAGGTCGACCGGCTCGGGAGGGGCGGGAGCGGCCGTGCGGATCCGGGCGAAGATCAGAATGTCGTCGATCAGTGCTCGGAGCCGTTCCGTCGTCGCCAGGCTCGCTTGGATCACCTCGCGCTGGTCGACGCTGTCCGGGTACAGCACCGCCTCTTCGAGCTGTACCCGAAGGCCGGCCACCGGGGTTTTGAGCTCGTGGGAGACGATGGAGGCGAAGTGCCGCTGCTGTCCCACCGCCTTCTCCAGCCGGGACAGGGTCTCGTTGACCGTGCGCGCCAGCCGGGCGATCTCGTCGTCGTAGGGCGGTTCCGGCACCCGCAGGCTCAGGTCGCCGACGCCGATCTCCGACGTTCTCTCGCGGATCGCCTCCACCGGCCGCAGTGTCCGGCCGACCAGCGCCCAGACCATCCAGGTGGTGAAGGCGGCGGTGAGCAGGGCCGCGGTCAGCGTGCCGATCTCCAGGATGTGCGTGGCCAGCGCGGGAGGCTCGGCCATTCCCGCGTAGACGACGTGAGAGTCGCCGTTCCACACGAAGCGGGCCTCCTGGGGGGAGACGCGGGTGGCGGTGACCAGGACGCAGCCGGTCTGGGAGCACTCGGTGAGGTGCAGGATGCGGTCGTCGTGGGGTGGCCGGACGGTGCTGAGCGGCGGCATCCCCGCGGCGGCGGGGCTGGCCGACACCACCCGGCCACGCGAGTCGACGAGTTGCAGGAGATTGACCTTGGTGGTCGGCGCCGCGACCGGAGAAAGGCCCGGCTTCATCGACGCGATCCAGTCGATCGCCACCCGCTGCGTCTCGCGGAATATGTCGTCGCGGATCGCATTACGGATCATGAGGTCGAGACCTACGGCGATCACGGTGAAGACGATCAGGGACACCACCGCCGCAAGGACTGTGAAGCGCGCCCGGATCGAGCAATCGCCCCTAAAGGGCCACATAAACGAATCCCCCGCTATGTTCGCCTGTTCACCTGCATACAGGTACGAAGGCGGAAGTCCAAGATCTATGTCATGGCATAGGACAAACTTGGCTAAAGCCATCAGGAGTTCGCGGGGCGGGGAGAGGCGATGGTGCCCGCTCTCGTGCGGGTCTCATGCGGGCTGGTCGGCGGAAGTTGACGAAAACCGACAAGGCCGCTGGGCAGGGTCCAGTTTGGAAGTAATCACACCAGTAGGCATGCTGGAGAGGTGTCAACTATGACGACCTCGCTCAACGACGTGGCCGCGTCCAACGTCACGCTGCGAAGCTTCCTGCACGGCCTGCCCGGCGTCGACCGCGTGGGCGCCGACCAGCGCGCCGCGATGCTCGGCACCCGATCCATCAAGACCACCGCCAAGGCCCAGGCCATCGACCTCGCCATCGGCATGGTGGACCTGACGACCCTGGAGGGGGCCGACACCCCGGGTAAGGTCCGCGCGATGTGCGCCAAGGCCGTCCACCCCGACCCGGCCGACCCCTCCGTGCCCAAGGTGGCCGCGGTGTGCGTCTACCCCGACATGGTCGCCGGGGCGGTGGCGGCGCTGAAGGGCTCCGGCGTCAAGGTGGCCAGCGTCGCGACCGCCTTCCCCAGCGGGCGCTCCTCGCTCGACGTCAAGATCTCCGACACCACCCTCGCGGTGGCGGCCGGCGCCGACGAGATCGACATGGTCATCGACCGGGGCGCGTTCCTCGCGGGCGACTACCTCAAGGTCTTCGAGGAGATCGTCGCGATCAAGGCCGCGTGCGGCACCGCCCACCTGAAGGTGATCCTGGAGACCGGCGAACTGTCCACGTACGACAACGTGCGCCGCGCGTCCTGGCTGGCCATGCTGGCCGGGGGCGACTTCATCAAGACCTCCACGGGAAAGGTCCAGCCCGCCGCGACCCTCCCGGTGACGCTGATCATGCTGGAGGCGGTCCGCGACTTCCTCGCCGCGACCGGCCGCAAGGTCGGGGTGAAGCCCGCGGGCGGCATCAAGACCACCAAGGACGCGATCAAGATGCTCGTCCTGGTCAACGAGACCGTCGGCGACGGCTGGCTCAGCCCCGACTGGTTCCGGCTCGGCGCCTCCAGCGTCCTCAACGACCTGTTGATGCAGCGCCAGAAGATGACCACCGGCAGATACGCGGGTCCCGACTACTTCACCCTCGACTAAGGCGTTCACATGTTTGAGTACGCACCGGCGCCCGAGTCGCGTGGCGTCGTCGACATCAGACCGTCCTACGGCCTGTTCATCGGCGGCGAGTGGGTCGACTCCCAGGGCGAGAACCGCAACAAGACCGTCAACCCCGCCTCCGAGGAGGTCCTCGCGGAGGTCGCCTGGGCCACGGAGGCCGATGTCGACCGGGCGGTCCAGGCCGCGCGCAAGGCGTTCGGCGTCTGGTCGGCGATGCCCGGCTCCGAGCGGGCCAAGTATCTGTTCAGGATCGCGCGGATCATCCAGGAGCGCTCGCGCGAGCTGGCCGTGCTGGAGTCGCTGGACAACGGCAAGCCGATCCGCGAGTCCCGCGACGTGGACCTGCCCCTCGTCGCGGCCCACTTCTTCTACTACGCGGGCTGGGCCGACAAGCTCGACTACGCCGGGTACGGCCCCGGCCCGCGCCCGCTCGGGGTGGCCGGCCAGGTCATCCCGTGGAACTTCCCGCTGCTCATGCTCGCGTGGAAGATCGCCCCCGCGCTCGCCTGCGGCAACACCGTCGTCCTCAAGCCCGCGGAGACCACCCCGCTGACCGCGCTGCTGTTCGCGGAGATCTGCGCGCAGGCCGACCTGCTGCCCGGCGTGGTCAACATCGTGACCGGCGCGGGCGAGACCGGCGCCGCCCTGGTGAACCACCCCGATGTCGACAAGGTGGCCTTCACCGGCTCCACCGAGGTCGGCCGCCAGATCGCGAGGTCGGTCGCGGGCACCGGCAAGAAGGTCACGCTGGAGCTCGGAGGCAAGGCAGCGAACATCGTGTTCGAGGACGCCGCGCTCGACCAGGCCGTCGAGGGCATCGTGAACGGGATCTTCTTCAACCAGGGCCACGTCTGCTGCGCGGGCTCCCGCCTGCTGGTGCAGGAGTCGATCGAGACGGAGCTGCTCGACGCGCTGAAGCGGCGGCTCGGCACCCTGCGGCTGGGCGACCCGCTCGACAAGAACACCGACATCGGCGCGATCAACTCCGCGGCCCAGCTCGCCAAGATCCGCGAGCTGTCCGACCTCGGGGAGGCGGAGGGCGCGGAACGCTGGTCCCCGGCCTGCTCGCTGCCCGACAAGGGCTTCTGGTTCCCGCCGACCATCTTCACCGGTGTCGCGCAGTCGCACCGGATCGCCCGCGAGGAGGTCTTCGGCCCCGTGCTGTCCGTGCTGACCTTCCGTACCCCGGCGGAGGCGGTGGAGAAGGCGAACAACACCCCGTTCGGCCTGTCGGCGGGGGTGTGGACGGAGAAGGGGTCGCGCATCCTGTGGATGGCGAGCAGGCTGCGCGCCGGCGTCGTCTGGTCCAACACCTTCAACCGCTTCGACCCCACCTCGCCGTTCGGCGGCTACAAGGAGTCCGGGTACGGACGCGAGGGCGGCCGGCACGGGCTGGAGGCGTATCTCGATGTGTGAACATCATCGGGGCAGGCGCCGCCGCCGACGCGCCCAGAGCACCAGAGGCCACGGCTTCGCCCGCGCGGGACGGCCGGCGCCGCGTGGCTGGTTCGCCCACCGGTGCGGGGTGAGCCGCTGCGGTCAGATCTTCGTGCCGGCCCGGCTGGCACAGCAGGAGAGCACGTGGAGAGGGCTGGGAAATGAGTAAGGCGGAGAGGCCGAGCCGGGCACGGGCCGGCAAGCGCGCGGGTGACGCCGCGGAAGAGCGCGCGGGTGACGCCACGGGAGAGCGCACGGCTTCCTCCCGTGCGGGCGAGGGCGGCGGGCCCGCACGGCTCGCCGTGCGCAAGACGTACAAGCTGTACATCGGCGGGGCGTTCCCGCGCTCCGAGAGCGGAAGGTCCTACGCCGTGGCCTCCTCAAGGGGCGACTTCCTCGCCAACGCGTCCAAGGCCTCGCGCAAGGACGCCCGCGACGCGGTGACGGCCGCGCGCAAGGCGTTCGGCGGCTGGTCGGGCGCGACGGCGTACAACCGGGGGCAGATCCTCTACCGCGTCGCCGAGATGCTGGAGGGCCGCCGGGCCCAGTTCGTCGCGGAGCTGGCGGAGACCGGGACGAAGAAGGCCGGGGAGGTCGTGGACGCGGCCGTCGACCGGCTGGTCTGGTACGCGGGATGGTCCGACAAGATCGCCGCGATAGCCGGGTCCGCCAACCCGGTCGCCGGGCCCTACTTCAACCTCTCCTCGCCCGAGCCGACCGGAGTGGTCGCGGTGGTCGCCCCCGACGAGCCGCTGCTCGGGCTCGTCTCGGTGATCGCCCCGGTGATCGTCACGGGCAACACCTGCGTGGTGATCGCGAGCGAGCGTGCCCCGCTGCCCTCGATCACCCTGGCCGAGGTGCTGGCCACCTCGGACCTGCCCGGCGGGGTGGTGAACATCCTCACCGGCTCGGTCGCCGAGATCGCCCCCTGGCTGGCCGCGCACATGGACGTGAACGCCCTCGACCTCACCGGGGTCGCTGACGAGAGCCTCGCGGTCGCGTGCGAGGAGGCGGCGGCGGAGAACCTCAAGCGCGTCTTCCGCCCCACCGCGACCGACTGGTCCGCCGACCCCGGCACCAGGCGCCTCACGGCCTTCCTGGAGACCAAGACGGTCTGGCACCCCACCGGAGTCTGATCGCCGTCGGCGAGCCGTCATCGGGTGAGGAGGCCGTCCGGAGGGCTCGCCGACGGACGAGCGGCCGTCAGAGGGGCCGCCGCCCGGCGAGGAGCCGTCAGGCGAGCCGCTGTCAGGTGAAGGGGCGTCGGGCGAGAGGTTCCAGAGCTCTCAGGTGAGCGGGGCGTGGCGGGTCCACGGCCGGGCGACCTCGAGCTGCCCGGCCAGGGCGAGGAGTTGCGCCTCGCCGCCGGGGGCCGCGACGAGCTGGACACCGATCGGCGTGCCGGTGGAGTGCCTGCCGTACGGGACGCTCATGGCGGGCCAGCCGGCCATGTTCCACGCCGCCGTGGCGGGCGCGTACGTGAGGTTGACGCGGGCGTTGGCGAGGAGCCCTCGGCGGCCCCAGCGCTCGGCGGGCGGCGGTACGGCGGCGAGTGTCGGGGTGACGAGCACGTCGGCGTTGCCGAACCACTGGTCCGCCCCGTAGGCGCGCCAGCGGTCGCGGCCCGTCGCGCCGTCCGCCCCGACCTTGGAGAGCAGCCGGCCGGCCCTCGCCAGGGACCGGGTGCGCCGCTCCAGCCCGCGCGGGTCGAGCCCTTCGACGTCGCCGGCGGCGCATGCGAACCAGGTGGTCACGGCGGCGGCACCGAGCCGCAGGGACATCCGTTCGGTGTGTTCCACCACGGTGTGCCCCGCCGCGCCCAGGACCTCCGCCGCCCCGGTCACCGCCCGCTGGAACTCGGCGTCCACCGAGAAACCCGGCGGCAGCGGCATCGGCGCGACCGCGATCCGCAGCCGTGGCGGATCCGACAGGGTGAGCCCGCCCGGGTAGTCGTCGATGGCGCGGCCCACGCCGAGGGCCTCGCTCTCGTCGGGCGTCGCCAGCGACATGTCACCCGCCATGATGGCGAGGGCGAGGGCGAGGTCGGCGACGGTCGTGGCCATCGGCCCGTTCTCCGACATCCGGTACCAGTCGTGCTCGGGCGGTGGGACCACCCCCTGCCCGGGCTTGATCGAGACCAGGCCGCAGCAGGCGGCCGGGATGCGCAGCGAGCCCAGCCCGTCGGCGCCGTGGGCGAGCGGGACCATCCCCGCGGCCACGGCCGCCGCGCTGCCTCCCGAGGAGCCGCCGGGGGTGCGCCTCAGGTCCCACGGGTTGCGCGTGACGCCGTACACGCTGTCGGTGACCCCTGCCAGGCACAGCTCGGGCACGTTGGTGATGCCGACGACCACCGCGCCCGCCGCCCTGAGCCTGGCGACCACCGGATGATCCTCCTGCGCGGCCACGTCGGGCGTCGCCGCGGAACCGTTGCGCGACGTCTCACCCCCGACCGCGACGTTGTCCTTGACCGCGATCGGCACCCCGGCGAGCGGCAGCCCGGCGAGGTCCTCCCGCTCCTGCAGAACCCGTGCCTCGGCCAGCGCCCGTTCGGCGAGGACCACGCGGAACGCCCCGACGCGTCCGTCACGCTCGGCGATGGCGTCGAGGTGCTCGGCGACCACCACGGGTGCCGTGACCTTCCCCCGTCGCACGGCATCCGCGATCTCCACTGCGGAACTTCCCACCCACGACATGCACCGAGTGTGGTCCGGCGAGTCCGCCAGGGGAAGCGTCCTACATCTCAATCAGATGACTTGTCCGGCTCGTCGGTGTTATTCCGCTCGCCCCGCCGGGGCTCGCGCCCCGCCGCCTTGAGTGCCAACCGGAGTGCGTACTCCAGTTGGGCGTTGACGCTTCGCAGGTCGTCGGCCGCCCATTTGGCGATCACCTCGTAGACGGCCGGGTCGAGCCTCAGCAGGATCTTCTTGCGCTCAGCCATAAAGGCTGCCGGCATTGACCACCGGCTGCGTCGCCTTGTCACCACAGAGGACGACCAGCAGGTTGGAGACCATCTGCGCCTTGCGCTCCTCGTCGAGTTCCACCACCTCATCCTCCCGTAGTTTGGTCAGTGCGAGCTGGACCATGCCGACCGCGCCGGCGACGATGTGGGTGCGCGCCGCGACCACCTGGGCGGCCTGCTGCCGGACCAGCATCGCCTGGGCGATCTCCGGAGCATAGGCGAGGTGGGTGATCCGCGCCTCCAGCACCTCCACCCCGGCGAGCTGTGTGCGGTCGCTCAGCTCGGTGGTGAGTTCGGCGGCCACCTCGGCGCCGTCGCGCAGGCTGGTACGGCCCTCCTCGTGGGCGTCGTACGGGTGACTGGTGGCCAGGTGCCTGACGGCGGCCTCGGACTGGATCGCCACGTACTGCTCGTAGTCGTCCACGGAGAACGTCGCCTTGGCGGTGTCGGAGACCTTGTAGACGACGACGGCGGCGATCTCCACGGGGTTGCCGTCGGCGTCGTTCACCTTGAGCTTGGTCGTCTCGAAGTTGCGCACCCGGAGGGTGACGCGTGCCTTGCTGGTGAACGGCAGCACCCACTGGAACCCGGCCTGGTTCACGGTCCCGACGTAGCGGCCGAAGAACTGCACGACCTTCGCCTCGTTCGGGTTGATCACCGTGAATCCGGTGGCCACGACCGCCGCGACGATCCCCCACCCGATCGCCGCGGCGATCAGCCCCGTTTCCCCCGCCGCCCACCCGGCCCAGGCCAGGACGGCCCCGAGCGCCAGGAGCCCGATCAGGACGCCGAATCCGCTCGCCCGGAAAGCACGTCGTTCCATGTGCGCCACCTTTGCTATCGAAGTGATATCACTACGATAGCTCACGAAGGCTGTCCGCGCGGGTCGCCGGGCGAGGTTTCCGGCCCTGCCGCCGGGAGTGCCGGGAGCGCCGGGAGCGGTTGCCCGGCCGGTACGGGAGGTGAGGAGGCGTGTGCCGGGCGATCGTGCCCGCTGCTCCGGGGCGGCGCCGTGTCAGCGTCGCGGGTTGGTGCGGCGGGTGGCGGTGGCCGACATGGGGTCGTCCGGCCAGGGATGCCGGGGATAACGGCCGCGGAGCTCGGCACGGACCGCGCGGTAGCCCTCGCGCCAGAACGAGGCGAGGTCGGCGGTGACGGCGGCCGGGCGGCCCGCGGGGGAGAGCAGGTGGATCACGAGCGGGACTCCCGCGACGCGCGGGGTCTCGGTCCAGCCGAACAACTCCTGCAGCTTGGCCGCGAGCACCGGCCGCTCGCCCGAGTAGTCGATCCTGATCCGCGACCCGCTCGGCACCTCGACCCGCTCGGGGGCCGTCTCCGCCAGCCGCGCGTTCCACGGGACCAGGCGGTGCAGGGCGGAGACCACGTCGAGACGCTCCAGGTCGGACCGGCGGCGGGCCCGCGACAGCTCGGGCTCCAGCCAGCGATCGGCCGCCTCGATCAGCGCGTCGTCGTCCGTCGCGGGCCAGGGGTCGCCGAGCGTACGGCGGCAGAAGGCGAGCCGCTCGCGCAGGGCCACGGCCTCGGGAGTCCAGCGCAGTATCGACAGGCCCTCGGAGCGCAGGCCCTCCAGGACGGCGGGCCGCACGTCGGCGTCGCGGAGCGCGCCGCTGGACAGCTCGATCGCGCCCAGCCGTTCCACCCGGCGCGCCGACACGTCTCCGCGCCGCTCTCCCGGCGGCACATGCCAGGTGATCTCCTCGCCGGAGACGTACAGGGAGGCCGCGGCGAGCCTGGCGATCTCCTCGTCGATCACCACCGCCTGCCTGATCCTCGCCGACGCCGCTCCGGCGGGCCGGTCCGCGACCGCGACCGCGAGCCACTCCGCTGTCCCCAGCCGTGACCCGCGCGGCAGTTCGGCGGCCGTTCCCGAGGCCATCAGGTACGACCCGCCGCGCCGCCGCGCCACCCGCTCCGGGTAGGCGAGCGCCACGACGATCCCGGCCACGGCGTCGTCGCCCCCGGCCGTCGGAGCACCCGTGAACGTGGTGCCCTTGGACGTGGCGCCGGTGGATGTGCTGCTTGTGGACGTGGCGCCGGTGGATGTGGCGCTGCCAGCGCGGGCCGCCTCGGCGCCGCCGCTTCTCGCGGGTCTTCCCGCGGCATCGCCTTTTCCCGGCCGGGCGGCATCGGCGTCGGCGGGTTTTCGCCCCCGGTGCCGTTCGGTGGCGGGCACGGCTCGGGCCAGGCGCCTCGCCTCCTGGCGCCACCGGGCGGAGAAGCCGTCACCGCCCTGGCGCGCGGAGCGCCAGATCGCCACCAGGTCGTCGCCCGCGTCCCTGGGCAGTTGCTCCGACAGCAGCGCCACGACCTCGGCGGCCCGGGGGCCGGCGTCGATACCGTCCGCGCCGGTGTCCGTCCCCGCGTCGATCAGGGCACGTGCCAGGCGCGGGTGGACCCCGACCCCGGCCATTCGTCGTCCCCGGTCGGTCACCCGGCCGGGAGGGGTGCCCGAAGAGCGCTCCGGCCCGCCCGCCGCCCGCGGGGTGGCGGGGGAGTCCAGCGCGCCCAGGGCGTACAGGGTCCGGCGGGCGGCGTCCATCGCGGCGGGCGGTGGCGGGTCGAGCAGGGCGAGGCCGGTGGCCGAGGGGTCGCCCCAGCAGGCGACCTGGAGGGCGAAGCCGGTCAGGTCGGCGAGTGCGATCTCGGGCCGCGCGTGCTCGGGCAGCCGGTCGTGCTCGGCCCGCGACCAGCACCGGTAGACCACGCCGGGCGCCTCACGGCCCGCCCGCCCCGCCCGCTGGGTGGCCGAGGCCCTGGAGGCGCGGACGGTGGTGAGCGAACCGAGACCGCGGGCATGATCGGTACGGGGCTCCCTCGCCAGGCCGGAGTCGACCACGATCCGCACGCCCGGCACGGTGAGGCTCGACTCGGCGACCGAGGTGGCGAGCACCACCCTTCTGCCGTTCCCCGGGGACAGGACCGCGTCCTGGACCCGGGCCGGGGCCTGACCGTGCACCTGGAGGACGTCGACGCCGGGGAGCATCGCGGCCACCCGGCCGATCTCGCCGACGCCGGGCAGGAAGCAGAGCACGTCACCCTCGTGCTCTGCCAGCGCACGCCGTACGACGGCCGCGACATGGGTGAGGAACGCCGGGTCCACCCGCATGCCGTGGGGCGGTGTGACGGTCCCGATGGGCGGCGCCCAGACGGGCGTGACCGGATGCATGGTCCCGGAGGCGTGCACGATCGGCGCGGGATCGCCGGGACCGCCCAGGTCACCGGAGGTGTCGGGATCGCCGGGACCGCCCAGGTCGCGGGAGGTGCCGGGGCCGCCGAGGTCGCCGGGGTCGCGGGAGGCGTCGGAGCCGGCAGGGTCGCCCGGGGTGTCGGACGGGTGGGGGCCATCGGTGCCGCCGGACGGTGGGAGAGCGCCGGGGGAGCCGAGGAGGCGGGCCCAGGGGGCGGCGTCGGCGGTGGCGGAGGTGGCGACGATCCGCAGGTCGGGGCGGAGCGTGGCACGGACGTCGAGGAGGAACGCCAGCGCGGTGTCGGCGTCCAGGTGGCGCTCGTGGCACTCGTCCAGCAGGACCGTGTGCACGCCTTCGAGGTCGGGGTCGCGCTGGAGCCGCTGCAACAGCACTCCGGTGGTGACGACCTCGACGACCGTCCTCGGACCGGCTCTGCGCTCGCCGCGTATCGAGAACCCGACCTCCGCGCCCACCTCGGACTCCAGCAGCCACGCCATCCGCTTCGCCGCCGCCCGCACCGCCATCCGCCTCGGCTCGGCCACGATCACCCGCTTCGGTCCCGAGCCGTCGAGGAGCCCGGCGAGCGCGAGCGGGACGAGCGTGGTCTTGCCTGTGCCAGGGGGAGCGGTGAGCACGGCGACGCCCCGCCCGTCCAGCGCCGCGAGCAACTCGGGCAGGACGTGACGTACGGGCAGGCCGGAGGAGTCGGAACGCACCCGTCCAGTGTCCCCGGTTCCGTCCGCGCACGAGTCGCGCGGCCGGAACCGGGGAACCGGAACCATGATCCCGAGCCCGCTCCGCGCGAGACGCGCGGCCGACACCGTGATCCCGAGCTCGCCCCGCACGGGACGCGCGGCCGACACCGTGATCCCGAGCTCGCCCCGCACGGGACGCGCGGCCGACACCGTGATCCCGAACCCGCCCCGCGCGAGACGCGCGGCCGACACCGTGATCCCGAACCCGCCCCGCACGGGACGAGTCCTCGGGTGAAAGACGACCCGGGCGCCCGACCGAGTCCGGGCGTCGATCCCGATGGCCGACGCGGCAGGCGGTCGACGAGCGGCCGATCATGACGCTCTGGCGTCGTCGGTGTTCTGAGAGCTCACCGGTCCTCAGCCTGACAGCGGCAGCGGTGGGTTGGCCGAGTCGAGGTGTTCGACGGTGGTGAAGACGAGGACCTCTTCGCCGACGTTCTCGATGTCGTGCAGGAGGAACCCTCCGGCGCCGAAGGCGAAGTGCCGGGTCTCACCGGCGACGTAGGACACCTCGCGGGTGGTGCCGTCAGCGGTGTGCTGGCGGCTGCGGCCCGCGTTGACGGCGGTCCAGAAGTAGTCGAGGACGTGCCGGTGCGCGTGCCACCGCTCGCCGGGTTCGAGGCGGATCTCCCACACCCGGACGCGGTCGTTCTCGCTGAGCAGCCGTGAGCCGACGTGCGGGTCGTAGGCGTGGGTCTCGAACTCCTCGCGAAGCGCGTCGGACCACCCCTCGAAGTCGGTGGCGACGACGGTGCCCGCCAAGGGGGCGTCGGTCAGGAATGCCGGTGTCGTGGTCATCGGGACCTCCTTTCGTACGGTGTCGTCACTGGCCTGGGCCGTAGAGGCCGAATCGCAGTTCGGGGTCGCCGGGCACCCAGGTGCAGTCGACCTGTGAGCGGGTGCCCATCTCCTTGACCCGGCGCAAAAGACGCCGGCCGAGTTCGAGCTGGCCCGGTTCCCACTTCGCCAGGGCGGCGGGGATGGCGCCCTCGGCCTCGCCCAGGGCGTCGTACAGGGCCCAGGCGTTCGCGGCGGCCTTCGCCGTACCGGCCGCCGCGTGCGGGCGCGCGGCGCTGGCCGCGTCGCCGATCAGCGCCACCCGGCCGACGGCCATGCGCTCGACGCCGACGTCGTAGACCGCCTGAAGGTAGGGCTGCTCGGTGCGTCGCACCACCTCGGCCGCGGCGGGCGCCAGAACCGTGCCGGCCACCTCGCGCATCTCCTCGACGAACCGGTCCTGCACCTGGCCCGGGTGCACCGACACCTTGCCGAGGAAGCCGCGTTTGTCGGTCATCATCTCCTCAAGGTCGGCGCCCTCGGCGACGTTGCGGTACCAGACGTAGTTGAGCAGCCGGTTCCCCGCCGTCAGCCCGCCCTCGTCCGAGGGGATCGGGTAGATGTTGATGTGGGTGTACGGCGCCACGCTGAAACTGATCGAGTCGTGCAGGAGCTCGAAGGTCTCCGGCGAGACCTCGGACTCCCGCACGGTGCCGCGCCAGCCGACGTAGCCGGAGTACTCCGGGACGCTGCCGGGTGAGATCCGGCTGCGGCTCGCGGAGCCGATCCCGTCCGCGAACACCACGAGATCGGCTCGCTCACGGCGCCCGGAGACGAAACGGACCTCGACGCCGTCGCCGTCCTGGTCGAAGCCCGCAGCGTACTCCCCGAGGTGATACCGCTCGGTGCCGAAGTCGGCGAGCAGGGCCCGGTAGAACGTGCCCCAGGACGTGTAGCGCCACGGCGTGGGGTCGCGGTGCAGGACCTCGTTGCCGGCGCCGAGATACTGGACGTACCGGGTCGCGGTGCTGACCTGCTCGGGGTGCTGCTCGCTGCACTCGGCGAACCAGCGCAGCGTGTCGGGCTGCAGCACGATGCCCCCGCCCCGGCCGTCCAGGCTGGTCGGCGTACGCTCGAAGACGGACACGTCGAAGCCCAGGCGACGCAGCAGCAGCGCGGAGGTGAGGCCGCCGATCGAGCCGCCGACGACCAGCGCCCGCCGGCCGGAGTAGGGGGAGTGGCCGTTCGTCTCATGCATCGTTGTCGCTCCCGGGTTCTGGCAGGTCGAGGAAGCGGCGGGCGGCGGCCTCCATGGCCCCGGCCCCGATGCCTTCCGAGACCGGCAGGTCCTGTGGGCGGTCCACGCCCATGTCGAAGGGGTAGTCGCTGCCGCACAACAGCCTGCCGGGATCCGCCTTGGAGCGCAGCAGACGCAGCGCGGGGCCGTCGTGGGTGAGCGTGTCGAACCACAGGTCGCGGAAGCCTTCGTGCGGCGTTCGGCCGGTGCCGGCCCCGGCGTCCGCGCGCCGCTCCCAGCCGTGTCGCCATCGGCCCAGGAGCGCGGGCGCGCATCCTCCGCCGTGGACGAAGCAGATGCGCAGCGAAGGAAGTGCCTCCGTGACCCCGCCGAGCACACAGGAGGCGACGGCCGTCGCCGTCTCCGTGGGGTTCCCGATCAGATTGGCGAGGTAGTACGACCGCCACTCCGGCCGCGGCAGCTGCATGGGGTGTACCAGGACGGCGAGGTCCAGCTCGGCGGCGATGCGGGCGATCTCGTGGAGCGGACCCTCGTCGAAGGAGGTGGCGTCGACCAGCGGGGGGACCGCGACGCCGCGGACGACCGCCGACCCGGCGATCGCCTTCATCTCGGCACGGGCCGCGGCCGGGTCGTGCAGGGAGACCAGGCCCAGGCCCAGCAACCGGCCGTGGCTGTCGTGGCACAGGCGGGTGAGGGCCTCGTTGAAGTGGCCGACGTATTCGCCCACGCCGGGGTCGGCGACCACGGGGAACGCGAACGGCGGAGCGGACAGCACCCGGGCGCCCAGCCCGGCGCGGTCGGTCTCGGCGAGCACCCGGCCGGGATCGCTCATCGCCGACGCCGCGATGGACAGGGGGGTGTCGCCGAGGTACAGCTCCTCGTCTCGCGCGTTCAGCGGCGGGACCGGCGAGCCCGGCGGGAGGTCGAACAGCTCCCGGGGCAGCCAGTGGGCGTGGACGTCGATGACGCCCCGCCTCACCGCCGGGGGATCGAGGGCCGTCACGCCGCCGCCTCCAGTGCCTCGAAGCGGGCGAGCACCTCGGCCTGCAGCATGGCGACGGCCGGGTCGGAGGCGCGGCGTGGACGAGGGAGGTCCACCTCGATGGTCTCGTGGATCCGGCCGCCCGGCGCCAGGACGACGATCCGGTCGGAGAGCTGGACCGCTTCGGTGACGTCGTGGGTGACGAACATGACCGTGCGCTGTGACTCGAGCCAGATGCGCTCCAGGTGTTCGCGCAGGGAGCGTGAGGTCATCGCGTCGAGGTGGCTGAACGGCTCGTCCATGAGCAGGATGTCCGGCTCGACGGAGAAGGCCCGGGCGATGCCGATGCGTTGCTGCTGACCGCCGGAGAGCTGGGCCGGGTAACGGTCGCCGAGGTGGCCGAGGCCGACCAGGTCGAGGTAGTGCTGAGCGCGCCGCTCCCAGCCCGAACGGTCGCGCTGGACGAACTTGAGGTTCTGCGTGACGGTGCGCCAGGGCAGCAGCCGTGGGTCCTGGAACACGTAGCCGATCTTTGCGTCGCGGTCACCGGCGCGTAGGCGGACCGAGCCGCGGCTGAGGCTCTCGATTCCGGAGACGATGTTGAGCAGGGTCGTCTTGCCGCTGCCGGAGGGGCCGACGACCGAGACGAAGGTCTCGCCGCTGATGGTGAGGTCGATCCCGTCGAGCACGCGCGTCTGCCTGCCCTGACGGTTCTGGTATTCCTTCACCAGGCCGTCGATTTCGATGGAGGCCATGGGTTTCCTTTCGAGAAGGGACGTGCTGCTCAGGCGGTGCGCCAGCGGGTGACGAAGCGCTCGATCGGGCCGAGGAGGATCTGGTCGGCGAGGACCAGGAAGACGATGAAGACGACGACCCAGGCGAGGAAGCCGTCGAGCTGGTTGGCGTCGTACCAGTAGCGGGAGCGCCAGCCGACGCCGGAGGTCGAGCCGAACCACTCCGCGAGGAGCAGGCCGTTCCAGGCACTCATGATCGCGAAGCGCACCGCCGCGACCGTCGAGCCCGCGACCGCCGGAGCCACGATGTGACGAAGGACGTGGGGGCGGCCGACACCGAACGAGCGGGCCATGAGCACGAGGTCGGCGGGCACCGCCCTGACCGCCTTGGCGATGTTCACGACCACGAAGGGCAGGGCCGAGAGGAAGACCGTCGTGACCGGGGTGAGCCAGCCGAAGCCGAACCACATCGTGGTCAAAAGTGCCCAGATCACCGCCGGGGCGGCGAGCGCGGCCATGGTCAGGTCGGACAGGGCGTGATCGGCGAACCTGGACAGTCCCATCAGCACGCCCAGGGCCGTTCCGACGACGAGCGCCACGACGAGGCCCAGGGTGAAGCGGTTCATGCTCACGGCCAGGTTGGCCCACAGGTGACCGCCGGCCGCCTCGCCGCCCAGCCGGCCGAACGTCTCGCCGATCGAGGGCACGCGGTGTCCGTACTCGGCCGCGAGTTGCCAGACGGCGAGCATGGAGAGCAGCGAGGTGACGAGCGCGATCACGGAGGACGACGTCGAGCGTCCGTGTCGCGACCACAGGGATGCTGTACCGCCGGCGGGCAGGGGACGAGGTGTCGCCTCGGGCGCGGTTGCGGTGCTCATCAGAGTTCCTTCCTCCAGGCGAACACCCTGGTCTCGATCCGGGCGAGGCCGCGCTCGATCAGCACCATCGCGATGACGAACAACATGGTCCAGGCGAGCATGTCGGCGACCTTGAACTCCTGGTAGGCGCGCCGGATCATGAAGCCGACCCCGTTGTCGGCGCCGAAGACCTCCGTGAGGGCCTCGACCTTCCAGGCCATGGCGAAGGCGTAGCGGACGCCCACGAACACGAAGGCCGTGACGGCGGGCAGGTAGACGTGGCGCACCACGTCGACGGGCCGCCGATCGAAGGCCCGGCACATGCGGAGCAGCCCGCCGTCGACGGAACGGACGCCCTCGGCGACGTTGATCGCGATGAACGGGACGGCCACCAGGGCCGACACCACGATCGGCCCGGTGGAGCCCACGCCGAAGATGACCAGCCCGAAGACGGCGTAGGCGAGGCCCGGAACGTTCCCGAGCACGAACAGCGGCATCGAGAAGTAGGTCGTCATGAACCGGCTGCGGCCCATCACGAACCCGGTCGGCAGGCCGACGGCGAGCGCCAGCGCGAAGCCGATCCCGATCTTCACGATGCTCGCGGCGAAGTTGCCGAACGCCTCACCGGAGGCGACGAAGTCGGCGACGCGTCCGAAGACCTTGAACGGGGCGGGCAGGATGTTGTCATCGATGATCCACGCGACCAGGGCCCAGGTGGCGAGTGCCCCCAGCAGCGCGACCGCCGAGACGAGCCACCGTGAGGAGCCCCGGGCGCCTTCGGGTCCGTTGAGTTTGTTGAATCTCGACCGCCGGCCGCGGACTCGCGCGTTCGGCGAACTCTGGCCGGGCTGGGTAACGGGTGGTTCGGTGGTGGTCGGCGAAGTCACCGGCGATCTCCTGCCGTGGGGAGGAATTTCGGGTTTTTCACGTCGTCCTCGATGACGCCGGTCTCGCGCATGAGGTCGAATATCTTGCTCTCGTCGTCGGCCCACCGCCTGTCGAAACGGATGTCCTGGACCACCCAGTCGTGTTCGGCCACGTAGCTCTTCATGAACTCCACGTAACGGGGGGACTCGACGGCGAAGTGCTGCGGGTAGCGCTCGATGATCTCGTCGCGGTGCTCGCGCCACTCCTTGAGGCCGCGCGACCACAGGTCCAGGAAGGCCTCGACCTCCCGGGGGTGCTCCGCGGCCCAGTCCTCACGGGCGACGAACACGTTGCCCATGGGACCGTCGTGGCCGGGTGCCTCCAGGTCGGCGAACAGGTCCGCGGACGACTTGCCGTCGTACAGGGCGCGGACGCTGCCCTCGCGCAGCTCGCGCGCGGACAGGTCGGGATAGCAGATGCAGGCGTCGATCTCGCCGCGGGCGAGCAGGTTGGAGAGGTTCTGGATGTCGGCGACGACGATCTCGAAGTCGGATTTCTCTCCGGCGATGGCGAGCCCGTGCATCTTCTCCACCAGGGCGTGCCACACCAGGGTTCCGGAGACCGAGGTGAACACGCCGAGCCGCTTGCCCTTGAGGTCGGCGAAGGACTTCGCCGGGTCGTCGGCGCGCACCATCAGCCGGCTCCGCTCGGAGTTGTAGCGTCCAATGATCACCGTGGCCCGCTCGGTCTCCGCCTCGAGTCCCGGCACCTCGAAGGACGCCGAGGAGATGATGTCGGCGTGGCCGCCGGCGAAGAGCCCGAACTCGTCCCAGGTCGCCGAGGTCTCGATGGAGATCCCCGTCTCCTTCTCGAAGTCCTCGATGATCCCCTCGTCGTGCATGTAGTCCCAGATCGGGTCGGGGGCGAAGGTGAACCGGATGACACCGTCGCGTGCCGCCCGGGAGGAGGCGGGACCGCCCAGACCCGCTCCGCAGGCCGTCGAGACGAACATGGCGCCGACCGTGAGCAGAGCCGCCAGCGCTCGGGATCTGTATTTGTTCAACCGCACGGCTTCCCTACCCTGCTTCCGTGGCACCGTGTGACGGAGGTCACCGGCCAGCACAACGATGCTCCAGCGGTAGCCACCTCCTCAATGTCTCAGCGCTCACACCTGCGGGCTTTATAGTGTGATTTCGAACATGAGGGGGGCGCCGCGATCGTGGAACCACATCATGACGAACTGCGGCGCTGGCTGGCCGGGATCGCCGACATCGGCGCCGCCGTCAGCCGCCAGGAGCCGCTCGGCGATCTCCTGAACCGGGTGGCCGAGACCGCGTGCTCACTCATGGGATACGACTTCTGCGGCGTCTTCCTGCCCAACCCCGAGGGCACCGCGCTCGTCATCCGCGGCTACCACGGGCTCTCCCCCGAGTACGTCGACCTGGTCAACGCCGAACGCCCGATCCTGCTCGGCGTCGGGCGGGAGGGTGAGGCACCCACCAGCCGGGCGTTCCGCACCGGCGACATCGTCGCCCTGGAGGACATCGGTCTCGAACCACGGTTCGGCCCGTGGGGCGGCGTCGCACAGGAGCAGGGCTACCGGGCCCTGGTGTCCGTGCCGCTGTGCAGCGCCGGCACGGTCGTCGGCACCCTGAACTGCTACCGTCAGCGGCCCCATCACTTCGACGACGCCGAACGCGAGCTCGTCGGCACCCTCGCGACCCAGGTCGCGATCGCGCTGGTCACCGCCCAGCTGCAGGTCAGGGAGCGGGCGACCATCGGCGAACTGCGCGAGCTCAACCGCTCCCTCTCCAGGCAGCACGCCCTGCTTCGCCGCGCGGAGGAGATCCACGTCGAGCTCACCGCGATCGCCCTGCGCGGCGAGGGGATCGGCGGTGTCGTCACCGCGCTCGCGGACCTGCTCGGCTCCGACGTTCTCGCCGACGACGCCCACGGGTCGGTGCTGGCACGTAGCGACGGCCGGTCGCTGGGGACCGACGCACCGCCCTCGACGGCTCCCGATCTCACCGAGGGGTCGTTGGTGGAAACGACGCTTGAGGGCGAGACCTTCGTCGTATCGGCGGTCCTGCTCGACGGCGAGGTCGTGGGAAGGATCTGGGTCCGTCGGCCCCTCGCCTCCTTCACCGGGCTCGACATCCGCGCCACCGAGCACGCCTCGGTCGTCGCGGCCCTCGAACTGCTCAGGGAGCGCACCGCCGCGGACGTCGAGGGGCGCCTGCGCGGCTCCCTCGTCGCCGACCTGCTCTCCGACGAGTCCCTCGACGTCGCCGCCGTGGTCGAACGGGCACGCCGCATGGGCCACGACCTCACCGGCCCGCACACCCTCAGCGCGATCGCGGTACGCGAGACCGACGGCGCCGCCGGACTCCCCGCCGCCGAACGCGCGCTCGCGACCATCACCCGGCTCCTCGCGGGAATGAACCCGCCTCCGCTCGCCGCCGCGCACCGGGGCCTGGTCGTCGTCCTCTGGCCCGACCGGACCGTGTGGCGAGACGGTACGACGGACACGCCGCGCGAGGCGACCGAGCGGCTGGCCGAGGTGCTCGGTAAAGCCCGCTCGGTGAGACAGGTGACCGCCGCCGTGGCGGCTTCGACACCGACCCTGCCGGGACTTCGGACGGCCTTCAGGACGGCGAGAGGGGCACTGGAGTTGGCCGCCGAGTCGCCGGAACCGGTCGTCCTCCATCTCGCCGAGCCGACCGTCGACAACCTGCTGCTTCAGGTCGGCGACACCGACGGGCTGCGCCGGTTCGCCCGGCGGGTGCTCGGACCGGTGCTCGACTACGACCGCGAGCGCTCGACCGACCTGGTGACCACCCTGCGTGTTCTCGTGGAGAACGACATGGACAGGAGGGCGGCGGCGAGGGAGTTGCACATTCACCCCAACACCGTGCTTCAGCGTATGCGCCGGATCGAGGACCTGACCGCTCTGAAACTCTCGCGTCCGCGCGACCTTCTTGAGATCACGACCTCGCTGGCGGTCGCCAGAATCGCCGGCCTGCGAGATCCGCGTCTCGGCAGGCCGGGGAGGTGACTCGTCCGAAGCGCGGACCTCAGGGGCCACGAGACCGCCGGACGGCCCACGACGAACGAGATCGCCGTGCCGGACCGGGGGCCGGGGAGTTCGTGAGATCCGGGGCAGGGAAGGTCCCGCTCGCGGGCATGTGATCCATGACGCGGAGACGAAGAGTGTGTCTCGGGGACATGTCAAAGGGGTTACGGCGGTTTTAACGTGCGCTGGTAAGGGCCGGTGACACAGGTCACAGGGCCACGAAGGAGCATGTCATGGCCGCATCCTTTCCAGCGGGACTTCTCCGCGTCCTTCTCACCCTCTCGCTCGGGTTGCTCGCGTCGCTCGGCGCGGCGACCGCGACGACGGCTCCCGCGCGGGCCGCGTCGCTCGTCCAGGTCGGCTCGTTCGGCGGCAATCCCGGCAACCTCACCATGTTCAGCTACCGTCCCGACGGGTCGACCGCCGGACGCCCGCTGGTGGTGCTGCTGCACGGCTGCACGCAGAACGCGAGCGGCTACTTCGCCAACTCGGGATGGCGCAGGTACGCGGACCAGTCGGGCTTCACCCTCGTACTCCCGCAGACCGGCAGCGCGAACAACGCGTCGAGCTGCTTCAACTGGTTCGAGACCGGCGACACCACCCGGGGCCAGGGCGAGGCCGCCTCGATCCGCGCCATGGTCGCCTACGCGGTCTCCACCTACGGGACCGATCCGGCGCGCGTCTACGTCGGCGGACTGTCGGCGGGCGGCGCGATGTCGGCGGTGATGCTCGCCGCGTACCCGGACGTCTTCGCGGGCGGCTCGATCGGGGCGGGGATCGCGTACCGGTGCGCGGCCAGTCTGCTCCAGGCGTCCACCTGCCAGTACGGTCCCGTCGGCAAGACCCCGCAGCAGTGGGGTGACCTGGTGCGCAACGCCCACTCCGGTCACTCGGGGCCCTACCCGCTCGTCGCGATCTGGCAGGGGTCCTCCGACTACACCGTCGTCCCGGCGAACGCCGCCCAGCTGCGCGACCAGTGGACGAACGTGCGGGGTGTCTCGCAGAGCCCCACCTCCACGCGGAGCCTCACCGGCGGTACCTCCCTGAAGGTGTACGGGAGCGACGAGGTGCGCCTGTACGAGATCGCGGGCATGGGGCACGGCCTGCCGATCGATCCCGGTGGCGGCGCCGACCAGTGCGGCAACGCGGCGGCGTACTTCCTGGACACCATCTGCTCGGCCTATCACGACGCGCAGTTCTTCGGCCTGACCGGTGGCGGGACGCAGCCGACCCCGACTCCGACCCCCACCCCGACCGTCACGCCGACTCCGACGGTGCCCCAGACCTGTGTGAGGGCGAGCAACTACGCCCACACCGTCGCGGGGCGGGCCTACCGGTCGGGCGGCTACACCTACGCCAACGGGTCCGACGACGCGATGGGCCTGTGGAACGTCCTCGTCACGCACGGCCTCAAGCAGACCGGTCCCGGTCACTGGGTCGTCGCCGACAACGAGTGCTAGCGAGCCGCGGGACGAGGGGAAACCGAAGGCGACTCCCCGGGGGGTCGCCTTCGGGCCGCTAGGCCGACGGGTCGAGGATCCCGAAGCTCACCAGGGCGATGATGATGATCCCGAGGGCGATCCGGTAGATCACGAAGCCGGTGAAGCGGTGGGTGCTGATGTACTTCAGGAACCACGAGACCGCCAGATAGCCCACGACGAACGAGATCACCGTGGACAGGATCGTGGGCCCCCACTCGGGCGACTCGCCGTCACCGATCTTGAACAGCTCCAGGAAGCCCGCGCCCAGCACGGCGGGGATGGCGAGCAGGAAGGAGTACTTCGCGGCCTCCTCGCGGCGGTAGTCGAGCAGCAGTCCGGCGCTGATCGTGCCGCCGGAGCGCGACACCCCGGGAATGAGGGCGAGCGACTGGGCGAAGCCGTAGATGAGGGCGTGCGGGAAGCTGAGGTGCCGCTCCAGGGTGAGCTTGTTGCGGGCGGTGTGGTCGGCGAACCACAGGACCAGGCCGAAGACGATCAGCGTCGTGCCGATCAGCCGCAGGTCGCGGAAGGCGCCCTCGATGGAGTCCTTGAAGAGCAGGCCGAGCACCACGATCGGGATGGTGCCGACGATGACGTACCAGCCCATCCGGGCGGCGTGGTGGCCGCGCAGGTCGGGCGTCCACAGGGAGCGTGTCCAGGTGGTGACGATCTCCCAGATCTCCTTGCGGAAGTAGATCAGCACCGCAGCCTCGGTGCCGAGCTGGACGACGGCGGTGAACGCGGCTCCCGGGTCGGGCCAGCCGAAGAACGCCGACGCGACCCTGATGTGGGCACTGGAGGAGATCGGCAGAAACTCCGTCAATCCCTGAATCAGCCCGAGGACCACCGCTTCGAACCAGCTGATCACTTGAAGCACCTTCCGTGCCTGCGCGTGGATAACCTACGCGAGGCTAGCGGAGCAGCGGGGCCGGTGTGACACGGGTCGTTCAGGGCACTGCCGAGTGGGGGGCCAACGAAGATCACATGGCGAGTCGAGTTGGCTCCTGAGCGCCGTTCGGCGAGGGTGGCACAGTACTCGGGCGTCGTCCGAGGACGACGATCGGAGGGCTGGGAATGACGATCAATACGATCGCGGACTTCTGGTTCGACCCCTCCTGCCCGTACACCTGGATCACCTCCCGGTGGCTGGTGGAGGTGGAGAGGGTGCGGCCGGTCGAGGTGCGCTGGCACGTGATGAGCCTGGCGGTGCTCAACGAGAGCCGCGACGAGGATCCCGAGGGCGACACGGAGGGATACCTCTGGGTTCCCGTGCGCGTCTGCGAGGCCGTACGACAGGAGTACGGGCAGGAGGCGCTCGGGAGGCTGTACACCGCGATGTGGACCGTCGGCCGCGCTCGTGGGCAGGACTGGGCCGGTGCCCTGCACGACTCCCTCGCCGCCGCGGGCCTGCCGCCGGAACTGGCCGAGGCCGGGATGTCGACGGCCTACGACGAGGCGGTGCGCGCCTCGCACGCGGAGGGCATCGGCCTGATCGGCGAGCACGTCGGCACCCCGGTGGTCGCCGCCACCGGCCCCGCCACCGGTGGCGGGCGCGTCGTGTTCTTCGGCCCCGTGATCTCCCGGATTCCCGTCGGCGAGCAGGCGGGCCGCCTGTGGGACGGGACGCTGCTCGTGGCGGGAACCCCGGGCTTCCACGAGCTCAAGGGCACCGCGCACGAGAAACCCCGGCTCGACGATTCGGACTGACGGGGGTTCGCCCCGGAACGCGGGTTTCCCGCCCGCGGACGCCGGTTCGTTCGAGGGCGGTTCGTTCGAATGGGGACGCGAGAGGTCGTCCACGAGACCCGGGAGGGTGCGGCCCGCGTGGCGGGCCGTCCGGAGGCGATCCGGACGGCCCGTGGAGGGGGAAGGCGCGGGCCGCACCCGGTCTCGTCTACTGCCGCCGGGTCACCGCCCCGCTCACTGGCGGGTCACCTTGACGTCGTCCACCCCGGCCTCCACCAGGGAGGCGCCCGAGGCGTCGGCGGCCTCGACCAGGATCCGGACGCTCTGCCCCGCGAAGGCGGAGATGTCGACGTCCGCCGTGCCCCAGGCGCCGTTGCGGTTGGAGGCCGCGCCGAGCTGCTGGAACACCTGGGTGGTGGTGGAGCCGACGACCTTCACGCGCAGGTAGTCGGCGCTTGAGGAGTTGGAGCCGTGCGCGAGATACCAGGAGAAGGCGAGCTTGAGCGTCCCGGTCGACGGCAGGGCGACGGCCGGGGAGCGGACGCTGGTGATGCCTCCGTCGACGTCGTAGTCGCCGGCCGCGGCGCCCGCGAGCCTGCCGGTGACCAGGTCGTTGGTGCCGCTCACGGTGGTGCCGAGCTGCTTGGCGCCACTGGAGTTGGTGGCCTGCGGGACGCCGCGCTCCCACTGGCCCGAGGTGGCGGTGTCGGTCCCCGACGGGTTGGTCGTCCAGCCGGTCGAGGTCTCGAAGGTGTCCTGCCAGACGACCGTCGGAGGTACGGCGGTCGCGGTCGTCCACACCGCGTAGGCGATGGCGTCGGCGTTGCGGTTCAGCGCGGTGTCACTGATGTTGGACGTCGTGTCGCACGCCCGGTGGTAGCAGGGGTCGAACGCCTGCCCCGCCGTACCGCCCCAGAGGGTGGCCTGGGCGCTGGACTTGACGCCCTCGGCGCCGGTGAAGGTGCCGCCCGCGGGGATGCCGACGGCGATGAAGGGCCCGTAGTCGGAGCGTCCGTCGAAGTCGGTGCCCCGGGTGGCGACGCCGATCGAGGTGAAGTACGCCTGGAGCGTCGCCTCCAGCTGCGCGGAACCCGCCGGGCCGGGGCCCGAGCCGACGCCGTCGGAGTTGTCGCCGTCGTAGATGAAGTAACCGGCGTTGGGCGAGCCGACCATGTCGAAGTTGTAGTAGCCCTTGATCTTGGCGCGCTCGGTGGCCGAGAGGTTGTTCACGTAGTACTGGGAGCCGCGCAGGCCCAGCTCTTCCGCGCCCCACCAGGCGAAGCGGAGGTGCTTGGTGGATGCCAGCGACTGGCGGGAGACCTCGAGGGCGGTCTCCAGGATGGCGGCGCTGCCGGAGCCGTTGTCGTTGATGCCGGGTCCGGCGGTCACGCTGTCGAGGTGGGCGCCGACCATGAGGATGTCGTTCGGGTCGCCACCGGGCCAGTCGGCGATGACGTTGTAGCCGGTCGCGCCGTTGTAGGTGAACGACTGCAGGGAGGTGGTGAATCCCGCGCCGTCCAGCAGGCCCTTGACGTAGTTCGCCGAGGCGAGGTAGCCGGGGCGGCCGTGGGCGCGGTTGCCGCCGTTGGCGCCTGCGATGGACTGGAGCTGTGTGAGGTGTGCTTTCACGGCGGTCAACGAGATGTCCGGTGGGACGGCGGCCGACGCCGATGGTGCGGTGAACGCCAACGGGATGGCCAGGATCGCCGCCATGCCCATGGTCCACAGACTGCGCATCATGCTCCTCGGGTTTGAGGGTGTGTGGGTCCCCCGAGCGGCGCGCACCCGTGGCGGGTGCGCGCCGTACAGCGTGGTGGTGCGCTTGCGGAGCGAATCCCTAGCGGGCGGCCTCACCGTGGTGATCCGCCGCGGCCGGCGCCGCGGACCTGGAGAGTGCCTTGGTCGCGGCGTTGCGGTCGGGAATGCCCTTCAGGTCGTAGGCGAAGTACGCGGTGGTGTAGCCGACGGCCTTGGAGTTGCGGTCGAGCGCGGCGGCGCTGATGTTGTTGATGCCGTCGCAGGCGGCGTGGTAGCAGGGGTCGTAGGCGACGCCCGCGGTTCCGCCGAACCTGGCGGCCTGCTCGGGGGTCTTGATGCCTTCGGCGCCGGTGAAGATGCCGCCGGCCGGGATGCCGTTGGCGATGAACGCGCCGTAGTCGGAGCGGCCGTTGAAGTCGGTGCCCTGGAAGGGCAGCTTGCGCTTGGTGTAGAACGCCTCAAGGCGCTTCTCGATCTGGTCGGAGCCGGCCGGTCCCGCAGGGGAGCCCTCGCCGTCGGAGTCGTCGCCGTCGTACAGGAAGGTGACGTCGTTGGGCGAGGCGATCATGTCGAAGTTCAGGTAGAGCCTGATCTTGTCCTTCTCCGCCTGGGACAGGCCCTCGACGTACTGCTCGGAGCCGAGCAGGCCGAGCTCTTCCGCGCCCCACCAGGCGAAGCGCACCTTGTACTTGGTCGGCACGTGGGCCAGCTTCAGCGCGGTCTCCAGGATGGCGGCGCTGCCGGAGCCGTTGTCGTTGATGCCGGGGCCCTCGGGCACGCTGTCGAGGTGGGCGCCGACCGCGACGATCTCGCCGGACTTGCCCCAGCGGGAGTCGGCGATCAGGTTCTTGGTACGGCCGACCTCGGTCTCGGCGTCGACCTTGAGACGGACGGTGGTGTTCGGGGCGGCGGCCAGCTCAAGGCCTACGGTCGTGCTCGCCATCACGATGGGGAAGCCGAAGCGCCACTCGATGATGTCGAAGACGAGCGGGTCGGTCCTGCCGGGCTGGCCCTCGTTGAAGAAGATCACACCGGCCGCGCCGGCGGCCTTGGCGTTGGCGGCCTTGTCGACGAACGGGCAGGTGCCGCGCTGGAGCAGCGCGATCCGGCCGGGGACGAACCCGGCGAAGTCCGAGGTCTCACAACCCGCGGTCGAGGTGTTCGCGACCGGGGGCGGCGGGAGGACCGCGTCGACGACCTGCACCTGCGCGGTGACGTCGCCTCCGCTGGAGGAGATGACGGTGACGAAGTCGGCGGGGTTGGCGTAGGTCTTCGCCACGGGAGCGGTCTGCTGCAGGACCGACGGGCTCGCCTCCTCCCAGCCCAGGGGGAACTCGACGTCGGTCGTGGAGGTCTTGTATCCGGCCTTGCGCAGCTTGTCCTGCACGTAGGCGAGGGAGGCGTCGTAACCGGGAGAGCCGGCGGCGCGGTTTCCGCCGTTGGCGGTCGCGATCTGCTGGAACTTGTCCAGGTGCTTCTTGACGTTGCTGCCCTTGATCTGCGTCGCGAACACGTTGGCGAGGACGTCGGTGACGTCCGTGGACTTGGGGGCCGCGGGGGCCGCGGTGGTCGCGCTCGCCGGCGCGGTGAGGGCGAGAGGGAGGGCGAGGGCCGTGACCAGGGTGGCGGTCTGGACCAGGCTGCGTCGTAACCTCAGGCGCATAGCGCTCCTCGGGGTGGAACGGAGGGGGATCCCCTATTAGGTACATGGCGGAACGTACCGTGATCAACCTGTTTCGCCTAGATGTGCCGACGCTCGGATGCGAAAAAAGTTGTCGAGCCGACCCTGACAGGGTTTTCTCAGGGGTGTCTCGGGAACGGATGGGTTCCGGTCGTTCGTTTGAAAGGACGAAGAACATCGATTCGAGAGAGGCAACGTGTACCGTTCGAGAAATCACAAGATAATCGCCGGAGTCTGCGGCGGGATCGCGGACAGTCTCAACATGCCGCCCACACTTGTCCGGGTGTTCTGGCTGTTGCTCTCGCTCATTCCAGGGCCCCTGTGGGTCGCCTACGTGCTGATGTGGATCTTCGTCCCCAAGGCGCCCGCGGCCCGCTACTAGGACGAGGGCCGGTGTCGCGGACCCCGGGTCACGACGCGTCCCGGTGAAATTAAGCTGGGGGCATGAGGCGACGCCCACTGTCCCTGGTCCAGGACGACCTGGTCGACTACGAGAAGGCGATGGAGCGGATGACCGACATGGTCGGTCAGCGGCAGCGCGACGAGCGCTCCGACACGCTCTGGTTGCTCAGCCACCCGCAGGTGTACACCGTGGGCAGGCGAACCCCTGAGCAGCACCTGCCCGACCCCGCTCACGGCATCCCGGTCGTGAGCACGGGTCGTGGCGGGCAGCTCACCTACCACGGCCCCGGCCAGCTGGTCGGATACCTGATCGTCAAGCTCGGCGAGGGCGAGGGGATCGTCGACTACGTCCGAGAGGTCGAACTGAGGCTCGTCGGCGCGCTCGGCGCGCTGGGTGTCCCGGCCGAGCGCCGCGACACCCCGCCGGGCTCGGAACTGCTCACCGGCGTGTGGACGGCCGAGACGGGACGCAAGATCGTCTCGATCGGCATGCGGCAGAGCCGCGGTGTCACCAGTCACGGGTTCGCCCTCAACGTCGACGGCGACCTGACCCCGTGGAACTGGGCCGTGGCCTGCGGCATGCCGGATGTGGACATGACGTCCGTGGGGCGGGAGGCCCCGGCCGCCGGGGGGACGACGTTCACGATGTTCAGCGGGGCCCCCGCCGCCACGGCGATGGATCGGGTCCGTGCGGCGGTGGCGGAGGCCTTCGAGGCGAGCTGACCAGCCCTCTCCGGGGCCGGTCGGCTCGTTTGGTCCTCTCCGGGAACGGTCGGCGGCGCGGCCTCGCAGCGCGGGGCTCGTTTCCCGGTCTTTTCAGGGAACGGTCGGCGGGGAGGTCCCGCGGGGCGGTCAGCCGGTCGGCTCCCCGCCGGCCGTGTCGGCCGGGTCGAACGCCTCGTTCATGTCGATCGTGCGGCGCGGGCCGGTGAACCAGTGCCTCGCCGACAGCACCCACCACAGGCCCACGGCCAGCACCATCACGCCGACCACGATCGGCGCGTAGTTGACCGCGGTCCAGGTGAAGTCGTCGCTGAACGGCACGGCGGCCGGGACGAGCGGCATGATGAAGTAGATCGAGACGATGACGATCTCGACGATCGCGATCCAGCACATGACCTTGTACTTCGACCCCAGCGTCCAGGGGCCGGGCTCGAACCGGTCACCCATCCGCAGCCGCAGCCAGATCGGGATCGCGAAGGCGATGTAGAGGCCGATGACCGCCACCGACACGACCGCGTAGAAGGCGAGCGGCAGACCGCCGGGGGCCTCGTACAACGCGGGCAGGGTGAGGACGAGCGCGGCCGCGCAGCCGAAGACGATCGCGTTGACGGGGGTCCGGTTGGCGTCCACCTTCGACCACAGGCGCCAGCCGGGGATGGCGCCGTCGCGGGAGAAGGCGTAGGTCATCCGGGACATCGAGGTCACGCAGCTCATCCCGCAGAAGAACTGGCCGATGGTGGAGATCGTGAAGATCGCGGTGGCCAGGTTGCCGGGGAGCGCGCTGTCGAAGATGGCGCCGACGAAGCCGCCCGCCTCGTTCACCGCGTCCACGTCGGTCGCCGCGAACAGGAAGGCGAGCAGCAGGATCCAGCCGCCGATCGCCGAGTAGAAGATCGACTGCCACAGCCCTCGGGCGGCGGCGGTGGAGGCGCCCTGGGTCTCCTCCGACACGTGGGCACACGCGTCGAACCCGGTGATCGTGTACTGGGTGAGCAGGAAGCCGAGCGGCAGCACGTAGAACCAGTACGACGAGTCGGAGAAGCCGGAGTTGTTGATCGTCTCGGTGAAGACGAACGACATCGACTGGTGCGAGTCGGGGCCGAAGATCAGGATCAGTACGACGACCGCCGCGCCGAAGACGTGCCACCACACCGAGACGTTCTGCAGCGTCGAGATCAGCCGGTGACTGAAGATGTTGATCAAGCCGTGCAGGATGAGGATGACCGCGAACAGGATGAACGCGTTGGTCAGGCTGGGGTCCCAGGCGGGGAAGAACCGGTTGAGGGTGATGTTCAGGAAGGTCGCGCAGCCGTAGTCGACCGAGGCCGTCACGGCGATCAGGCCGACGAGGTTGAACCACCCGGTGAACCAGCCGTGGATCGGCCTGCCCATCTTGGCGGCCCACCAGTAGATGCCACCGGCGGTCGGATAGGCCGAGACCAGTTCCGACATGCACAGCCCGATGATCAGGATGAAGATCGAGATCAGCGGCCACCCCCACGAGATGGCGATGGGTCCACCGTTGTTCCACGCCTGGCCGAACGTGGTGAAGCAGCCGGCCAGGATGGAGATGATCGAGAAGGAGATGGCGAAGTTGGAGAAGCCGCTCCAGGTTCTGGAGAGCTCCTGCTTGTAACCGAGTTCGGCGAGACGCTTCGCGTCCTCGTCGACCGACGTTGGCTTGGTCACTCAAGCCTCCTTGGGGGGTTATGCGGGGGGTGGAAATCCGGAGCTCGCGCCCCGGACGTCGTCGACGAGCCGTCCGAACCCCGGGTCGTCCAGGTCCCGCACGGCTTGCGAGAACTTGTCGGCGGCCTCGGCCTCGTAGTCGAAGTCGGCGTCGGCGGCCTGCTCCTTGAGCAGCCCGTGGTGTACGGAGAACCAGAGCGTCCAGGTCAGGTTGGACATGATCAGGTTGAGTCGGACCCTGGAGGTGAGCCGCCGGTCGTCGGTGCCGAAGTAGGCGCGGGCGAGCCGGGCGGTCAGGTCCGGGTCGTAGTCCGCCTCGGCGGCGATGTCGCCCAGTTCGAAGGCCGGGTCGTTGTTCCCCGAGAGCTGGTAGTCGACGATCCGCACCTCACCGCCGCAGCGGATGAAGTTCTCCGGCAGCAGGTCGTTGTGACACGGCACCGTGGGCAGCGGGTCGGCGGCGAGCGCCCTTTCGATCTCCGCCGCCGCGGGAAGGCGGTCCCGGTAGCCGTCGGGTGTGCTCAGTTCGTGGGTACGGCACAGGGCGAGAAACTCGTCGAGCTTGCGGAAGATGGAGAAGTCGTTGACGAACCGAGGTCCGGCGTGCAGCCGGCGGCAGGCCGCGGCGATGGGGCCGGGAATCGTCCGTACGGCATGGGCGTCCAGGGTGACACCGTCGAGATACTCCAGCACCAGCGCGTCCGGCAGCCGGTGCAGCACCCTGGGTCCGACCCCGGCGTCCGCCGCGTGGACCGTGTTGGCGATCTCCTGGTCGAGAGGTATGCCCAGGCCGGCCTCCGACACCCGGGGATCCAGCACGCGCAGCAACCAGCGCTGCCCGTCGGCCGTGGTGAGCCGCGAGATCCGGTGGCTGAGGCCACCCTTGATCGGGGTCTCGGTTATGGGCTGACCAGCCCATTTTCGGACGTCCGCTCGAGGATCTGGCATGCCGCCCTCCTTTGGCCTACCTTCATACCATTGATCCGATTCTGTGGACTAGTTGTTACAGAGGGGTTCCCTGCCGTGAAACTTCCCGGATCCGCGCGAGCCGTCGTGATCGGCGGTGGAGTGGCCGGTTGCAGCGTGGCCTACCACCTCGCGAGGCTCGGCTGGAGCGAGGTGATCCTCGTCGAGCGGCACGAGCTTACCGAGGGCACCACCTGGCACTCGGCCGGTTTCGTGGGCCAGCTCCGCTCGACCGTCACGCAGACCAAGATGATCATGTACTCGGCAGGTCTCTACCCCGAACTGGCCGAGCTCACCGGGCTGGACCCGGGATGGCGCGGGGTCGGCGGCCTCCGCCTGGCGACCACGCCCGAGCGGGTGGAGGAGTCGCTGCGGCTCGCCGGGGCCGGGGAGACCTACGGGCTCGGCCTGGAGATGATCTCCGGTGCCGAGGCGAAGGAGATGCTCCCGCTGCTGCGCGCCGACGACGTGCGGGCCGCGCTCTGGTTGCCGGGGGACGGCTGGCTGGACCCGGCGCTGCTGGCCAGGGCACTGGCGGCGGGGGCGCGGAAGCTGGGCGTGCGGATGTACACCGGCACCCGGGTCACCGGAATCGACGTGAAGAACGGCACGGTCGCCGGGGTGCGGCTCGCGTCGGGGGCCGATGGCTCCGGCGACGTCGAGGAGTGGTCGGTCCAGGCGGAGACCGTGGTCGTCGCGGCGGGCGCGGCGAGCGGGCGGGTCGGGCGGATGGCCGGGGTGGACATTCCGGTTGTGCCGATAAAACATCAATATGTAGTCACCGAACCATTCGAGGTTCCTTCGTCCATGCCTACGGTGCGGGATCCGGACAACATTGTCTATTTCCGGGAGGAGAATGCCGGCATTTTGGTAGGTGGATATATCAGGAACCCCGCGATATGGGACACGGCTGCTCCACTGGAGGAGCCTCGGACTCTCTTTCCCCCTGATATGCCGAAATTTCAAGAATCGTGGGAATCGGCGGTGCGGAGGGTTCCCGACCTGGCCAATGCCGAGATCACAAAGGTCGTCCACGGCCCCGAGGCGTTCACCCCCGACGGGGAGTTCCTGCTCGGTGAGACCCCGGTCCGCGGGTTGTGGGCGGCGGCCGGATTCTGTGTGCACGGCCTGGCGGCCGCCGGCGGTGTGGGCAAGGTGATGGCCGAATGGATCGTGGATGGTTCGCCGGAGTACGACATGTTTGGTATGGATCTGAGGCGTTTCGGATCCCATGCCCGTTCCGCATCGTGGACCCGTGCCAAGGCCCTGGACTCGTACTCGAAGTACTACGACATCGTCTACCCCGGCGAGGAGCGCACCGCAGCCCGCCCGCTCCGCCGCTCTCCCGCCTGGGTGCGGCATGTGGAGCTGGGGGCGGCGTTCGGCGAGAAGTCCGGCTGGGAACGGGTCAACTGGTACGAACCCGGCGGGCGCCCGGCCGGGGCGGGTGAGACTCCTCCCGTGGACGCCCCGGTCACCCGGGATCCGGAACCGGGCGTCCGCGAGGTCTCTCCGGACGTCCGCGAGACTCATGAGGTCGCTCCGGCCGGCCACGGTGTCTCCCCGGACGTTCGCGAGGTGTCCCCGGACGTCCGTGACGTCCCCCCGGACGTCCGCAGCCCTCGCCCGCACGGCTGGGCGGGCCGGATCTGGTCGCCCGCCGTACGCGAGGAGTGCCTGGCCACCCGCGACGCCGCGGGCCTGTTCGACCAGACCTCGTTCTCCAAGCTGGAGGTCTCGGGGCCCGGAGCCCTGGAGGGGTTGCAGTGGGCCTGCGCCGGACAGCTCGACAGGCCCGTCGGTTCGATCGTCTACACCCAGCTCCTCAACGGGCGCGGCGGCATCGAGGCCGACCTGACCGTCACCCGCCTGGCGGACGACCGTTTCCGTCTGGTCACCGGCACCGCCTTCGGCGTTCACGACGCCGCCTGGCTCCGGGGCCGGGGTCTCGACGTCCGAGACGTCACCTCGGCCCACGCCTGCTACTGCCTGTGGGGGCCGAGGGCGCTCGACATCCTCGGTTCCGTGTCCGGCGACGACCTCACCTTCGGCTACATGAAGGCGAGGGAGATCAGCGTGGGGAACGTCCCGGTGCTGGCCCAGCGGGTGACGTTCGTGGGCGAGTTCGGCTGGGAGCTGTACTGCCCGTCGGAGTACGGGCTGACGCTGTGGGACACGCTCATGGAGGCCGGAGCGCCGTACGGCATGCGGCCTGCCGGGTACCGCGCGATCGACTCGATGCGCCTGGAGAAGGGCTACCGCGTCTGGGGCATGGACATCACCCCGGAGACCACCCCCTACGAGGCCGGTCTGGGGTTCGCGGTCGCCCGCGACAAGGACTTCGTCGGCCGCGCGGCCCTGGAATCCGCCCGCCGCCTCACCGGCGACCGTCCAGCAGACGACCGCTCGTCCGGCGATCGTCTCGCTGCGGACAGCCCGGCCGATGCCCGTCCCGCCGACGACCACTCGACGGTCGACCATTCGACCGTTGACCGAGCGGCCGGCGCTCGTCCCGCGCGACGTCTGTTCTGCCTGGTCCTCGACGACCCCCGCCAGGTCTGCCTCGGCGGGGAGCCGGTCCGCGTCGGTGGGCTGCCCGCCTCGCGGGTGACGAGTGGCGGGTACGGTCACCGCGTCGACCGCTCGATCGCCTACGCCTACCTGCCCGAGGGCGCCGCCCCCGGCGACCGGGTCGAGGTCGGCGTCACCGGAACCTGGGTGGGCGCCGCCGTCACCGCTGAACCTCTCTACGACCCGTCCTCGGAGCGTGTCCGGCGTCTGCCGTCCTGATCCGCACTCCCGAAACCCCGTGGGGACGCGCTCCGCCGGAGGCCGGAGGAGATGCTCACGCCGGACCCGCAGGACGCCTACCGGCGGGAACGGGGAGACGCCCCGGAGGAGTTCGGGGAGACGGGAGGGGCGAGGAGGCTGTTCCGGAAGGCATCCGGAAGGCAGGGGGAGCCAAGGAGACGCCCCGGGTGGGATGGGGCCTGCCCGCGATCTTCCGGAGGCCTCAATATTCTCAGAATTCCGGTAAGTCTCTTCATCCTCCTGCGCATCGGTCATCCTGTGACCTGGAGACCGGCGTCAGATATACCCCCCAGGGGTTGCTGAAAAGGGTGGTGGTGTGGCACTGTAGGCGAGCGAAAGGATACCCCCTATGGGTATTCGAGAGGGGTGATCGCGATGAACGGCGCGCTCAAGGTGGGTGCGTACGCGCTGGTGCTGGCCGTGGTGTTCGGCGGCGCCCTGGGGGCGGGCCGGATGGCCGGTCCGACCGGAGACGCGGAGGCCCAGAGCTCTCAGGGCCCCGGTGCCGAGCGGGGCGAGGGCTCGGAGCACGGAGTCCATCAGCACGCGACGGCCGCGAAGGCGCCGGCCGTTCCCGCGGGGCTCCAGGTCTCCCAGGACGGATACATGCTCATGCCGGAGACCGACGAGGTCAAGGTGGGCGAGCGGACCGACTTCCGCTTCACGGTGATCGGTCCCGACGGCTCTCCCGTCACCGGGTTCACCACGCAGCACGACAAGAAGCTGCACCTCATCGTGGTGCGCCGCGACCTGACGGGCTTCCAGCACCTGCATCCCACCCTGCTGGGAGGCGGGGTGTGGTCGGTCCCGCTCAAGCTTCCCGCCGCGGGGGAGTACCGCGCGTTCGCCGACTTCGCCCCCGAGGGGGCGGCGCCGCTGACGCTCGGCATGGACCTGTCGGTGGCGGGTGACTACCGGCCCGAGCCGCTCGCGGTCCCGGCCGAGACCGCCACCGTGGGCGACTACACCGTCACCCTGAAGGGCGATCTCATCCCCGGCCGGACGAGCATGCTCACGCTCTCGGTCGCCAAGGACGGCGAGCCGGTCACCGACCTGGAGCCCTACCTGGCCGCGTACGGGCACCTGGTCGCGCTGCGTGACGGCGACCTGGCCTATCTGCACGTGCACCCCGACGGCGAGCCCGGTGACGGGCGCACCACGCCCGGCCCGAACATCACCTTCTACGCCGAGGTGCCGAGCGCGGGGACCTACGGCCTCTACCTGGACTTCAAGCACGGCGGGACCGTGCGCACCGCCGCGTTCACCGCCGCCACCAGCCCGGACCCCGAGGGCGGCGGAGCCTCCTCGGGTGACGGCCACGGGCACAGCCACCAACCGTGAAATACCCCATAGGGGTTACGTGTTCTCATAACGAGGAGAGACATATGTCTGGGCACACCCATCACGTGCCGGGACGGTGGACGGGCCCGCTCCCGGAGGGCGGCGAGGTTCTCGCCCCGGCGGGCCGTCCGGTGACGACCCCGGGCCACGCACGACGACCGGGACACGAGGCAAGGGACGAGGAGAGGTCGTGATGTCCATGACCACCGGCGAAGCATCCGCCCGCGGCGAGATCGAGCTCGCCATCGGCGGCATGACCTGCGCCTCCTGCGCGGCCCGCATCGAGCGCAAGCTCAACAAGCTGGACGGCGTGACCGCGACCGTCAACTACGCCACCGAGAAGGCGAAGGTCACCTACCCCGCGGCCATCACCCCCGACGACCTCGTCGCGGAGGTGGAGAAGGCCGGATACACCGCCGAGCCGCCCGCGCCGCCGGCGTCGGGGGAGTCCGGGGAGACGGAAGGGGCCGCCGGTGAGGAGGGGGAGCGTGACGTGCTCACCCCGCTCAGGCAGCGCCTGATCACCTCCGTCGTGCTCTCGGTGCCGGTCATCGCGATGGCGATGATCCCGGTGCTTCAGTTCGACAACTGGCAGTGGCTCTCCCTCGCCCTGGCCGGTCCCGTCGTGGTCTACGGAGGGTGGCCCTTCCACCGGGCGGCCTGGACCAACCTGCGGCACGGCGCCGCGACCATGGACACGCTGGTCTCGATGGGGGCGATCGCCGCCTTCTCCTGGTCCCTCTGGGCCCTGTTCTTCGGCACGGCGGGCATGCCGGGCATGCGACACGGCTTCGAGTTCACCCTGTCCAGGGGCGACGGCTCGGGAAACATCTACTTCGAGGCCGCCGCCGGGGTGACCACCTTCATCCTCGCGGGCCGCTACTTCGAGGCGCGCTCCAAGCGCCGAGCCGGTGCCGCGCTTCGCGCGCTGATGTCGATGGGCGCCAAGGAGGTCACGCTCGCCTCGGGGGAACTCGTCCCCGTCGGTGCGCTCAAGGCGGGCGACCTCTTCGTCGTACGGCCGGGGGAGAAGGTCGCGACGGACGGCGTGGTCGAGGAGGGCTCCTCGGCCGTGGACACGTCCATGCTGACCGGCGAGTCGGTCCCCGTCGAGGTACGGCCGGGTGACGCGGTGGTCGGCGCCACCGTGAACGCCGGGGGGCGGCTCGTGGTCAGGGCCACCAGGGTCGGCTCCGACACCCAGCTCGCCCAGATGGCCAGGCTGGTGGAGGACGCGCAGAACGGCAAGGCCGCCGTGCAGCGGCTGGCCGACCGGATCTCCGCGGTGTTCGTGCCGATCGTGATCGCGCTGTCCGTGGCCACCCTGGGCTTCTGGCTCGGGATCGGTTCAGGCGCCGCCGCGGCCTTCACCGCCGCCGTGGCGGTGCTGATCATCGCCTGCCCCTGCGCCCTGGGCCTCGCCACACCGACCGCGCTGATGGTCGGCACCGGCCGGGGCGCCCAGCTGGGAATCCTGATCAAGGGTCCGGAGGCGCTGGAGGCGACCCACGGCATCAACACCGTGGTCCTGGACAAGACCGGCACCGTGACGTCGGGCACGATGACCCTCAAGGACGTCTTCCCCGCCGCCGGTGAGGAGCGCGAGGAGGTGCTCCGGCTGGCCGGAGCCCTGGAGGGCGCCTCCGAGCACCCCGTGGCCCGCGCCGTCGCCCGCGCGGCGGACTCCACCGCCGAGGTCGAGGACTTCGCGAACATCGAGGGCCTCGGCGTCCAGGGCGTCGTCGACGGGCACGCCGTCCTCGTCGGGCGTCCTCAGCTGCTCGCCGACTGGTCGCAGCACCTGCCGCCGGAGCTGGAGGAGAAACTGGAGGGGGCGCGGGCGCGCGGGGAGACGGCCGTCGCGGTCGGCTGGGACGGGAAGGCCCGCGCGGTGCTCACCGTCGCCGACGCGATCAAGCCCAGCTCGGCCGAGGCGGTCGCCGCGTTGCGCGCGCTCGGCCTGCGTCCGATCCTGCTCACCGGCGACAACGAGACGGTGGCCCGTACGGTCGCCGAGGCCGTCGGCGTCGAGGACGTGATCGCCGACGTGCTGCCCGCCGACAAGGTGGAGGTCGTCAAGCGGCTCCAGTCCGAGGGCCGCACCGTGGCCATGATCGGCGACGGGGTGAACGACGCCGCCGCGCTCGCCCAGGCCGATCTCGGTATGGCGATGGGCACCGGCACCGATGTCGCGATCGAGGCATCCGACCTCACCCTGGTCAGGGGCGACCTGCGGGTGGCCGCCGACGCGATCAGACTGTCCCGCCGCACGCTGCGCACGATCAGGGGCAACCTGTTCTGGGCCTTCGCCTACAACGTCGCCGCCATCCCGCTGGCCGCGTTCGGTCTGCTCACCCCGATGATCGCCGGGGGTGCGATGGCGCTCTCCTCGGTGTTCGTGGTGAGCAACAGCCTGCGACTGCGCCGCTTCAGGTGAGGTGAAGGGAATCACGAGCGTGTCCCGGCAGGCGGCCGGGACACGCTCGTGGGGCGATCAGGGAACGGAGCAGATTCGATGATCGGGGCCCGGTGCTCTCTCGCCGGGCCCGTCACCCTCCGAGAGCCGGAGGATCTCCCCGACCGTCGCCTCGTCCGCGGCGTAGATGTGCGGTACGTCGACGAAGACCCGCATCGATCCGCAGCCCACGGTGAGGCCGTCCGCGACCTCGCGCTGGATGCCGCGCAGCGGTACGTAGTTCAGATAGGACGTGTAGACGTTCTGAGACCGGAAGGCGGCGGTCATGACCAGCCGCCCGGCACGGAGCCTGAAGGCGAGGCTGGTCAGGCAGGGCACCGCGTCGGGAGACTCGCCGGGGGCGGTGAGCGAGATCCAGCCGCTCTTGGTGTACGGCTTGGCGCGCAGCACGTCGGTGATCCAGCCGAGCTGGTCGACGCCGAGAAACTGGCGGAGTCGCCCTCCGTAACTGTATTTGAACGGCGGGACGACCGAGCGTTCGCTGAACTTGCTGGAGTACAGCGGGATCTTTCCGGCCTCGCCGTAGCTTTTCAGGACGGGATCGTCCCAGGCCAGGCCGGTGACCTCGAAGAGCACCGCCGGAGCCTCGATGATCGGGCCGCGGTCGTCCAGGGCGGGCCCGCCGTTGTGTGTCACGTGTCGCATCAGCCAGATCCACGTCTCCCCACAAGACGCGAATCTGAGGAGGTCGGGCATTCAGGTCTCCACGTTGGGGAAATGGAAGGGATTGTGTGGGAGCCGGCGTTGCCGGGAAACATTGGCGCGGACGTAGTAGACGAAATAGTGGACCAGCGCGAGCAGTCCGATGACCACCAGGAGCAGGGCGACGGCCGGTGCGGCCCCGATCATCCCGAGCACGCCGACCGCGATGTAGGAACTGTTGACCAGGGCGAGCATCATCACGTTGATCCCCGGCCAGGCGAGCGGCGCGTACGTCTCCGGATAGCGGGGATCCACCGGCAGGTTGGGAGTCCAGCCGAGGGCGGCGAACTGGTCCTTGAGGTGGACCGTGTAGAGCAGGCGGAAGTTGTTGAGCGCCCGCGCGGTCCTCATGTGCGCGTTGACCGCCTCGATCAGCCGGAGGAAGGGCAGCACGCTGAGCAGCCCGAACGCGGCGGTCATCGCGAACAGGTACCAGGGCACGCTGTGCCAGGTGGTGAGCATCGCCGGGCTGACCACCTTCGCGCCGGCCAGGGCGACCGCGGCGGCGAACGGGGCGGCGAGCAGGCTCATGGACAGCCGGGTCATCTTGATCCGCTCGTCCTTGGCCGCCAGGTAGACCTGGTAGGTCCCGGTGAAGTCCA
Organism: Streptosporangium sp. NPDC000509; assembly: GCF_042898365.1. NCBI lineage: Bacteria > Bacillati > Actinomycetota > Actinomycetes > Streptosporangiales > Streptosporangiaceae > Streptosporangium > Streptosporangium sp. NPDC000509. The sequence goes on along the minus strand of NZ_JBIAYX010000002.1, from coordinate 38,993 downwards.
CGGACACGAGGGCGAGGAATTCCCCGGGTTTGACGGGGAGCCCGTCCATGGTCTCGGGCAGTGCTTCCGCGGTCATCCGCGGTGACATCCTCCGCATCGGGACCCCACTTTCGAGGGATAGTGGATTTTCCCGTATGAAGATGTTGACTTATTTGTCAGGCGAATGAGCGCTTTTTAACGATATACGTCTCAGACTTCTGACGTCTGTGGAGGCTCCTCCCGGGTCGCGCCTTTTGCGGGGGTGGCCGCGGGGTGCCCCGGAGCCACCCCCACGTCAGTGTCCTTCCGTCGCCCCGAGTTCCTCTCCCGTGAGGGCCGTCTCCACGGAGGTGGCTAGCGTGAAGTGGGCGAGAAGCCCGGTGACGGTCATCATGTGACGCAGCGTCCGGTTCGCTCCGGCCAGCACCAGGCGGGTCCGCGTCTCCTGGCTCTTGCGCAGGATCCACAGCAGCTCCGCGAGCCCGGTGGAGTCACAGAAGGTGAGCCCTTCCAGATCGAGGATGAGCCAGGGTGCGCCCTCGGCTACCGCCGCCGGGGCGGGGGAGGCCGGTGGCGGGGAGAAAGGCGAGGTCATCGTGGGGGCCGATGACGGCCCGTCCGCCGGTGGCGTGTCCGGGGGGAGGGGAGAGGGCTCCTCGGGGAAGACCGGTGGCGGGCTTCCCGGGGCGGGGGGAGGCGGGCTCCCGGGGAAGAACGGTGAGGGAGGTTCGGGCGACAGCGGTGGAGGCGGGCCCGAGGGGTGCGGATCTTTCGGGGTGAGCGGGCCGTCCGAGAGGAGTGATGTCTCCGCGAGCAGTGGTGTCTCCGGGAGGAGAGGAGACTCCGAAAAGAGCGGTTTCTCCGGGAAGAAGGGGGTTTCCGGGAGGAGCGGTGTCTCGGGGAGGAAAGGCGAGCCCGAGAGGAGTGACGCCTCCGGGGGAAGCGGCGTCTCGGGGGGAAGCGGTGCCGGGATGGGCGACGGTGCCGGAGGCGCCGGAAGTTCGGAGGGTGTGCCGAGTGACGGGGGCGCCGCGAGTTCGGAGGGGGTGCCGGGGGCCGAGAGAGCTGGCACCGGCGGTGTGTCGAGCGACGAGGGGGCCACGGGGTCGGACGACGCGTCGGGGGTCTGGGACGCTGGAAGCTCCGATGGTGTGCCGGGTGCCGCGGGCGGTGTAAGCCTGGATGACAGGTTGCCGGTTCCCAGGCTCCAGGCCTGGGTGAGTTCCCTCCGCAAGATCGGCGCGTAGTCGTAGTCAAGCTCGCCGATCAGACGGACCACGATGGCGTTTCCGCGTACGTCGGCCGAGATCGAGAGCGTGTTCACACCTTCGGGTGACATGGAAAGACTCCTTAGACCCGCAGTTCACAGGGCGGGCGTTCCCTCCGTCTTACCAGGTATGTAGCCTGGGCGGCCCCGGTAGGAGAATTACACTATAGTTGCACGCTTTCGTCCCATCTGGCGGATGTGGAATGAGTGCCCGACGCCCTGGCCGGTCGGGCCCTCGCTCGGACGGGCGCCTTTCCTCGCGAACGTGACCGGCCCGGATGCGGGTGAGCCGGGAAGGCTGGAAACCGGGTGAGCGGACCGGGGCAGGCTGGAAGAGGCCCTGAAGAGGCTTGAAAAACCGGCAGGCCGGTCCCTCGTTCGAGGGACCGGCCTGCCGGCTCGGACAAGGGGACGGCCCGATCAGAGGCCGAGGGGCGTGCCCGATGCGGTCTGGGCCATCGTCGCGGGCTGAGCCGGGCGGGCGGAGGTGTGAGGTTCCGTACGGGATCGTGCCGCTTCTCCGGGAACCTCCTCCGCCTCAGGTGTTCTCGGTGCCGGGCGGCGGCGCATGCCGCGCTCCGACATCGGTCGCGGCCCGATCTCCTTGCCGAAGCCCAGCTGGTGGAGGAGCCATCCCAGCGCACCGCCCAGGATCACAACCCCCGCGCCGATCCAGAAGAAGAGGACGCTGGCGGCCGTCATCGCCACCCCGGAGATCGCGAATCCGATGATGCAGACGATCGAGCCGGTCCAGCCCGCCACGGTGTGTCCCATGTCGTGCTCTTCGTGGATCGCGGCCAATTCCGCGAGGTCTTTCCTGATCCCCACGTCTCCTCCATCGAAAAGCACCGTCCCCGGGGGTCGCGGCGGATCGCGGGGGCGGCGGGCGCTAAGTTGGGTCGGCCCGTACAATTTACCTCACGAGCTAAGCTTCTTAGATAGTAAGGGGATTTTGTGGTGGAAGGCAAATCCGAAGCCGTCGTCTCGCCGCCGGAGGTCCTCGCCCGGATGGACCAATTGATCGCGTTGAGCCTCGTGGGGCAGCACACGATCGCCGAGCGCCTCGGGGTCAACGTCACGGATCTGACGTGTCTCGGCTTCATCCTCGGTGCGGGAGAGGAGGCACTCACCGCGGGACGCCTCGCCGAGTTGGCCGGTCTCACCACCGGGGCCGTCACCGGGGTGGTCAACCGCCTGGAGAGCGCGGGCTACGCCCGGCGCGTCGCCGACCCCCGTGACCGCCGCCGCGTCCGGATCGTCCCGGAAGAGAGCTCGGCCGCCCGTGTCGCGACGGCGTACGAGCCCACCTATCGGCGGCTCACCGAGCTTTTCGAGAGCTATGGCCCGGACGAACTGGCCGCCATCTCCGACTGGTTCACGCGTGCCGCCGACGCCATGAGGATCTCTCTGGCCGAGATTCGCGAATCCCCGGCGTCCTGAGGGGAGCGGGTCTCATCCGGCTGCCGACGGGGCGGCCCCGAGTGCCGCCAGCGCGGCGGCCACCGCCGGAGGGCCGAGTGTCGCGGCCGGCACGTCGGCGAACTCCACGGTGCAGTCCGAGAGTCCGCCGATGGCCACGACCGCGCGGGCGCGAGCGGCCAGGTCGGGGTCCGGGCCGAGCAGCAGGGCGATGAGCCGCCGACGCCAGTGGCCCATGCGAGACCCCAGATCGAGGTGGGCCAGGGTGGACAGATCGCGTACCACCATCACGGTCACCTCCCGGTGTCTGAAGGTGATGTCGAAGTAGCCCTGGAGAAGGTCGCGAGGGCTCTGCGGGGCGTTCGCCTCGATGTCGGCCAGGAAGTCGTCCACATCGTCGACCAGCGGCTGGACGATGCTGCGGAGCAGGTCCTCCCGCGAGGTGAAGTGGTAGTAGAGCGCGGGTTTGGTGATCCCGAGCCGGTGGGCGATGTCCCGCAGGCTCGTCTGTTGCACGCCCTTCTCGGCGAACAGTTCTCGTGCGACCGCCTGGATGCGCGCCTTGGTGTCGGACGGCCTCGCCACCTGTTGTTCTCTCCTGTCCTCGCGCCGGGTCTCCCGTACGCGCGGGCGTCCTTGGGCTCGGGCCAAGGGTATCGGCACGGGGAGAGCGACCGGTTCGACGACAGGTGGAGACTTGTGCGGGCCTCCGACGGGTCACCTTCCGTCGGGCCCACTCCCGGCGATCAAGAACTACTCGCGCGGGCGACGGGCAGGGCGCGAGCAGGTGCGTCGATCGGGTGATGCTCAGACCTCGTACTCGTCGTGCAGGCGCCACCACGTGTAGGGCGAGGTCTGCGGCCGCCCTTCCGGGGAGTCCTCCCAGGTCTCCTGCCGGCCGAACGGTGTCAGGTCGAGGAAGGTCCAGCCGCTGCCGAGCCGCTCGACTCCCCGCCCCGTGGTGAGGTAGGTGCGGTAGACGGTGTCGCCGTCGCGCAGGAAGACGTTCAGCGCGAACCCGTCACCGGCTCCCATGTCGTCGTTGAAGTCGTTGCCCAGCGAGGAGAACCACGGGATCGTCCAGCCCATGCGCTCCTTGAACGGTGTGATCTCGGCCATCGGGCCACGGGAGACCAGCGCCACCGTGGTGTCGCGGGCGTGGAGGTGGCTCAGGTGCCCGATGTTGTCGGTGAACATCGAACACCCCGAACAGAAGGTGTCGGCCCCCAGCCACATGAAGCTGTAGACGATGAGCTGGCGCCGTCCCTCGAACAGGTCGAGCAGGCTGGCCTGCCCGTCCGGACCCTCGAACACGTACTCCCCGCCGGCCCCGCCCTCGCCCCCGATCCGGACCATCGGCATCCTGCGTCTTTCGGCGGCGAGCGCGTCCTGCGCGCGGGTGAGCTCCTTCTCCTTCGCCAGCAGCGCTTCCCGCGCGGCCTGCCAATCCTGGGCCGAGACGACCTGAGGGCGGTCCATGATGCTCCCCCTCCATTGGGTTCCCTCAAGGAACTAACGAGGGAACGGTAGCAGGAGACCGTTTCTTCAGGGAACCCTCTCGCCTAGACTGCCCCCATGCAGCGAACCCGATTCGGTGATATGGCCTGCTCGATCGCCCGCACGCTGGACGTCATCGGTGAGCCGTGGTCGCCGCTGATCCTGCGGAACGTCTACGTGGGCATCAACCGCTTCGACCAGATCCAGCAGAGCCTGGACATCTCCCGCAAGGTGCTCGCCGAGCGGCTCAGGTGGCTGGTCGAGAACGGTGTGCTGGAGCGGCGGGAGTATTCGAGCCGACCGCCTCGCCATGAGTACGCGCTCACGACCAAGGGCCTGGAGTTGTGCGACCTGCTCCTGGTGATGGTGCGCTGGGGCGACCGGTGGACGGCGGGCGAGGCCGGCCCGCCGGTTCTCTACCGCCACCACGCCTGCGGCGAGATCGGCCACGTCGAACTGCGCTGCGCGGTGTGCGACCGGCCGATGAACGCCGCGGATGTCGACGTGCTCCCCGGTCCGGGAGCGGAGCCTCCGGCCGCCTCCCCCGACCGGGTGCGCGCGGAACGGTACGGGCACTGAAACGTGCGAGGGCACCACGAACGGCGTCGCCGTCAGTCGTTCTTGAAGGGGTCGTGCTCGGCCAGCAGCTTGTCCAGCCTGGCCTGGTCGACGCGGCTGACGACGGCGGCCTCCTCGTTCCGGTCCCGGACGCACTTGGCGAGCGTGAAGGTCGAGGTCACCACATAGAGCAGCCCGAGTCCCATGAAGGACCGGACCCAGGTGTTCACCGGCAGGTAGGCGATGCCGATCCCCAGGGCCGCCACCGACAGTCCGAAGGAGATGACGGCCTGCGCGTAGAAAGCGGACGTCGTCGTGTTTTTCACCGGTCGTGTCATGCACATCATCTTCGGGACGATCGGTTCCCGGGGCGTGAGCGCCGCTACTTAGTTACTGGTGAGTACGACAGCTGGAACTCTCGACAGGGGGACTCCGGTCCACGGTGTCGGGCATCCACCGCGGCCCGCGCCCTCAGCCGCCCGCGAGGCCAAGCGGGCGCGGAATCGGTGACCGGCGCTCGTCACATCGCGTGGGGTGCGGAATCGGTGGTCAGTGCTCGGCGGTCGCGCGGGCGAGGAAGAGGGTCCGTTCGCGCTCGTTTCCGGTGAGCGCGGCGGCCCGCTCGAACTCCGCGCGCGCCTCGTCGAGGCGGCCCAGCTTCGCGAGCAGGTCACCCCGTACCGCCGCCAGCAGCGGATAGTTCCTGAGCGCGCGCTCCGCCACCAGCCCGTCCACGATCTCCAGACCGCGTTCGGGGCCGTACGCCATGTCCACCGCGACCGCGCGGTTCAGCTCCACCACGGGCGACGGGGCGACGTGGGCGAGCACCCGGTAGAGGGCGGCCATCCGCTCCCAGTCCGTGTCGTCGGCGGACAGCGCGCGGGCGTGGCAGGCGGCGATCGCGGCCTGCAGACCGTACGGGCCGAGTGTGCCGAGCGCCTCGGCTCGGGCGAGTGAGTCCAGCCCGCGGCGGATGAGCAGCCGGTCCCACCGGCCCCGGTCCTGGTCGAGGAGGAGGACCGGCTCGCCGCCGGGGCCCGTCCTGGCGCGCGTGCGGGACGCCTGGATCTCCATCAGGGCGACGAGGCCGTGCACCTCGGACTCCTCGGGCATGAGACCCGCCAGGATCCGGCCCAGGCGCAGCGCCTCCTCGCAGAGCGAGGGGCGCATCCAGTCGTCACCGGCGGTCGCCGAGTATCCCTCGTTGAAGACGAGGTAGACGACCTCCAGGACCGACGAGAGCCGGTCGCCCAGCTCGGCCGGGGTGGGCATCTCGATCCGTACCCGCCTGTCGGCGAGGACGCGCTTGGCGCGGAAGATCCTCTGCCCGACGGTCGGCTCGGGCACCAGGAAGGCGCGGGCGATCTCCTCCGTCGTCAGGCCGCCGAGCAGGCGGAGGGTGAGCGCCACTCGCCCTTCCGTGGACAGTACGGGATGGCAGGCCGTGAAGAGGAGACGCAGCACGTCGTCGCCGATGTGGTCGTCGAGGGCGTCGTCCAGCTCGGCCTCCGCCGACTCCTGGCGGATCTCCATGTCCCGGCCGACCTCTTCGAGCTTGCGCTCGTACCGGTTCCTGCGGCGCAGCAGGTCGATCGCCCGGTGCTTGGCGGTGAGCATGAGCCAGGCACCGGGATTGTCGGGCACACCGGCCGTGGGCCACTGCTCCAGCGCGATGACCAGGGCGTCCTGTGCGAGCTCCTCCGCCAGGCCGACATCGTGCACCATCCGGGCGAGTCCCGCGATCACCCTCGCGGATTCGATCCGCCAGACCGCCTCGATGACCCGGTGGGGATCTCCAACCGTCATGCCCCCGATCCAACCACCTCGTCCGACGCCCCGGTGAGAGTCCTCTCGTGGGGACTCTCACCGGGGCGTCGGCGAGGACGGTCTCACGCGGGGGCGGCGAAGTCCTCGGGGCCGAAGACGCGGTGGATGTCGGCCTCGCCCTCCCAGCCCTCCCAGTGGTCGCGGTGCAGCCGCATGAAGCGGGAGGTCCACTCGACGGCCTCCTCCTTCGACCGGACCTGGTAGAGGGCGTAACTGATCAGTTCCTTCGCCTCGGCGAACGGACCGTCCGTGACGCTTATCCTGCCTTCGGTGAGCTCGACCCGCGCCCCCTCGACGCTCGGAGCCAGCCCGCCGTTGTCGAGCAACGCGCCCGCTCTGGTGCCCTCCTCGCCGAGCTTCATGATCGCCTCCATCAGCTCGGCGGGCGGCGGGGTGTCGGGCCGGTGGGTGACCTTGAGGGTGATCATGTATCGCATCGTGTCTCTCCTTTTGATCTTGTTTTCGAACGGTCCGGCCGGTTCTCGTGTTCCTCCGGCCTTCGACCACGCTTCGAACGAGCACGGACCGATTCGACACGGCGGCCGGATTTTCTTTCAAGATTTTTTCTGACCCCGGGCCGCCTGTGGATCTCGGACGTGGCGAGGGGGGAGCACCCGGTGGGTCTCGAACTTCGCACCGCCGGGGTGGCGTGGGATGATTTCCCCATCATGCCCGCGACGTTGCCCTTCCGCCTCGCCCGCGCGGCCGCCTTCGCCGCGGTCTGCCTGGGGCTGAGCGTGCTGGCGCACGTCCTGGCGGGAGGCTCGGTCTCCGTGCCGAGCGCGGCCGCCGCGCTGGCTCTCGCCTTCCTCGCGGCCTTCGCGGTCTCAGGGCGCGAACGGACGCTCGCGGTGATCCTGCCGCTGCTGGCGGGCGTGCAGGCGGGGGTGCACGTGATGTTCTCCCTCGCGCACGCCGCGTCCCCCGCCGAGATGGCCCAGATGATCGGGCACGTCCACTCGGGGCTGCTGCCCGGCCTGGGCATGCTGGTGGCGCACGGCTGGGCCGTCGGGCTCACCGCTCTGTGGCTGGCGCGCGGCGAGGCGGTGCTCTGGGAGTTGCTGCGACGGCTCGGTGTCCGGCTGTGCCGGGTGCTCGTCGCGGTCGTGACCCCGGCGTACACGTCCTTCCTCACCGCGGGCGCGATCGAGCCGGGAGCCCTGCGCTCCGCCGTGCTGCGCCACGTCGTCAGCCGGCGCGGCCCACCCCGGATCGTCACCGCCACCTTCGGCTGACCGGCTGACCGCTCTGGGTCATCCGGGCACCTGACCCGTTCCCTACCGCCGTACGCACCGTACGCGCGGTCCTGCGCCGACGCGGCCTTCCCGGCTGCTCGGCGGACCTGTACCAGCGTGACAATCCCGGCCGCATGTCCGGCATGGCCCTATCGAGGCGGCGTTCGGCCGCGGCCTGCCGATCCGGCCAGAAGAAAGGCGTCAACGTGCCTGCTCGTCGTATCACCCGTGCCGGAATCACTGGATTCCCCCGTAACGGAGTTCGCCGGACCACCCCCGCGGGACTCCTGGTCGCGGTCGCGATGGTCCTGGGCGGATGTGGTTCCCAGGGCGCCCCGGAACCGGCCGCCGCCCCCGGCACCGCCGCGCCCGCCGCCGCCCCCTCCGCGACCCCTTCCGCGGCCGCCTCCGTGCTGACGGTCACCGATCCGTGGGTGAAGACCACGAAGAAGGGGATGAGTGCCGCGTTCGGCACCCTGGTCAACAACACCGACGCCGAGGTGACGATCGTCTCCGGTGTCTCGCCGATCTCACCGGTGATCGAGTTGCACGAGGTCGTCGACTCCAAGGGAAAGATGATCATGCGTCCCAAGGAGGGCGGGATCGTGATCCCTGCGAAGGGCACCCACCAGCTCCAGCCCGGTGGTGACCACATCATGCTGATGGGCGTCACCGAAGCGGTGAGGCCCGGCGCGCAGATCCCCTTCACCCTCACCCTCAAGGACGGCCGGACCGTGGAGTTCACCGCGGTCGGCAAGGACTTCGCCGGAGGTAAGGAGGACTACCAGCCCGGCATGGACATGGGAGGAGACAAGGCCGACAAGGGCGACGGCGACATGCACATGGGCGAGAGCGACGGCTGAGCGGGAAACGGAGAAGAGCCCATGCCAGAACCCCGACTCAGCCGCAGGGGACTGCTCGCGGGAGGCGCCGCCACCGCGGTCGGCGCCCTCGCCGCGTGCGCCCCCGACCAGGCTGTCCCCCCGGTCGTCCCCCAGCCCGCTCCGGCCTCCGGAGGTCCCGAAAGCTCAGCGGGTGCCGCGACGGAGCCCTTCGACGGCCTCCATCAGGCCGGGATCGCGACGGCGCCCCAGACGTACGGGGTGTTCGTCGGACTGGACCTACGGCCCGAGGTCGACCGTGAGGCGCTCGCGCGGATGATGCGGCTGCTCACCGACGACGCCCGGCGGCTCACCCAGGGCAGGCCCGCCCTGGCCGACACCGAACCTGAGCTGGCCGTACTGCCCGCCCGGCTCACCGTGACCTTCGGGTTCGGCCCCGGCTTCCTCACGGCGGCCGGGCTGACCGGCCGCGCTCCGGAGGCGGTGGCGCCGCTGCCCGCCTTCGCGATCGACAAGCTCAGGAAGGAGTGGAGCGGCGGGGACCTGCTGCTGCAGATCTGCGCCGACGACGCCCTCACTCTGGCCCACGCCCTGCGCATGGTCGTCAAGGACGCCCGTTCCTTCGCGAAGGTCCGCTGGATCCAGCGGGGTTTCCGGCGCGGCGCCTACACCCAGCCCGCCGGGCTGACCCAGCGCAACGTGATGGGCCAGCTGGACGGGACCGTCAACCCCGTACCCGGCACTCCCGAGTTCGACCGGGCGGTGTGGGTGAGCGACGGCCCGGAGTGGCTGCGCGGCGGCACCACGCTGGTGCTGCGGCGCATCCGGGCGGAGATGGAGACCTGGGACGCCGTCGACCGGGTCGGCAAGGAGTTCACCGTGGGCCGCCGCCTGGACAACGGCGCCCCGCTCACCGGGCGCGACGAGCACGACGAGGCCGACTTCGAGAAGCTCAACGCGATCGGCTTCCCCGTCATCTCCGAGCAGGCCCATATCCGCCGGGCCCATGTCGCCGACCCGAACCTGCGGATCTTCCGCAGGGTCTACAACTACGACGAGGGGCTCACCTCGGAAGGGCACGCCGACTCCGGGCTGCTGTTCGCCTCCTACCAGGCCGACGTCTCCCGGCAGTTCCTGCCGATCCAGCGCAGGCTGGCCGAGGCCGACCTGCTCAACGAGTGGACGACCCCGATCGGCTCGGCCGTCTTCGCCGTCCCGCCGGGCTGCTCACCGAACGGCTGGATCGGGGACGCTCTCCTCACCTGACAGGGGGGCGCCGTACGTCCGTGACGGGCGAAGGGCGTCGCTCTCGGGGAGTCGCGGTACGTCCGTGACGAGCGGGTGTCCACGGCTCTCCGGGAGAGCCCTCCTTCGGCGAGCCGCCGTACGTCCTCAGAGGCGTACGGCGGCCTGGTGGGATCACGCTTCCGGCCGGGCGGAGAACCACGCCACCCACCGTCGTTGCCAGGGGGTTTCGACCGCGCGGCGGTGATGGTGCGCGCGCGTCCACTCGACGGCCTCCCGAGGGGGCAGGCCGGTGAGGGTCGCGAGGCAGGCCATGACGGTGCCGGTCCTGCCGACCCCGCCGTCGCAGGCGACCTCGACGGCGAGTCCCGATCGCGCCTGGTCGCGCAGGTGGACGATGGAGCGGGCGGCCGCGTGCCGGTCCACGGGCAGCAGGAAGTCCGGCCAGCGGATCCATTCGTGCGGCCATGACAGATCGCTTTGGTGGCGCTGCCGGAGGCGCGCGGAGCCGAGGTAGAGCGCGAAGTCGGGGGCCGGGCCGGTGGGGGCGGCGTTCCGCAGCCCTCGGCCGCGCACCCAGGTTCCGTCGGGGAGTTGGACCGCGCCGGTAAGTGGTGCCGTCATGAGGCGATTGTGGCTCACCGCCACACGCTCGCTCACTTGGTTCAGCTATCGGCGATCATCCGTGACGACGAGGGCCGGCCTCTTCCGGCAGGGATCGCCGGAAGCGAGGGCCACCGGAAATGGTCCGCCCGGCCGAAGAACCGGCCCTACCGGACCGATCTCGTACAGGTGGTCGTCGTCGGCACGTCGGCCCGCCGTGGTCGGCCACGAGGGCGAGGAACTCCCCGGCACCAATCGCTCTTACTTCACACCGTAAAAGCTGTAAAGAGCCTCCGTTAACGAATATCGGCGCAGATCTTCACGGAGATATGTCTCGGCGTCACAGGATATTTCGCCTCATTGTTAGGCCGTGGCGGCATCCCGCCGCGAGAGGTATCCCCCGGACAAAGGCAGAGTCCATGGTCAAGCGCGCCCTCGCAACCGTCTCCCTCTCCTTCGCCGTACTACTCGGATTAACCCTGCCCGCCTACGCGGTGACGTTGCAGCAAAAACTCGCCGCACTTTCCAATTTCAGTCAGCCTACGGCGGCGAGCGCCGCGAGCTGGGTTTCCGCCTGGCAGAACCAGGGAAGCTGGGCGGACTACAACTTCGACTGGTCGACCGACCTGTGTTCGGCCAGCCCCGACCAGCCGCTCGGCTTCGACTTCAGAATGTCGTGCCGACGCCACGACTTCGGCTACCGCAACTACAAGGCGGTGAGCCAGTTCCCGGCGAACAAGGCGCGCATCGACGACGCGTTCTACTTCGACATGAGGCAGGTCTGCGCGGGATATTCCACCATTCCCAGGGGCACCTGCAACAGCCTCGCCTGGACCTACTACCAGGCGGTCAAGGAATTCGGCACCCTCAACGTCACCCAGGCGCAGATCGAGCGGATCCGGCAGAGTGCGGAAAGGGCCACCCCGACGGGGGAGCAGGCCGCCCCGACCGGCGAGCAGGCCGCTCCGACCGCGGAGATGTGAACCATCCCGCTCCCCCGCGGCGGCGGAATCGCCGCTACCCGCTGAAAACCCACTGAAGAAGAGAAGAGCGGCGGGCCGATGGGAGACCGGCCCGCCGCTCTGCTTCAGCTCCGCTCCCCGTCGGCGCTGGTGATCGTTCCGCCGGGGTTCCCGGCGAGCGCGCGGCCGATGACCAGGCGCTGGATCTGGTTGGTGCCCTCGAAGATCTGCATGACCTTCGCCTCGCGCATGTAGCGCTCGACCGGGAAGTCACGGGTGTAGCCGTAGCCGCCGAGGACCTGAACGGCGTCGGTGGTGACCTTCATGGCGTTGTCGGTGGCGACCATCTTGGCGATGGAGGCCTCCCGGCTGAACGGGAGCCCTCGGTCCTTCAGACGCGCGGCGTGCAGCGTCGTCGCGCGGGCGCTCTGGACGGCCGCCTCCATGTCGGCGAGCAGGAACGCGAGGCCCTGGTGCTCGATGATCGGCTTGCCGAAGGTCTGCCGCTCCTTCGCGTACGCCACGGCCTGGTCGAGCGCCCCCTGGGCCAGCCCGGTGGCGACCGCCGCGATGCCCAGCCGGCCGGAGTCGAGACCGGCCAGTGCGATCTTGAGGCCGTCGCCCTCCGCGCCGATCCTGCGCCCGGCGGGAACGCGGACGTGGTCCAGGCGTATGGTCGCGGTCGCCGATCCGGTCAGGCCCATCTTGCGCTCGGGCGGGTCGGCGCTCAGGCCCTCGGCGTCGGCGGGGACGAGGAAGCAGGAGATGCCCTTGCGGTCGTCGGAGGTCCGCGCCATCACCTGGTAGAAGTCGGCGTGCCCGCCGTGGGTCGTCCACGCCTTCGCGCCGTCGAGCACGTAGTCGTCGCCGTCCCGTACGGCTCGGGTGCTCATCGCGGCGGGATCGGAGCCCGCGTGCGCCTCGCTCAGGCTGTACGCGCCGAGCAGGTCGCCGCCGAGCATGTCCGGCAGCCACTCTCGCCGTTGTTCCTCGGTGCCGAACCTGACGAGCCCGAAGCACGACAGGGCGTGCACGCTCACGCCGACACCGACGCTCGACCAGACCGCCGCGATCTCCTCAAGCACCTGCAGGTACACCTCGTACGGCTGGCCCGCGCCACCGTACTCCTCGGGGTAGGGGAGACCGAGGAGGCCGACGGCGCCGAGGGTCCTGAAGACCTCGCGCGGGAACTCCTCGTCGGCCTCGGCCTGGGCGGCCCTGGGCAGGAGTTCCTTGGCGGCGAGGTCTCGGACGAGGGTGATCAGGTCGGCGCTCTCGCTGGTGGGCATGACACGTGACGCGGGCATGGGCTCCTCCAGAAACCAATATGAGTACCACGGTATCAGTTTTGGTACTCTGCCGTAGAGTCGGCCTCATGCCGATTCCGGGGAAGGCTCGCATGCGCCGCGAGGAGACGCTGGTCCAGCTTCGAGAGCTGTTCCTGAGTGAGGGATTCTCCTCGTTCGGCATCGGGGACCTGGCGGAACGGCTGAGGTGTTCGAGAACCACCCTGTACGCCGTGGCGCCGAGCAAGGAGCAGATCGTCGTCGCGGCCGTGCGCTCGTTCTTCAAGCACACGGCGGAACGCATCGAGGCCCGGGTCGCGGCCTCCGACGACCCGGCGCGACGACTGGTGATCTATCTGGAGGCCGTCGCCTCGGAGCTCCAACCGGCCTCGGCCAGGTTCTTCGCCGACGTGGCCGACTTCGGCCCGGCCAACGACGTGTATCAGGAGAACACCCGGTACGCGGCCAGGCGGGTACAGGCCCTGGTGACCGAGGGAGTGCGGGCGGGTGCGCTGCGCCCGGTGCACGCGTCGTTCGTGGGGGCCGTCGCGGCCGAGATCATGGGCGCGATCCAGCGCGGGACCATCCAGTCGAGCACCGGCCTCGACGCCGCCGAGGCGTACCGGCAACTCGCCGACCTGGTCATGACCGGCCTGACCGATCCGAAGGAGAGAACGACGACCTGACCGGTCAGGCCGGTCAGGTCCCGGTTCGATCCCCCCTCGGCGAAGCAGAGCTCGTCAGTGGCGTTTGCGGGCGGTGAGCAGGAGATACTCCCATTCCATCACCGTTTTCTCCTCCCCCTGGAGATGGCCGCGTGCCAGTTCGGTGAGAGCCTGGTCCAGGGCGGCGGCCCGGTCGGGGGCCCCGGCCAGCCCTCGGTAGACGGCGATGGTCGGGCCGTAGTTGGCCTTGAAGTAGTCGACGAACGCGCCGGGGTGAGCGAACCGGTCGATCGTGACCGTCCGCCGGCGCGTGACGACGTCGGTGACCGCGTCGCCGAGCAGCGCGCGGACGTGATCCTCGTCGCCCCACAGCGGAGGGGGCTGCGCGCCGGGCGGGGGCGGGGGCGCGTACGGCTTCATCGCCGCGAACATCTGACCGATGAACCCCTGCGGCGTCCAGTTGAGCAGGCCGATCGTGCCGCCCGGGCGGCAGACCCGGATCAGCTCGCCCGCACTGGCCCGGTGGTCGGGAGAGAACATGACCCCGACACAGGACATGACCGTGTCGAACTCGCCGTCGGCGTACGGCAGGGCCTCCGCGTCGGCCTGCCGCCACTCGACCGCCGCGTCGCGCCGCGCCGCCAGGGCGCGTCCGGCCTCCAGGAGTTCAGGGGTGAGGTCGCCGGCCACCACGCTCGCCCCGGCGAGCGCCGCGGGAATGGCGGCGTTCCCCGATCCGGCGGCCACGTCCAGCACACGGTCGCCGCGTCCCACCCCGCAGGCCTCGACCAGGATCGCGCCCAGATCGGGGATGATCTCGGCGGCGACCGCGGGATAGTCACCCAGCGCCCACATGTCGCGGTGCCTGGCCTTCAGGGCACGGTCGGCCTCTGTCGGGTCGTTATGTGGCGTCATCGCACTGCTCCCTCGTCGTGATCCGCGGTGGACTGGAATCGACGGTAGGGAGTGCTGGATTCGCCATCCAGTACACGATCTGTACCGCCGTCCGGTGCTGTCCCCGCCGCCCCCCGTCGTCGCCCTCTGGCGTTCGTGGCGGCTGAATCTAGACTCCGAGGTATGGGCTCCTCGTATCACCAGTTCTGCCCGGTCGCCAAGGCCGTCGAACTGCTCGACGAACGATGGACGCTGCTCGTCATCCGGGAACTGGTGTGCGGGACCGAGCGTTTCAACGAGCTGCGTCGCGGCCTGCCGCGCATGTCCCCCACGCTGCTTTCCCGACGGCTGCACCAGCTCACCCACGCCGGCATCGTGGAGAGGCACGTCAGGAACAACGACGTGCGCTACGTTCTCACCCCGGCCGGCCACGAGCTGCGACCGGTGGTCGAGGCGCTCGCCGCATGGGGCATCCGCTGGATCGGTGAGCTGGGCGACGAGGACCTCGACCCGAAGCTGCTGCTGTGGGACATGCACCGCAACGTCGACCGGAGCGTCGTTCCCGACGGGCGGACGGTCATCGAGTTCCGCTTCCCGGACGTTCCGCCCAAAAGTCGGCGCTGGTGGATTGTGATCACAAGTGACGAGGTGGACGTCTGCGACACGGACCCCGGCCACGCCGTGACCGTGACGGTGACCGCCGGTGTGCGCAGCATGGTCGAGGTCTGGCGCGGCGAGCTGAGCTGGCCGGACGCGCTGCGCCTGCACGAGGTCGAGGTGCAGGGGCCGGAGGCGCTGCGCCGCGCCGTGCCCCGGTGGTTCACCCTTCCCGCGTGGGCCTCCGTGCCCCGGCCCGTCTAGCGTCCGCTCGTCGAGGCCGTGTCGCGGCCCTTCGTATCCACCTAGGATCGTCGGCGCAGGTGGGACGCCGGGAAGAAGCCCCGATCGAGGCGAGAGGTCGTGCGATGAGCGGCAGAGTGACCGGGGGCGCGAGAACGGCCCCGACGGACGGGGCGCCCCGGACCTCCGAGGCGGACCGCCCCCAGCTCAGCGACGCGGCCGCCTCCTACATCCGCAGCATGATCATGTCGGGCCGGTGGCGTCCTGGCGACTCGGTCCGGCCGGAGGCGGTTGGCCAGGCGCTGGGCATCTCCGCGACGCCGGCCCGCGAGGCGCTGCACGTGCTCCGGGTGGAGGGCTTCCTGCAGTTGCTGCCCCGGCGCGGCTTCCAGGTCGCGCCGCTCACCGGTCAGGACGTCCGCGACCTGTTCGAGGCGCACGCGCTGATCTCGGGCGAGCTCGCGGCCCGCGCCGCGGTACGGGCGACGCCGGAGGATCTGGGCGAGTTGGAAGCGCTGCACCACGAGCTGCTGGCCGCGGCGCACCGCAAGGACCTGACTCTGCTTGAGGAGAGGAACCACGCCTTCCACCGGCACATCAACCTGGTGGCGGGCGCCAGAAAGATCACCTGGGTGCTCGGCCTGACCGGCCGCTACATTCCCACCCGCTTCTACTCCGCGATCGAGGGCTGGCCCGAGGCGACCCTGCACGACCACGCCGGGATCCTGGCGGGGCTGCGGGCCGGGGACGCGGAAGCCGCGCGCAGGGCGATGCACGATCACATCGTGAACTCCGGCGACCTGCTGGCCAGGCAGTTCGATCGGCAGGCCGCGGACGATGAGACCCCGTCAGGGACCTCATAGGATATTTTCTCTCCGTTCACGCCCTCGGTCATGAATCGGCTGATCAGAAGGCATACCCGAGTAAAGCCTGATCACCCTGATGCCCTAGAGTAAAACTCTATATTTTATATTGATCAACCGAGGGGGAGCCGTGCTGCCGCTGACCGGGATCACCGTCGTGACGTTGGAACACGCGGTCGCCGCGCCGTTCGCGACCCGCCAGCTCGCCGACCTCGGCGCCCGCGTGATCAAGATCGAGCGACCGGGCTCCGGCGACTTCGCCCGTCGCTACGACGAGTCGGTGCACGGCCAGTCCAGCTACTTCGTCTGGCTGAACCGCTCGAAGGAGTCGGTCACCCTGGACGTGAAGTCCCCGCACGGCAGGGAGATCCTGCACGAGCTGGTGGACCGGGCCGACGTGCTCGTCCAGAACCTCGGCCCCGGCGCCGCCGACCGGCTCGGGCTCGCCGCCGCCGCCGTCAGGGAGCGGGACCCACGCAAGATCGTGCTCGGCATCACCGGGTGGGGCGGTGACGGACCGTGGGCCGGGCGCAAGGCGTACGACCTGCTGGTCCAGTGCGAGGCCGGGCTGGTCTCACTGACCGGGTCGGCGGACGAGCCCGCCAGGGTCGGCGTCTCGGTGGCCGACATCGCCGCCGGGATGTACGGCTTCGGCGCGGTACTGACGGCCCTGTACCAGCGGCAGGTCACCGGGCGGGGGGCCACGCTGGAGGTGTCGCTGTTCGAGGCGCTCGCCGAGTGGATGGGGCAGCCGGCCAACTACACCGCGGGCAGCGGGCGCCAGCAGCCGCGTGCCGGTGCCCGGCACGCCACCATCGCCCCGTACGGACCGTTCACCGCCCGCGACGGGCGGACCGTGCTGCTCTCCATCCAGAACGAGGCCGAGTGGATCCGGTTCTGCGCGGTGTTCCTCAAGGATCCCGAGCTCGCGACCGACCCGCGTTTCGCCACCAACACGCTGCGGGTGGCCGATCGGGACGCGCTGGAGGCCATCGTCGACGCGCGCTTCGCCGAGCTGGACGGCGCCGACGCCGCCGAACTGCTCGACCAGGCCGGGGTCGCGAACGCCGGGGTGAACACGGTGGCCGACTTCCTGGACCACCCGGTACTGCGCGAGCGTGACCGATGGCGGGACGTCGGCACACCCGGTGGCCCCATCCGGGCACTGTTGCCGCCGATCTCCCTGGACGGGGCCGAGCCGCGGATGGACCCGGTGCCCGAGCTGGGGCGGCACACGGCCGACGTACTGGCCGAGCTGGGCCGCTCGCCGGAGGAGATCGCCGACCTCGCCGCCCGGTCCGTCATCTGACCCTCGCCCGGCCGGGCGAGGACGAGGGCGTGACGCGGTCGACGACGCGCACGCGCGAGGGCGCGGGACGTTCGAGCAGCCGATCCGGCCGTACGGGGACAGGGGCGGGGTAACGCCGCCCGATCCGGTGGCGCACGGCCGGTTAACGTTCCGTCCGTACGGTCGGCGGCATGGCTGAAGCATTCATCATCGACGCCGTCCGCACTCCGGTGAGCAGACGCGGCGGGCCGCTGAGCACGATCCATCCGGCAGACCTGGGAGCGCACGTCATCCGCGCGTTGATCGAGCGAGCAGGGGTGGACCCCGCGCTCGTCGACGACGTGGTGTTCGGCAACGTGGACTCGGTCGGCCCGCAGTCCTTCGACATCGCCCGCACCTGCTGGCTGGCGGCGGGCTTCCCGGCCCACGTGCCGGGGGTCACCGTCGACCGGCAGTGCGGCTCGGCGCAGCAGGCCGTGCACTTCGCCGCCCAGGCCGTGATGAGCGGCACGATGGACCTGGTCGTGGCCGGCGGCGTACAGAACATGAGCATGGTGCCGCTGATGTCGGCGGCCGACTCCGGTAGGGCACTCGGGTTCGAGGACCCGTTCTCCACCTCCGAGGGGTGGACGAGCCGGTTCGGGAAGGGGGAGGTGAGCCAGTTCCGGGGCGCCGAGATGATGGCGACACACTGGGACATCTCGCGCGACGAAATGGAGCGGTTCGCGGTCGAGTCGCACACCCGTGCGCTGCGCGCGAACGCCGAGAGGCTGTTCGAGCCGGAGATCGCGCCGCTGGGCGGCCTGTCCGCCGACAACGGCCCGCGCGAGCCCGACTGGGAGAAGATCAGGTCGCTGCCCACCCTGTTGCCCGACGGCCGGATCACCGCCGCCTGCGCCAGCCAGATCAGCGATGGCTCGGCCGCCCTGCTGATCGCCGGGGAGCGTGCGGTGAGGCATCTGGGGCTGACACCGCGGGCGCGCGTTCACCACATGACGGTGATGGGCGACGACCCGCTGATGATGCTCTCGGCGCCGATCCCGGCGACCAGGCGGGCACTGGAGCGGACCGGGCTCACCCCTGACGACATCGACACCGTGGAGATCAACGAGGCGTTCGCGCCGGTGGTGCTCGCCTGGCTGAAGGAGACCGGGTTCGACCCCGCCCAGGTGAACCCGGACGGCGGGGCGATCGCGCTCGGCCACCCGCTCGGGGCGACCGGTGCGCGGCTGATGACGACGATGCTCAACCGGCTGGAGCGTACGGGCGGCAGGTACGGGCTGCAGACGATGTGCGAGGGCGGCGGCCAGGCGAACGTCACGATCATCGAACGTCTGTAGAGAGAGCCCCGGTGGTCCGGGCCGGGGGAGACCGGACCACCGGGACGTCGGAAAGACGGGAAAGCCTCAGGCCAGGTAGGTCTCCAGCAGGCTGTTCTCGTCCATGTCCTCGCTGCGCCCGGACGCCACGATGTCCCCGACCACCATCACGTACGCCCGGTCGGCCACCTCCAGCGCGAGGCCCACGTTCTGTTCCGCCACCAGCACCGCGGTGCCGGTGGCGACCACCCGGTGCAGCGCGTCCAGCACGTCGCCCACGATGCGCGGGGCGAGCCCCATCGACGGCTCGTCGATCATGAGCAACCGCGGGCGGG
This sequence comes from Streptosporangium sp. NPDC000509, assembly GCF_042898365.1. NCBI lineage: Bacteria > Bacillati > Actinomycetota > Actinomycetes > Streptosporangiales > Streptosporangiaceae > Streptosporangium > Streptosporangium sp. NPDC000509. The sequence goes on along the minus strand of NZ_JBIAYX010000002.1, from coordinate 20,069 downwards.
CCATCAGCCCGCGCGCGATCGCGAGCATCTGCTGCTCGCCGCCGGACAGCACGCCGCCGAGGGAGTCGATCCGCCGTCCCAGCACCGGGAACAGTTCGATCATCTCGTCCATCCGCTCGCCGGCCTCGGAGCCGGGCAGCCGGCTGCCGCCCATGAGCAGGTTGTCCTTCACGGTGAGGGGGGACAGGATCGCCCGGCCCTCGGGCACGTGGCTGACGCCCAGCCGGGCGACCCGGTAGGCGGCGCGGCGCCCGGTCGCCCTGCCGTCGATCGTCACGGTCCCGGCCGTCGGCCGTACCAGACCGGAGATCGTGCGCAGCAGGGTCGTCTTGCCCGCGCCGTTCGGCCCGACCAGGGCCACGGCCTCGCCCGCACCGACCTCCAGGCTCACCCCGTGCAGCGCTTCGACGGCGCCGTAACGGGTGACCAGGGAATCAACGACCAGCATCCGGTGCCTCCACGGTGTCCGCTGTGCGACGTTCCTTGACGCCGAGGTAGGCCGTCTTGACCCGCTCGTCCTGCCACACCTCGTGCGGGCCGGCCTCGGTGAGCACGCTGCCCCAGTCCAGGACGACGACCCGGTGGCAGACCTCGGTGACCAGCCGCACGTTGTGGTCGACGAGCAGCACGGTCACGCCCTCGTCATTGATCATCTGGATGAGCCGTCCGATGTCGTCGGACTCGGCCCGGTTCATTCCGGCGGTCGGCTCGTCGAGCAGCAGCAGCCGAGGCTCGGTGGCCATCGCCCTGGCGATCTCGACCCGTCGCCGCATGCCGTAGGAGAGCTCGGCCACGTCCACGTCGATCACCGAGGTGAGGCCGACCCGGTCGATCAGCCGCCGCGCCACCTCGTGCTGCTCGGCCTCCTCACGCCTGCGCACCCGGCCGAGCTGCCAGCGGCGGCCCTTGAAGGACAGATGCCGGCCGATCAGCACGTTCTCCAGGACGGTGCTCTCGTCGAAGAGCTTCAGGTTCTGGTAGGTGCGGGCGATGCCCGCGGCGGCGAGCCGGTGCGGGCGCAGGTCGGCGAGATCGGACCCGGCGAGGGTGATCCGCCCGGCGGTGGGCTTCAGGTAGCCGCTGATCAGGTTGACCACCGTGGTCTTACCCGCGCCGTTGGGACCGATCAGGCCGTAGATGGCGCCCTCTCCCACGGAGAACGAGACGTCGTTCACGGCCTTCATGCCGCCGAAATGCTTGCTGACACCGGACAACTCCAGCAGCGCGGTCATCGGCTCGCCACCTTCTCGGCAGGGTCTTGGACGGTGGGCGCGGGGTGGTCCCGTCTGCCGCGCCAGCGGCGCCGCAGGCCCCGGTAGAGCGAGCGGTCGGACAGGCCGTTCGGCGCGACCAGCAGGATCACGACGAGCAGCACGCCGTAGATGACGTCCTCCCAGTTGGAACCCGCGAAGTGCAGCGAGTCGCGCAGGATCGTGAGCCCCCAGGTGACCAGGATCGGCCCCGCCCAGTGCCCGTTGCCGCCCACCAGCACGTAGGTGAACACGATGACCAGCGTGGCGAAGCCGTACTGGTCGGGGCTGATCACCGTGGTGCGGTGCGCCTCCAGGGCACCCGCGCACCCGGCGACGGCGGCGGCCGCGGTGAAGCTCACGAACCGGACGCGGAACACGTTCACCCCCATGCCCTCCGCGGTGCGCTCGTCCAGCCGTACCGCCTTGGCGGCCCGGCCGAAGTAGGAGCGGTGGCTGAGCTCAAGCAGTACGAACGCCACCAGCAGCGCGACGACCAGGTGCTCGGTCCTGACCTCGACCGGGATGCCGGCGATGCCGTTCGGACCGTTGGTGTAGTCGTTGATCCGGATCAGCACCACGATGGCCTGGGCGAGGGCCAGGCTGCCCAGGGCCATGTAGATGCCGCGCAACCGCAGCACCGGCGGGGCGAACAGTGCGCCGATCATGCCCGCCAGCACCGTGGCGGCGAGCAGGCCGATCGCGAACGGCAGCTCGGACTTGGTCGCGATGAGGGCCGCGGTGTAGCCGCCGACCGCGGCGAACCCCATCGGGGCGAGCGACATGATGCCGACCCGGAACGTGATGTGCACGCTGATCACGAGCAGGGTGAGGATGAGCGCGGTGTCCAGCCGGAACAGCTGGAGCGGTTCGAGCCACTCAAACACGGGCGGCCTCCTTCTTGCCGAAGAACCCGGACGGCCGCGCGACCAGCATCGCGAGGATGACGGCGAACGCGATGATCTCCCTGAACGAGCTGGAGACGTAGGTGGTGGCGTAGACCTCGACCACGCCGAGGACGAGACCGCCGATGATCGCGCCCTTCACCGAGCCCATGCCGCCGAGGATGATCACCGCGAAGGCGATGAGCAGCAGCCCGTCGCCGGACGAGTACGACACCTGCGCCGCCGACGCGGCGACGAAGATGCCCGCCACCGCGGCGAGCGCGCCGGCGACGAAGAAACAGATCGAGAAGACGAGCTGGCTGTTCACACCGAGCAGCTCGGCGGTCTCCCGGTCGTGGGCCACCGCGCGGACGGACCGGCCGGACTTGGTCCGGTTCAGCCAGTACGCGAGGCCCACCATCGCCACCACCGCGATCACGAACATGACCACCTGGAGCCGGGGCACGTTCTGGCCGGCGAACTCGAAGGCGCCGACCGGGAAACCCTGCCGGGGGAACGCCTCGGTCTGCGCGTCGGTGTAGGTGCGCAGCACCGTGGTGAGCACCAGCGAGACGCCGATCGTCGCGACCACGAAGGAGAACTCCGGTGCCTTGCGACCGCGCAGCGGTGCGAGGACGACCAGGTCGATCAGCACCGACAGCACACCGGCCGCCACCATGCCCACCAGGATCGCGACCGGTACGGGGACGCCCAGGCGCAGCGAGGCCAGGGCGGCGAAGGTGCCCCAGGTCAGTATCTGCGCGTGGGCGAAGTTGAGGAGGTTGAGAACACCCCAGACCAGGGTGACGCCCACGCCCAACAGGGCGTAGGTACTCCCCAAGGCCAAGCCGTTAATGGTCTGTTGCACACCGTCCTCCGTTCCCTCTCGTGGCCCCGGCCCTGGCTGTCCGCGGTGTGACGAGATCGGGGCCAGCGTTGCGTTTCCTCGTTAACACCGGCGTTACGTGAGCGGGAGAGCCCGGCGGGGGTATGGTCGCGGCCGTTATCGGTGCCCCGCGCGGGGCGGTGGCGCCGGTCATCCGCGCACGCTCCCGGCCGGGGGTGCGGAGGGGCCGGAGAACTCCATCAGGTTCAGCAGCGTCCCGTCGGGGTCGAGGATGGTGACCACGCGCCGCTCGCGGCCCGGCATGGGGACGAGCGTGACCGGCCCGCCGACCACGGGGATGCCGTGCTCGGTGATCCAGGCCATCGTGGTGTCCATGTCCTCGACCCGCAGCCCCAGGCGGGCGAGCCCCGCGTCCTTGGCCGTGCGCGGCGCCGGTGCGCCGCCGTCGTCGGTGAAGTGCAGCAGGTCCAGATAGGTGTCGGTGTCCCGGGAGCTCCAGCTGAGCAGGGCCGCCTTGCAGCGGACCGGTCCGGTGACGTCCAGGATCGTACGGAAGTCGTCTCCGGCGTCGAACTCGAACGGCTGCCCGAGGACCCGGGCGCCGAGCAGGCGGGTGTAGAAGTCGAGCGACCGGTCGAAGTCGCTGCAGACCACGTTGGCGTGGACGAGGTGGTCGATTTTGAAGGTCATCGCGAGGTTTCCTCCGGGATGGGCGGCAGGGGCGATGGGCGGTGGGTGGTGGGGGCGATGGGTGGGGGGCGATGGGCGGCGGGGGTGATGGGTGGTGGGGGCACCCGCCGACGACGACGCCCCGGCACACCGTGGTGCGGCGTGCCGGGGCGGCGGGTCGGTCTGGGCGGTCGGGTCGGTCGGGGCGTCAGGGCGTCAGGGCGGGTGGCGCGGGTCAGGCCTTGCAGCCGGGGGACTTCTGCTCGTCGAACAGGGTGATCTTGCTGTCCACGATCTGGAGCTTGGTGCCCTTGACGTCGGCGGCCCGGTTCTGGGTGAAGCCGATCTTGCCGAACGGGGTGTCGAGGTCGCTCAGGGCCGCCAGCGCGTCCCGGACGGCCTTCTTGTCGTTGCTGCCGGCGTTCTTGAAGGCGTGCGCCATCGACCACAGCGACGCGTAACCGGCCGCCTCGAAGACGGTGGCGGAGCGCTGCGCGCCGTTCTGCTTCCAGTAATCCAGGAAGTGGCTGTTGTTGCCCTCACTGCTCTGGCCGTTCCAGGCCGTCACGTACACGAAGCACTGCATGGCCTCGCCGGCCTGCTCCATGGTGGCGTCGCTGACGTCCGGCGCCATGAACACCTGCTTGTCGAAGCCGATCTCGTCGAGCTGCAGGTAGATCGTGCTCATCATGCCGGGCAGCGGCATGGTGACCAGCACGTCGGGGTTCAGCTGCTTGAGCTTGGTCAGCTGGGCGCGCACGTCGGTGTCGGTGCCGACGAAGGTCTCGGTGCCCAGGGTCTGGAGACCGGCCTGCTCCAGTGCCTCCTGGCGCTTGCCGATGACGTTCTTGGCCGCCTCGGAGTCGCTCTGGTACAGGTACGCCGCGGTCTTGAGGTCGCCGAACGCGGCGGCGAACTCCTTGTCGGCCGGGGGCATCACGTTGGCCATGTCGGGATAGAGACGGAACATGTAGTCGCCGATCTCGGTGACGCCGCCCGAGGAGAGGCCGACCGCCATGGTCGGGATGCCGTTCTGCTGCAGCTGCGGTCCCGCGGCGAGGAACGACGGGGTGAGGGTGAAGCCGACGACCGCGTCGACCTGGTCGGAGGCGAGCTTGAGCACCGCCTGCACGGCCTCCTGCTTGTCCGCCTTCGTGTCGATCTCCACCAGCTCGATCTTCGAGCTGCCCAGGAAACCGGTGTCGTTGATCTCCTTGGTCGCGAGTCGTACGCCGTCGCGCTCGCTGGTCCCCACACCGGCGATGCCCGCGGCGCCGCTGACGTCCAGCGGAACACCGATCTTGATGGTGGCGGGCAGGCCGCCCGACTGCGCGGTGCTTCCCTCGTCACCACCGGAGCCGCACGCCGTCGCCAGCATGGCTATCCCGAGAACAGCTATTCCGAGTTTGCTCTTTCGCATGTGAACCTCTCATATCGCCGGCTCCGCTGCGGGGAGCCACCTGGGACGTGACGGCGAAGCGCCGGCAGGACCAGATACTGCGGAGGTCTCGTTAACGTGCGCGTTACGTTGGGCGGGCGGAGTCACGGGGTCACAGACGGCAACGGTCGAATCAGGACAGACCTGGCCGATTCGCGGACGGCGACGGCCGATTCACGACGAACTCGGGGACGGCAACCGGCGATTCAGGACGGACCTGGCCGATTCGCGAACGGCAACGGTCGATTAGGGACGGACCTGGCCGATTCGCGGACGGGCAGTGGTCGAATCAGGGCGGATCGGCCGATTCACCGACCCAGCAGGTTCTCGGTGGGCCGGTCGGCGGCCGACAGGATCTCCGCCACCCGGGCGAGCACCTCCTCGTCGAGCTCCACCGCGAGGCCGCTCAGCCCGTCCGCCACCTCGGACGCGTTGCGGCAGCCGAACAGTGCGATGTCCGAGTACGGCTCCCGCACGGTCAGGGCGAGGGTGAACGCGGCCAGCGAGAGGCCCAGCGACCCGGCCAGCTCCCGCAGCCGTCCGGCGATCGCGACGTTGGCGGCGAAGGCGTCCCCGGCGAAGAACACGTTGCCCGACGTCCCCGAGCGGCCCTCGCGCCGGCTGCGGCCGCGCCAGTCCTCCGGCTCGAACTCGTGGTCGGGGCGGAAGTCCTCCGACAGCAGACCGTGCACGTACGAGCCGTAGGTGACGCGCAGCCCGCCGCGCGCCCCGGCGTCCGACAGCTCGGTCAGGTAGCGGTGGTCGAGGAGGCTGAAGCTGTACTCGACCGCGGACGGGATACCGGTGGCGAGGGCCCGCCGGCTCGCCTCGGCGCCGAAGTTGCAGAAGCCGACGTCGCGGACGAGACCCTCGTCCTTGAGCCGCTGCAGGTTCTCCATCTGCTGCTCAGGGGTGAGCGCCGGGTCGAACTGGTGCAGCAGGTACACATCGACCTGGTCGGTGCGCAGCCGGGTCAGCGACTCGTCCATGAACCGGCGCAGCGCGTCGTAGGAGGAGTCGCAGACCAGGGTGAGCAGGTTCGTCGGGTCGCTGTAACGCACGCCTCCCTTGGTGCACAGCCGGACCTCCTCGCGTCGGCCCTCCAGCATCTCGCCGACGATCGCCTCCGACCGGCCGGAACCGTAGAAGTGCGCGGTGTCGAAGAACCGCACCCCGGCCGTGTACGCGGCGTCGACGGCGCCCCGGGCGGACTCCTCGTCCACCGCGCCGTACCCCTGCGCGATCATCGTGCCGCTTCCGAAGCCGACGCGGCCGATCAGCTCGTTCCCATCAGGCATGACGGTTTCCTCTCCTTCGTCGGCGCGCGGTGCGGCGGCCGTCACTTGTTCTCGGAGCCGGCGCCACCGGCGGATGTGCGTACCACGGCGGTGCCCGTCATCACGACCGCGCCGTGCTGGTCGGTCACGGCAAGCGTGACCGTGGCCGTTCCCGCCGAGCCGTCCACCGACTCGACCTCGGCCCGCGCGGTCAGTGTCGCGCCGGGGAAGACCGGGGTGCGGAACCGTGCCTCGTACCGGAGCGGCGACTCGGGACCGAACCACTCGGTGATCACCCGGCCGGCCATCCCCATCGTGAGCATGCCGTGCGCGAACACCGACGGGTAACCGGCGGCCTCCACCGCGAACCGCTCGTCGGTGTGCACCGGGTTGAAGTCGCCGGACGCGCCCGCGTACTGGACGATCCTGGTCCGGGTGAGGTCCCTGACCAGCGTCAGCTCCCTGGTCTGGCCCACCGCGACGTCCGGCGTGAGGTCCGCCGCGCCGTCCGCCGCGCTGTTCGCGGCGGCGGGGGGGACGGCGCTCATTCGCCCGCTCCGACCGGACGGGCGGTCCGCACCGTCACCAGGGTCGAGGTGACGACCGGTTCGCCGTTCTGGTCGCGGTACTCGGTGACCCGCTCGGCGAAGGTGAGCGCACCGCCGCGCCGGCCCTCCTTGGTCCAGGTGCGGCCGGGGCGGTCCACCGCGCTCAGCACGTCGCCCTCGCGCACAGGCCGGTGATACTCGAACCGCTGCTCGGCGTGCAGGCCGAGGTCGGCCGACTCGGGGCCGCCGGTCCCCGACGGGGTGCTCCCCGACCCGACCCACGGCTCGCCCGGCTTCGGGCGGACCGCGCTGTCGGGGTCGTAGTGGTCGGCCGCCCAGACGAAGGTCGGCGGGGCGATCGCGGGAGTACCGGTCATCGCGCCGTGGTAGGCGGGGTCGAGGTCGCCTATGGCCCGCGCGAACATCATGATGTGGCCTCCCTCGACCGGGAACCGTTCGACTGCCATGCTTGTCCCTCCTGCTCGGTGATTGTGATCTTTGTCTGCCGCCGTTCACCCCGAAGTTACGGACGCGGTTCGTAACGTCGGGGGTAACGTGCGCCCGGACACGCTGGCCGCCACCGTTTCGCGACGGCGAGACGCCGTCGCCGAGGAGGCACGAGTGTCCGCCGTTGCACGACCGCGGATCGGGCTCAACCTGCCGCTGCGCTTCGCCGCCGGCACCGCCCCCAAGGAGATCGCGACCTGGCTGCGCGAGGCCGACGCCTCGCCGGTCGACGCGCTGTGGACCCTGGACCAGCTCGCGGGCCGGACGCCGACGCCGGAGCCGGTCGGCATGCTCGGCTTCGCCGCGGCGCACACCTCACGGGTGCGGCTGGGGGTCGCGGTGCTGGTCGCCCCCGGGCGCAACCCGATCACCGCGGCCAAGGAGCTGGCGAGCCTCGACCGGCTCGGCGGTGACGGCCGGTTGGTCGTCGGGGTCGGCAGCGGCGACCGCCGTCTGTTCCCCTCGCTGCGACTGGACGACTGGGGGCCCGGGGCGGTGCTGGACGAGTTCCTCGTCGCGGTGCGCCGGCTCTGGACCGAGGACGAGGTCGACCACGAAGGCCCGATCTGGCCCTTCACCGGGGTCGGGATCAGCCCGCGCCCGGTCGCGCCGCCCCCGCTCTGGGTCGGCGGCGGGTCGGTCCCCGCGCTGCGCCGGGCGGCGCGGCTCGGATCGGGCTGGGTCGCGGCCGGACGGCAGCCCACCGCGCGGTTCGCCGAGCTGGCCGTCCGGCTGGACGAGGTCCTCGCCGAGGAGGGGCGGGCCAGGGAGACCCTGGCCGTGGCCAAGCGGGTGTACCTGCTCGTCGAACCGCGGCGCTCCCGGGCCGAGCGGACGGTCGACGCCTGGTTCTCCGCCTTCTACGGAAGCCCCGAGCACGGCAGGGAGGCCACCGTCTACGGGGACGTCGAGTCCTGTGCCGAGCAACTGGCCGAACTGGCCGGGCTCGGCGTCACCGACCTGATCCTGCACCCGCTTGACGAGTCGGACCGGCACGGGGCCGCCGTACTCGGCGAGTTGCTGCCCGCCCTCGCGACGGCCCCGGCCCCGAGGGGCTGAGTGGCTTCGCGGTCGGGCGACCTCGGTCGGCCGAGCGGCCCTGGGGTGGGAGCGGCCCTGCGGCAGGGCGTCCCCGGTCGGCCGAGTGGCGCACTGGTCGCCGGGTGGCCCGCGACCGAGCGTTCCCGGTTGGCCGACCAGCCCTGAGCAGCACTGAACCGCGCTCAGCCGTCCTGAGCCGCCCTGCCGGACAGGGCCGCGGCGGGTCCTAGCGGTGCTTCGCCGTCCGGGCGAAGTCCCAGCTCGACCAGTGCTCGGGGCGGACCACGATGCCGACCCGCAGGCCCGACAGCGCCATCTTCCGGTAGTCGGGCCTGCCGGGCTCGGGGTAGTTGCGCGAGATGATCGCCTCGCCGATGCGCAGCATGGACTCGTCGTCCTCGACGAGGTCCACCCGGCCCGACACGGTCAGGCCCTTCAGCTCGGAGTAGTCGTCGCCGGACTCCACCAGGCAGGTGATCCGGGGGTCGTTCCGCAGGTTGCGCGCCTTCACCGAGCTCCGCTGGGTCCACATCACGATGTCATGGTCGATCAGGCCGAACCACATCGTGGCCAGGTGCGGCGAGCCGTCGGGGTTCAGCGTGGCCAGGTGCAGGCTCTTGCGCGTCAGCAGGTAGTCGTACAGTTCGTCCGCCTCGATCGGCAGCGGTCCCTTGCCCATGCCGGGCTCCTTTCTCCCGCCCTCACTACACCCGGTCGAGAGCACCCGGTCGCACCCGCGCACGGCGTAACGCGGCGGGTAATGGGGGGTCGCGTTACGTGGCGCCGAGTACCGGAACCATCCGAACGGGGGTCCTGCCACGTGATCGTGTCGGCAGACGACGGCATCCAGCTCAACCTCTCCGGCGGCCCCGAGGTCGACGCCGAGATCGTCCACTTCCAGAGCGACGGCCTGCGGTTGCGCGGCGTCCTGGTGACGCCGAGGGAGCGGGCCGGGGCGGTACCGGCCCTCGTCGCGAGCCACGGCTGGAGCGGCGCGGTGAACTTCCGCGTGCTGCCGCTCGCCGGGCGGCTCGCCCAGCGCGGGTACGCCGTCCTCGCCATCGACCACCGCGGTTTCGGCGGCAGCGAGGGTGTCCGGCTGCGCTGCGACCCGGCCGAGCAGGTACGCGACGTCTCCGCCGCCGCGACCTACCTGGCCGGACGGCCGGAGATCGACGGCTCGGCGCTGGGCGTGATGGGCGCCAGCTTCGGCGGGGCGATCGCGGTCGCCGCCGCGGCCGCCGACGAGCGGCTGAAGGCGTGCCTCTCGCTGGTCCCGCTCGCCGACGGGCGGCGCTGGCTGGAGGAGCTGCACGGGGCGGACCTGCCCGCGCTGCTGGCGCGGCTGGATCGCGACGACGCGGAGCGGGCGCGCAACGGGTCCGGGGAGGGCGGCGCGAAAGGTGCGCGTACCGGGTCCGGAGGGGACGGCGCGGAGGGTGCGCGTACCGGGTCCGGGGAGGGCGGCGCGGAGGGTGCGCATATCGGGACGGGGCAGCGGGTGCCGCTGTCGGTGTTGATGCCGCTGCCACCGAGCCCGGCCCTCGACGCCGAGGCCGCGTTCATCCAGTCGGTCTACCCCGAGGGATACCCGCTGGAGAACGTCCGGCTGGCGCTGGACTTCTCGCCGGAGAGCCTCGCGCCCGCCATCGCGCCGCGCGCGCTGTGCCTGATCACCCCGGTCGACGACACGGTGATCTCCGCCGACCACTCCCGGGCCGTGTACGCACGGGCCGGGGAGCCGAAGGAGCTGCACCTGCCGCCGGAGGGCGGCCACGGCGGGCCGATGGGACCGCTGACGGACACCACCGCCGAGATCGCCGGGGCCTTCCTGGACAAGCACCTGCGCCCGTCGGGCGGTGCGTCGTGACCGGCCCCATGGCAGGCTCCGCGACCGACCCAGCGACCGACCCAGCGACCGACCCAGCGACCGGCCCTGTGACCGGCGCCGTGAGCGGGCGGCTGGACGGTCGTACGGCCGTGGTCACCGGCGGCGGCTCGGGCATCGGACGCGCCACGGTCGAGCGCTTCTTCGCCGAGGGCGCCTCGGTGGTGCTCGCCGACCTCGCCGAGTCGGCCGCCGCCGTCGCCGCCGAGATCGACCCCTCGGGAGAGCGGGTGGTGTTCCAGCGCACCGACGTCGGCAGCGCCGAGCAGGTGGAGGCCGCCTTCACGGCGGCCGTGGACCGTTTCGGCCGGTGCGACATCGCGGTGAACAACGCCGGCGTCATCGCGGGCGGCCCGATCGACGCCGACGGCGCGGACGAGGACTTCGAGCGCCTGTGGCGGATCTGTGTGGCCGGGGTCTGGTACGGCTGCCGCGCGGCTCTCGCGACCATGCGGCCGCGCGGCGGCGGCGTCATCCTGAACACGGCCTCGGCGGCGGCACTGTGGCCCACCCCCGGCGCCCCGGCGTACGGGCTGGCCAAGGCGGCCGTGGTGCACCTGACGCGCTCGCTCGCCCTCGCGTACGGCCCCGACGGGGTGCGGGTCAACGCGGTCGTGCCGGGTCCGGCGAAGACCGCGATCTTCGCGGCGGCGGGTGCGGCGGACGACGGCCTGGAGGCGAGGTACGCGGCCAGGACGGCGCTCGGCCGGATGATCGATCCGCAGGAGGTCGCGGCGGCCTTCGCCTACCTGGCCTCGGACGACGCCCGCTCGGTCACCGGCGCCGCGCTCCAGGTCGACGCCGGATACCGCCCGAGCGCCACGTGAGGCACCCTCTCCCCGCACCTCCTCAATCCCTTGAAAGTCAGGAGTAATCACGATGACCTATCTGGTCACCGGCGCGACCGGGTTCATCGGCTCGTACGTCGTCGACCGGCTGCTGCGCGACGGCCACCGGGTCGTCGCGCTCGACCGGCGGCCCGAGTGGGCGGCCGAGCCGTCCGGCGCCCCGGACGCGCTCGCCTTCGTCGAGGGGGACGTCACCGACTTCGCGCTCGTCGCCGACCTGGTCAGCACGCACCGGGCGGACCGGATCATCCACCTCGCCGCCGAGTTGCACGACCGGTCGGCGGCACAGCGCGGGCAGTGCATCCAGTCGAACATCGTCGGCACCTACAACGTGCTGGAGGCGGCCAGGCTGCTCGGCGTGGAGCGCACGGTGCTGGCGAGCAGCGCCGCCCTGTTCGACCCGGCCGAGTACGGCGCGGGGGAGCCGATCACCGAGGACGCCAGGATCCACGCCGGCGACGTGTACGAGGGCAGCAAGGTCTTCGGCGAGACGATGGGCGAGTACTACCGGAGCTCGCTGGGCGTGATGAACACCTCGATCAGGATCGGCCTGGCCTACGGCGCCGCCTGCCTGATCGGCACCGCCCGCCGACTGATCGACGAGCTGGTCACCAAGCCGCTGGCCGGTGAGACGGGCCGGCCCGCGTTCCACTCCGGGTCGATGATGAACATGGTGTACATCCACGACACGGCCGACGCGTTCGTCCGGGCGAGCCAGGGGCGCGAGCCTCTGCACAACGCCTACCACGTGCGCGGCGACTACCGCAGCGTCGGGGAGATGGCGGAGATCGCGCGCGGGTTGATCCCCGGCGCCAGGATCGAGCCCGCCGACGCCGACCACCGCTGGCCGATGAACTTCGACGACACGTACTTCCGGCGGGACTACGGCTACGAGACGCGCTGGCCGCTGGAGGAGGCCCTCGCCGAGATCGTGGCGGAGAAGCGCCCTCCTCGCCCCGGCCGGCTGACCGGCCGTGACCATGGCGCCCCGGCTGACCGGCCGGGGCGCCTTCCGGCATGACGGGCGACCGCGAGTCGCGAACGGTGCGCCCGTGACCGGTCGGGGCGTTTCTGCACGCGTGACGTCGACGGCAGCGTCGTCGACGGAGTACTCGTGACCGGCCGGGCGCCTCGGCGCGATGAGCCGGATGAGCCGGATGAGCTGGATGGATCACCGCAACGCCGACGGCGCCCCCGCGAGTCGCGGGGGCGCCGTCGGCGTGCGCGGGTCAGGTGGTGCTCGCCTGCCGTGGCAGTGAGGCGAGCGGCTCCGGGCTCTCCAGCGCGGTCACGTCGCCCGGGTCGGCCCCGATGTAGACCGCCCGCGCCACTCGCCGCATCACCTTCCCGTTGCGCGTCTTCGGCAGCGCGGGCACCGCGTGCACCGCCTTGGGCCGGGTCGCCTTGCCCTCCCTCGCCACCACCGACGCCTCCAGCCTGGGCAGGACCAGGGCCGGGTCGGCGCCTTCCGCGAGTACGACGAAGCAGACCAGCGCCTCGCCCTTCAGCTCGTCGGGGACGCCGACCGCCGCCGCCTCGACCACCTCGGGGTCGTCGACGAGCAGCGACTCGATCTCGGCGGGGCCGACCCGCTTGCCCGCCAGCATGATGGTGTCGTCGGAGCGGCCCAGCAGGAACCAGTGCCCGTCGGCGTCGACGTAGGCGAAGTCGCCCTGCTGCCAGGTGCCCGGGTAGCGGCTCCAGTACGTCCGCAGATACCGCTCAGGGCCGTCCCACAAGCCCTTGGTGATGCCCGGCCACGGGCCACGCACGACCAGTTCGCCCACCTCGCCCCGGACCGAGCGCCCGTCGGGGTCGAACACGTCGGCCGCCATGCCCAGGGTGGGGCCGGAGAACCCGGCGGGTTTGATCGGCCGGTGCACCGAGCCGCTCACGATGGACGCGCCGCACTCGGTGCCACCGCTCATGTTGACGATCGGCGTCCGTCCCTTGCCCACGTGGCGGAAGCACCACCACCACGGCTCCAGGTTCCACGGCTCGCCGGTGCTGCAGATCGCCCGCAGGTCGGGCAGGTCGTGCGCGTCCGGCCACCGGTCGCCCAGGCCGGCCAGGATCCTGACCAGGGTGGGGGAGACGCCCAGCACCGTCACCCGGTGCCGCTCGACCAGCGACCAGAGCCGGTCGGGCGTGGGGTGGTCGGCGGTGCCCTCGTACAGCACGGCGGTGGCGCCGTTGGTGAGGGCGGCGGTGATCGTGTAGACGCCCATCACCCAGCCCATGTCGGTGAGCCACAGCAGCCGGTCGCCCCTGTCCATGCCGTACCCGTGTCTCGCCTCCTGCGCGAACTTGAACGGCAGGCCGGAGTGGGTGTGCAGGCAGCCCTTGGGCCGGCCGGTGCTGCCCGAGGAGTACAGCAGGATGCAGGGGGTCTCGGCGTCCAGGACCGGGGTCTCCGCGACGGGCTCGGCCGCGGCGAGCGCCTCGTCCCACCATTCGTCGCGGCCCGCGGTCATCGGGGCGTCCCGGCCCAGCCGGCGCACCACCAGCACGGTACGCAGCTCCGACAGGCCCTCGGCGGCCTCGTCGAAGGTCTCCTTCATCGGGACGAGCCTGCCTCGGCGCTCGAAGCCGTCCGCGGTGACCATCAGCTTGGCGCCGGAGTCCAGCAGCCGTTCGCGCACCGGGGTGGGGCCGAAGCCGCTGAAGAACGGTGCCACGACGGCGCCGATCTTGGCGGCGGCGAGCACGACCACCACGGCCTCGGGCACCATCGGCAGGTACAGCGCGACCACGTCGCCCACGCCGACGCCGCGCGCGGTGAACGCGCCCGCGGCCCGGTCGATGCGCTCCTTCAGTTCGCGGTAGGTGACGGTGCGGACCGAGCCGTCGTCGCCCTCCCAGACGATCGCCTCGTCGTCGCCGCGGTTCTCCTCGACCCACCGGTCCACCGCGTAGTCGGCCCAGTTGAGCCCGCCGCCCTTGAAGAAGTGCGGGAACTGCGGGCCGTCCGACAGGTCGAGCACCGTGTCGTACGGTCGCCGCCAGCGCAGCACGTCGTCGGCGGCGGCGCCCCAGAACCACGCGGGGTCGGCGGCGGCGCGGGCCGCCACCTCCTCGAAGGTGGCGATTCCGTGCCTGGCCGCCATCCGTCCCAGCGGGGTGGCGGGGAAGTCGGCGGGGTCGGGCTCCCAGGCGACCGGGAGCCGGTCGAGTTCGTCGATGTTCATTTGATCGCCATCGGGTTGAGCGGCGAGCCGACCGCCTTGGTGAACGGGAGCGGCCCCGCGGCGAACATGAACTCGTACACGCCGTCGTCCGCGCAGTCCTCGGCGAGCTTCTCCAGGTCGAAGATCTCGCCGATCAGCAGGCCCGCGTTGACCAGCAGCACGATGTGCACCGGCTGGAAGATCTCCTCCAGTTCGTTCGGCCGCACCTCCATGCCCCAGGTGTCGGTCGCGACCCCGGCGATCTCGTTCCCGCAGATCCAGTGCGCCGAGTCCAGGGTGAGGCCGGGGGCGTCGCCCGCGGCGTATCCGCCCCAGGCGCCCTGTTCCCGGCACATCGCCATGTGACCGGTCCTGACCAGCACGAAGTCACCGCGACCGACGGCGACCCCCTGGGACTCGGCGCATGCGGCCAGTTCGGCGCTGTCGATCCCCTGGCCCGGCTCCAGCCAGGGCACGCCGCGGTGGCGGGGGATGTCCAGCAGCACGCCGCGCCCGACGACCTTCTCGGTCATCAGGTGGATCGCGTTCTTCTCCGCCCCGGTGCTGGAGACGTGCTCCTGTCCGTAGCCGTTGTACATCTTGCCGTCGTAGAACACGTGCGACAGCGCGTCCCACTGGGTGCCCGACTGCAGGGGCATGTAGATCGCGTCGTCGGCGTACCTCAGCCGGGCCATGTGGTCCTGTGCGCCGATGGCCGCGTCGCCGCCGTCCTGCAGCATGAAGTGCAGCGGGTTGACCCGTCCGCCCCAGCCGTTCTGGGGGCCGTTGCCGTCGTAGGGCAGCGCACAGGAGATGATCTTGCCTTGCCGGACCAGTCTCGCCGCGGCGACGACCATCTCCGGCTCGATGTGGTTGAGTGTGCCGAGCTGGTCGTCCGGGCCCCACCTGCCCCAGTTCCGGTACCGGTCGCACAGCGCGTGCACGTCGTCGAGCGTCACCTTGCGTGCGGACCCGCCGCCGGTGTCAGTGCTCATCCCGATGTCTCCTCATTCTCACGAAACCCTCACGAAACCCTCGTGAACCCGTGGACGGCGGCGGGTCAGTCCTGCGCGGGCAGGGTGCCGAAGCGCTGGCCGAACCAGTCGGCGATCAGCTGGCGGGCCGGGTCGGGCTCGTCGGTCTGGCAGTGCTCGGCGCCGCCCTCGGCGACGGTGAAGATCCGCAGCGTCTTGTCCGCGGAACCGGCCGCCGCGTAGGCCTTGTGCGCGTCCTCGACCGCGACCTGGCGGTCGTTCTCGCCGTGCACGATGAGCAGCGGTTGGGTGATCTTGGGGAGTACGTCCACCAGCGTCCACTGCCTGACGCGTTCCAGGCCGGCCTCCATGGTGTCGGTACCCATCACCCAGGGCAGCTGGAACCACGGCACGGACACGGTCTTGGACCGGGTCGCCCAGCGCTTCTCCCAGGTGGCGCCCCAGTCCCAGATGCCGCCCCAGGCGGCGCACGCCTTGATCCTGGGCTCGAACGCGGTCGACCGCGGCGCGTAGTAGCCGCCGAGGCTGATCCCCATCACGCCGATCCGGCTCGCGTCCACGTCGGAGCGGGTCTCCAGGTAGTCGATCACGGCAGCGGTCGGCACCTCGTAGTCGGGGCGCGAGGGCACGTCGCGCAGCCGCAGCGGCTCGCCCACGCCGGGGCTGTCCATCACCAGGCAGCTGATGCCCCGGGGGACGAACTCCTCCTCGATGAAGCCGTAGAGGAACTCCTTGGTGACGTCGAAGCCGCCGTAGAAGATCACGACCGGGGCGGGTTCGGCGGTCCTGGCCGGGATGAGGTAGCCGGGCAGTACGCCGTCGGGCGAGTCCACCTCGATCCGCTCCACGTTCAGCGGCACCAGCTCGATCGCCTTCTCGAAGGCGTCCAGCGATGCCTGGTAGCTCGCGCTTTTCTCGGGGCCCGGGGGGATCTGCCGCTCACCGCTGGCGTGGTAGACCGAGGCGCGCAGGTAGCGGAGGCCGGCGCTGCGGCGCAGCCCGGCGGAGAGGTCCTCCGCGGCCTGCGTCTCCTGCTGCTCGGCCATCCCCGCCCACGCCTTGCCCCAGGCCTCGTTGTCGGGCTCGCCCTCGCGCAGCGGCGACAGCCACCGGTTCATCTCGCCGAGCGAGCCGCCCGCCATCAGGGCGAGGTTGAAGGCCGAGGACCACATGTAGTTGTCCGGGAAGTAGTAGAACACCGAAGGGCTCCGTTCGCGTACGGGAAGGGTGGCGCTACGGTCACCTCACCCCACCCGGCGTTACCACCGCCGTTATGGGCCCGGGGCCGGATCGGGGGTCGTCACGGGGGTGGCCCGGGTGATGGCCGAGGTGACGCCCGGCGGCGCAGCATCGACAGGCGGAGACCGCTGGAAACCGACGGCGATCCTCACTATCCGTTACTTAGATCGCAGTGATCAATAAAGCCCACAATGTGTCGAAAAGGGTATTAAAAACGGCAACACTCTTGACATAAGTATTGCCATAGCACTTGATTGAAGTGCGGCTTCACTCGACGGGGGTTTCGGTGAAGTTGCCGTGAAGCTACGTTCTGGTGAACTGAGGCTGGCATGATCTTGAGTCACAAGGTCCAACCCCCTGGACTGCCGCGTGGGACGATCACCAGGGACCGGCTGGACGAACAGTTCGCCGCCTTCCTGGTGTCTCACGAGACGATTGTGATCTTCGCTGCGGCCGGCTCGGGCAAGACCGTGCAGACCCGGATGTTCGCCACGCGACTCGGCTGGCCGCTGGCCTGGCTCACCTTCGACGCCGGCGACCGCAGCCCGTCCCGGCTGATGGTCTACCTGGCCGAGGCGCTGTCCGGCCTGAATCCCGAGGCGCCCAGGACGGTGGAGTCCGCCCTGGCGGAGGGCTTCCCGACGACCGAGGTGGCCGCGATGCTCGCCGAGAGCGTCGCCGACACCTCCCTGCTGCTCGTCCTGGACGACTGCGAGTGGCTGGTGGACGCGGACGAGGCGCTCGCCGTGCTCGGTATCTTCCTCGACTACCTGCCGCCGGGTGTCCGTACGGTCATCCTGAGCCGCGAGGACCTGAGCGGCCCGATCGGCCGGATGATGATGCAGGGCAGGATCGCCAGGATGAGCGGCGAGGACCTCGCCCTCGACATGGACGAGGCCCGCACGCTGCTCGCCGCGCACGGTCAGGACGGGCGGGACCCGGCGCCGCTGATGGAGGCCACCAAGGGCTGGATCGCCGCCGTCGCCTTCGACATCGTCCCCGGCCTCAAGTCCGAGAACGGGCCGGACGCGCTGGCCGGCTTCGTCTCCAGGGAGATCCTGGCCCGCCTCCCGCAGGAGGAGCAGGACTTCCTGCTCCGCACCTCGATCCCTGCCATCGTCACCGCGCGGGCCGCGGTCGCCCTCTGCGGCGAGGACGGCTACCGGCTGTGGCAGTCACTCGGCTCGCGGCACCTGCCGGCGACCAAGGCCGACCGCGCGCTCGTCTACCACCCCCGGTTCCGCCAGTACCTGCGCGAGCAGCTGCAGGCGCGGCTGCCCGGCGAGCTGCCCGGCCTGCAGAGCCGCTACGCCCGGCTCCTGGAGGAGACCGGGATGCACGAGGACGCGGTCGAGACCTACCTGGAGGCCGGGGAGGTGGAGAAGGCCGCGGACGTGGCCGAGAGCGCCGTCGCCGCGCTGTCCGCCCGCGCCGACTGGCGGGTCCTGCTGCGCTGGCTGGAGACGTTCGGCATCCAGGTGGTCGAGTCCCGGCCGGTCCTGCTCGGCGCCCTGCTGCGCGCGCTGTACGGGGTGCGGCGCATCCCCGAGGCGCAGGCGCTGATCGGCAGGCTGCACCAGGAGGGCATGCTCGGCGACGTGGCCAAGTCCGACCCCGGCGCGGTCGCGTTCGTCGGATACGCCATGCAGTGGCGCCCGGCCCAGGCGCTTGAGCTGATCCGCAACTACGAGGGCGACTTCAGGGCCGAGGCGGTCCGTTACGAACTGGAGGCGGTGGCGGGCCGTGAGCCGGTCGCCTCCCCGCCCGGCAGGGACTGGGTGGACAGCGAGCGCGTGTACTCCTGGGGGCTGCTGGTGCAGGGGCGGCTGGACCAGCTGCTGCGGATGCTGCCCGAGGAGGGCGACTGGCCGCCGCGCTCGTTCTTCCGCACCCCGCACCCGCTGCTCGCCCTGGTCTGGCGCGGCGAGCTGGCGCTCGCCCGCGAACTGCTGGACGAGGTTCCCGAGACGATCAAGTTCGGCGCGCACACCGACCTGTGGTTCTTCCACGAGGCGTGGCTGCTGTGGGCCGAAGGGCAGACGGAGAAGGCGCTGTGGGCCGCCGAGTCGGCGGTCGAGCACAGCCGCAGGACCCGGTTCGGCTGGGAGCCCTGCTTCGAGGTCGTGGTCGGCGTCCTGCAGCTCACCCTGGGCAGGGTGGACGACGCCCGGATGACCCTGGCCGACGCGATCAGCCGCTCGGCCGCGAGCGGCAACCGCTGCTACGCCGAGTGGGGCCAGACCTTCCAGGGCCTGGCCTACCTGCGGATCGACCGGCCGGAGGACGCCGCGCGGGTGCTGCGCAGCGCGACCGAGGCGATGCGGGCGGCGGGCCGCACCCTGATGCTGCCCTTCGCCGCCACCTACCTGGCCGAGGCCGAGGCCCGGCTGGGCAACGCCGAGGCGGCGTCGGCCTCGGTCGAGCTCGCCTACGAGACCGCGAACGCGATCGGCTGCCTGTTCGTCCTGAAGAACGCGCTGAACGACGTGCCGGGGGTGCTGCGCCGCCAGATCGAGAACGACGCCGGCGGCACCCGCTGGCGTCAGCTGGTCGGCCACCAGCCGCCGGAGGCGCGCAAGCGCCAGCCGGTCGCGGCCTCCGAGCGGGTGATCGTCGTCGACGTGCACACGCACGGCCCGGTGCTCGACCTGATCGTGGACGGCGTGCCGCGCTGCTCGCGCCGGACCAAGGTGCTGGAGCTGGCCGCCTACCTCACGCTGCACCCCGAGGGCGTGGAGCGGCACCGGTTGCAGGAACGGCTCTTCCCCGACGCCGACCCGCGCCGAGGCGGCAACTACTTCCGCCAGGTGGTGCACAAGCTGCGCCAGGCGACCGGGGTGAACCTCGCCAGGACCTCGCAGAGCCACGTCCGCTGGGCCGACGGCCTGTACGTGGACAGCACCGACCTGCGCTTCGAACGGATGATCAAGGACGCGTACGGGCTGCGCGGCGCGGAGCGGCTGGAGCGGATCGAGTCGACGCTGGAACTGGTCGAGGGGCCCTACCTGCCGGAGAGCGAGCTGGAGTGGGCCGAGGAACGCCGGCACGAGCTGGAGGTGATGATCGTCAACGCGGCGGTCGACGCCGCCGAGGTGGCGCTGTCGCTCGGCTACCTGGAGCGTGCCAGGCGGGCGGCCTCGTTCGCGATCAACCGGGATCCGTTCTGCGAGTCCGCCTACTGCGTACGGATGCAGGTGGAGGGGGCGCTGGGCGCGCCGCACGCGGTGCTGGCCGAGTTCCAGCGGCTCACCAAGGCCCTGGCCGAGCTCGGAGTGGGGCCGACACCGACGACCCGGCAGCTCGTCAGCGAGCTGCGCGGGAGCTGACCCCGCGGCCTTCCGAGCCCGTCGCCCGGGCCGTGGACGCGGGCCGGGGAAGCGGTCCGGGGGGGGGGGGGGCCCCCCCCCCCCCCCCCCCCCCCCCCCCCCCCCCCCCCCCCGGGCCCCGGGCCCCCGGCCGGCCGCGCCGCGC